>JAFZDP010000005.1 GCA_017561155.1 Bacteroidales bacterium | reverse complement strand
TTCTTATTCTTTATTAAAGTAAACCAAAAACAGTCGTAATAGTGAATAATGTAAACTATAAATAGTCAAGAGTTATTAACCAGTCAACTTAAATCAGTCTAAAGACACAAATGTGACAACCTAAATCAGCAAATCACAAATCCACTATATTTTCATTCCAAAACTACCACACATAGCACTCAAAAGTGCCATACTTTTGATCTAAAACTACGGCACTTTTGATGGCTAAACGCCATAGTTTTTTTCTGAAAATAGTGTGCCAAATTCTAATGCTATAGTGGTGAAATTGCATATTTTTATCCAATACAACAACTGAAATGGATAAAATACAACAATATTTCTTGTGCCGGCAAAACCAAAAGCCAACGGCTAAAAGCTAAAGTTCAGTTCTGTTATTCTTGTTCTTTACTATTGTACTTGTTTGTGGAATAGATGTGGGAAATGTTAAAGTTGAAAATAACTCAAATATTATTTTGCCAAATGAAAAACTATTTGTAACTTTGCACCGTCGTTAGATCCGAAGCCCTAACGGGGTATAAGGGTGGGCGACAAACATATATAGAAAGAGACGTTGAACAAACGTTTTATCTGTGGCGTACCGAATCTCGCAAATTCAGAACACAGCCTACAGGGTAAAGCAAAGTCAATGTCCCATGGTTTTTGTTATACATAATAATCTTATAGTATATCAATACAGCGTGGGCTTCGGCATTGCTTATCCTTAGGTTGTGGGCAATGCGAGAGCCTCGGTACGCGGGATAAGTGGTTGTTGGATTCCCGCGCTTTCTTTTTGTATATATATCATATAATAACAATTTTATAAGTGCCTATTTGGGGATTCGATAGGTGATTTTTTACGGTTGTGCCCGACACGTATTAAGGGTATAAAGTTATGGGTAATAGAAGTTTTTTATCTTTTTTCTTTCCATTGTTGATGTTTGTAATATTTGGAGCAATAAGTTGTTTTGCAACATCTGAAAGTTTATATCTTACTTTTGATGGAGCATTTCCAAGGTTTATTTGGGTAGCTATTGTTATTGGATTTTACATAATAACATCACTTGGAACTAAGTGGATTATTGAAAGTTTTAGTTCTGATTTTCAAGAAAATCGTAGATTGAAATTATTTGGAGGTCTTTTGATTGTTCTTGTTTTTTGGTTAGCAGTTAGCTTTCCGACAAATGCTCATACTTTCTTGTACAAGCGTGCAGCTAAGACAGTAGCTCAAAAAGAGATAGCTTGGCAGGACAAAGAATTGTACTCTATAATTGATGTCAAAGCTTGGGCATATGATAAAGAAGCTGCAATAAATAAGCAAGTAGCAGAAATAGAAACTAAAAAAGAAGCTCTTATTGGTGAAATGAATAATCCAGACCATAAAGGTTTTGCTCACAGAGCTGAAAAGATATTATTGGAAATAGAAGATAAATTAGGTATAGCAAAAGGTTCTATACCTCGAACTAAGGCAAGAAACTTTTCTGGAAACGAAATGAATAGACTTAATAAACATTATTCGAATGCAATTTCAGATCAATTAGTTATATATAAATCTAAATTGCAAAAAGATTTAGCTGTTCAGGTTGCAATTAGAGAAAAAGAAGTTGAGAGAGCTAAGGATACTAAAAAAAGACTTGAAGCTATGATTAAAGCTTTGGATGATAATAGAAATGTTAATGAAGCAATGCTTAAGGAGGCTAGATCTCAAATAAATAATGCTTACAATATTCTTGATAAATACACGATAACAGGTGAAACATCTTATCGTACGAAATATGTAGAAGATGAGAAAGGTTTACCATCTCATAAGTTGACAAACGCCGGAGAAATTGTATATAAGGACTATCTCAAAGGTCAATTGAATAAGAAATACGATATTCAAGAAACTAAAAGTATGATATACTTTATCTTGATATCGTTGATGATAGATATTGCAGCATTCTTATTCTTTAATATAGCATTTAAATCAAATAGAAATAATTACTCATTTTAAAATATAATTAGATATGGCTGAAGATTTTAATCCATTTGGAACTCAGAATACAAGTGTAGAATATGACACAAATTCTCAAATAGAAAATAATGAAGATTTTGTTTCTCAACTAGATAATACAGTAGATACAGTTCAAGACGAAGAACCAAAAAGAACATATAGTAATGCAGAGTTAAAAAATCCGCAAACAATAACTGTAGATATTCAAGATAAAGAAACACCAATTTTGGTGTTGTTTGGACCGCCGGCAGTTGGAAAAACAATGACTTTGATACGTTTAGCACAGTATTTGGACGATCATGGTTTTACAATTAAATCCAATAGAAGTTTTCGTCCGTCATACGATGAGAATTATACAGATATGTGTGAGAAATTCAATGATCTTTTGTATGATCGTTATGCTGCTGAGAAAACAGATGGTTTGAATTTTATGCTATTATATGTATATCATAATGGCAGACCGATTCTTCAAATATTGGAAGCTCCTGGAGAACATTACTATAATCCTAATGATAGAAATGAACCCAAAGGACAATTTTTGCCATATATACAGAATATTATCAACTCTAAAAATAGGAAGATTTGGCTTTATTTGACAGAACCTGACTGGAAAGATAGGGAAGATAGAACAAAATATGCAAAAAAAATATTTACCATGAAAAGATTGGGTGGTAATAATGATAAGTCAATAATTTTGTTCAATAAAGTAGACAAGAAAGATGAATTTTTTGGAGCTCAAGGTAATTTAAATATTGGACAAGTTGAGAAGTATATAAAAGGTGCTTATCCTAGTCTTTTAGAGTCGTTTAAAAATACTAATCCAATTACTTCGTTATGGAAACCATTTAAATATATTATTGTACCATTTCAAACAGGTACTTACGAAGAGGTGATGTTGGATAATAAACTTGTGAAAAGTTATACAAAGGGTAATGATAAATACCCGGCTATGTTGTGGGAATGTATTCGTAAAATAATTAAAGGATAGAAGATTATGGCAGGTTATTTTGATGTTTTTATATCTGGAAGTCCTAAGGATAATGAGATTTTTCCAAGTGGTGATGATAAGGCTAGGATATATTTAGAGAAGTTCTTTAATATATCCGAAAACGAATGTCATAGTTATGATTTTTATGTAGATGCTATTGTAAATGAAAAAGTTACTTACTATTCTTTGTTGTTTAGACGAAATGTAGTAGGAACACGAACTAATGGATATTTTGCATTAACTATAAGAATGAATGGTGGTTATCATCTCAATATTAAATTGATACAAAATGTATTGTATCATATTTATGAACGTTATATCGAAGGTAAAATTATCGAAGAAAAAGAAGAAAATAAAATTAAAAGCTATAAATACAAAGTTGAATCTTTGTCTAATTTCTTCACAAAGGAAAATAAAGAATCGATAGTGAATTATCTGAATGAAAGATTTAAAGATACAGCTTCACAGTTTGGAGAATTTCAGTCAAATAAAATACCTTTTTCTAAAACTCCATCGGTAAATAGAAATCTTTATGTAACTAGTGCAGATAAGAATGTTCTTTTAAATGAATTAGCAAAAACTTGGACATTGCATACATATTCAGATTATGACAAAAACAAGGAGTTGGAAACTCAAATAAATAGTTTGGGAACTAAATTAAGCGAAGTACAATCAACTATCAAAGTTAAAGACAATCAACTTGATGCAATGAACTCTAAAATAGTTTCTTTGAGTAATGAATTAGAGGAACTAAAAAAAGATAGAGATAAAAAAGCAAGTGATTTGCAGTCTGAAAAGAAAAAGAATGAACAGCTAGAGAAAGAAAATAAGGAATTAAAGAATAATCCGAAAAATTTGTTTGAGAGAGATGTTCGAGAAATGCTTATTGAGATTCTAAATGGTCAAGATTCGATTAAAGGATTGATTTCAAATAACAAGGGAAATACAGTTGCTCAAATTCTAGGACATCAGAAACCTAAAAAAAAACAAGACACAAGAAATAGTGGAACTGAAAAAATGCAAGATGGAGAAAATCAAAAATCAGGCAGTGTAAAGTTTCCTCATAAAATCAGGAAATATATTCCTTGGTTAATTGCACTTGTTTCTGTCGTTATGGCAATAGGTATGTTTAAGTCATCAGATAGTTCGAATGACTCTGAACAAATCGCTAAATTAAAGAAAACTATTGAACAGAGAGTGAATGAAATTATTTCACTAAAAGAAGAAAAAACAAAACTACAAGATTATGTGAAAGAATATGAGCTAAAAATAGATAGTCTAAATAAAGAATATGACAAATTTCAGCAAAAGAGAAAATAGTTAAAAAGTGAGAAGAATAATTTTTTTGTTAGTTTTGGTTGTATGCTTTGTTTCTTGTGGTTCGGAAGGTAATATTTCCGAACTACAAGAGCAAAACAAGCAATTAGAAAAAGAAAAAGCAGAGCTTGTAGAAGAAAATAAATATCTTAAAATAGAAATAGATAGCTTGAAATCCTCTATTTGTGATTTGGAAGCGACTCTTGATAGGATATACGATATAATTAATAACTAAAAAATGAAGAAAAGTATATTTGCATTAATGATGTTGGCACTATTGGTATGTTCATGCTCCAATGGTGATCAAAATTCGTTTAATCTAAATGATTATATGGATACAGAAGATTATACGGAAAGTAACGAAATTAGAGTTCCGTTTACAACAAGAGGAGGTGTTAAATATATTCCTTGTTTGCTCAATGGACTGATAAATATTGATATGATATTTGACTCTGGTTGTTCGGGAGCAACAATCTCTATAGAAGAAGCAAACTATTTGGCATCAAAAGGAGTGTTGACTATGGAGGATTACAAAGGAAAAGGATATTCGGGAATTGCAGATGGTTCGATTGTTGAAAATATGGTATTCAATATAAAATCGATAGTTATTGATAATAAATTAGAATGCAATAATGTAGAAGTTACAGTTATCAACAATCCGAATGCTCCACTTTTGTTAGGTAATGATATATTAGACAGAACTGCAAAATATACAGTGGATAACGAAAATCAAGAAATTGTATTTATACTTAATTAGTTATGAATTCTTCAATTTACATATTTGGTAGCGAAACCAATAATTCCTCAAAGCCATATTCGCAATATCCATTGGATTATGCTGAAGATATATTCAAAAAGTATGAGTCTTATTTGAAAAATGATTCTCTATTAGTTATACATAGAAATGATGTAGCTGTTTACCATATTTATTACAAGCGTGTTCAGAATGGTTATATTGGAATATGTGTATTATTGAATAGTTTATGGGTGTGCGACGCAAAACGGCTAATAAAAGTATTTGAAAAAGTATTTTCAGAAATATTAGAAAGTGGTATTTTATTATCTGTTGATAGACAGGGAAATGTTGTAAGTCAAACATCAAAGATGTCTGACTCGAATAAGGTTCATATAGATGAAATATGTGATAAGATTAGATATTACATAGAAAAATTAGAAAACTATTCTGCTCAATTACCAGTGCAAGATGTTTCTGTTAGCAAAGGAACTATTCATAAACTATCGGATAATGCTTCTAATACTTCATGGAAAAATGCGTTTAATACTTATAGAAATATCGTGTCGTCTTATGGTAGTAATAAAAATTCTACAAATTTGTTGCTTAGAAAGTTATCTGAATTTGCTAAGGAAAGGGATGATTATGAAAGAAAATCTATAGAATTACAAAAAGAATGTCTGCGAATAGAACGCCAAAAGAAACAAATAAAAAATATAGTAATACTTGTTTTTGTTTTAATTGGTTGTGGGATAGGAATATTCTTCTTAAATGATAGTCTAAATGTAACTCAACAGCGATTGGCAGATGCTAATGATGAAATAATAGAACAACAGACTAGAATTGAAGAATTAAAAG
Source organism: Bacteroidales bacterium (assembly GCA_017561155.1). Taxonomy (GTDB): domain Bacteria; phylum Bacteroidota; class Bacteroidia; order Bacteroidales; family P3; genus HGM05376. The sequence goes on along the minus strand of JAFZDP010000005.1, from coordinate 45,967 downwards.
ATTCTGTTGAATATTATTTGCGATTATACAAGAACGAAAAGAATAACTACCAAAGTTTTAGGAGTCAAGTCGCGAATACATATAAAAGTGGTACAATTGAAACAGATTATCATACATGGAATTTAGAGCAAATTTATTTTACTTCTTCTGAAACGGTTTGTAAATGGTCTGTTACTCCTAAATGTTTTGGTACTTTTATAGAAATGACAGAAGGAGTATGTTTAATAGATAATAAAGGTAAAAAGTATGATATGGTATCGTGTGATGGAATTGCAATGACTCCAAATCGAGATACTATATATGATATACGTACAGTTTATTTTACTGTAACTTTTCCGGCTATAGATGATGAAGCAACTAGTGTGACATACTATAGTTCTCCTTCTTTCCAAATCGCAGATATACCAGTTTAATTATCTGAAATTAGTGATATTATTACTAATTTTGATATGATAAGAGAACTGTCTATAGTTGCATATACATTAAACTATTGGTATAAACCTGGAATTTTGAACTTAATATTTCCTTGTAAAAGCGAAGAATGTAATTTTAAAATTGAATATAAAGCTAGTGAAAAACAATTCATATTTCATGAAGAAGAAATTAAAAAATATTAGATATGAAAAGTCTGATATGATTTTGTTCGAGTAGATAATATCTGCGAATTTTAGATATATATCAAACTTTTTTATCCCATATATCTTACCGTGCTAACATATATATGTTGTGTGGGTGAGATATATGGGGTAATTTGTTTAGATATATGGTAGTAGCAAAGAACAGGACTAAAGGAAAATATTTTTGGTGATAGTGCGTTTATTTTTGTGATTTTACATTTGAAAATAGATATTTTAGACAAAACAATATAAGCAAATAAAATATGAAAGCCGGCTATCTGGATTTTGATGAATACGTAAAGCAAGGGGAACCTGATAAAAAAGAAAAGGCAGCAATATGGCGAACTGCTATAGGCTTGCAGGCTGTAGATGGTTTGCAAACATCGGAATATCTGAAAAACACTGCTCGCAAACATATAGAAGGAGAGATAGGTATAGATGAGGTACGCGAGCTTATAAAAACTTATTACCTATCTAAAACACATAAGGAATCGGAGGCAGATGAAAAACAAGAAGCGGATAAAGTGTCGGCGAATATAACTAAAATTCTTTCTACAGATGCTTTTGATTTTAGTGCAAAAGGATACATAGCTTTGCATAGAAGAATATTTGAAGGGGTGTTTAAACATGCAGGAAATGTGCGAGATTATGATATAACTAAAAAAGAATGGGTGCTGAATTATGATACTGTACATTACCTTAATTGGGAAGACTTGTATAGAGCTTTGGAACATGATATAGACAGGGAACGTAGTTTTAGCTATAAAGGTATCTCGTCGGATGCTCTGATAAGTCATATTTCTAGTTTTGTATCAGGTATATGGCAAATACATCCTTTTAGAGAAGGTAACACGCGTACAACAGCTGTTTTCTCTATACTTTATTTGAGAAGTATCGGATTCAAAGTGAAAAATGATATGTTTGCCGAACATTCTTGGTATTTTCGTAATGCTTTGGTACGTGCCAACTTTCGTAGTGCAGTGCTTGATATAGATTATAGCCCGGAATATTTAGAACGTTTTTTCCGTAATTTGCTATTGGGCGAACAGTGGGATTTGCGAAATAGATATTTGTATATTCATCCAACCAAGGAATGGAAGGTACAGCCTAAAATGATGGAACAGACAAGTATTGATGGTATACCCGAACAAGTACCCGAACAAGTACCCGAACAAGTATCGGATCTTTTGCATACAAGCAATGCTTCAATTATAAACTTGGTGAGACTTATTGGTATTGGAGAATATTCTATATCTCAATTAATGGAAGCGTTGGTGTTGAAACATCGCCCCAATTTTTTGGAATACCATCTTAATCCTGCTATTAAGGAGGGATATATATGTATGCGTTATCCGGACAAACCTCGACATCCAAGACAGAAATATTTGTTAACTCCCAAAGGTCTGGCTTTGTATGGTGAACTTAATAAGGATAAGTAACAGCTAAGAATAGGTTTGAATTTACATACCGGAATTAAAATGGTGTCAGTGTGTCATGTATATGTTATGTTCTAATATATATGGGATAATTTTAGAAGTAGTTATATTATGATATTACTGATAACGTTATAAATATAAAATAATAGGCAATATGGACGATTTGCAAAAATATACCGAAGAGGTGCAAGTAATAAAAGAGGCAATATTGAGTAGTCAGTATCGTGCAATATCTTCTGTAAATAGAGAACAATTGTCTCTGTATTATGGTATTGGTAAATATGTTTCCAAAAATTCCAGAAATGGTTTTTGGGGTAAAGGTGCTATTGAAACTATTAGTCAACAACTACAAAGAGAATTGCCCGGACTTCGTGGATTTTCAGCTGCTAACATCAAATTTATGCGTCAGTTTTATGAAACTTGGTGTGATGATTTAAAATCGCTAACTGCGGTTAGCGAAATAAGAGAGGAAGAATCGCTAACTACAGTTAGCGAGATTAATACCAAGATGCTCTTGCCATTTGAGAATCATAGATAAAATTACTATGAAGAAATTACATATAGATGACTTATGAGAAATTCATCCGATAGGACAATCTTGATATAAAAATAATTTTTATGGGTTATAGAAGAAATATCAAATGATTCTAATTTCTGAATATTAGGTATTTGTATAAGAATTAAAGATATAGGCAATATGAGAAAAAACACATTAAAAAACAATTTGGCAGAGTATGAACTTACTGAAGAATTATCTAATCCTATTAAGGTGATAGGCATAGGCGGCTGTGGTTGCAATATGGTAGATCATATATACAGAGAAGGAGTTACAGATATGGATCTTATTGTATGTAATTCAGATGGTATAAGTTTGGAACGGAGTCCTGTGCCTGCTAAAATACAGTTGGGAGATACAGGGTTAGGAGCGGGAAATAAACTCGAAGTAGCTAAAAATATGGCTATAGAACGTAGAGAAGAGATAAAGAAGATTATTATGCCCAATACAAAGATGCTTTTCATTGTTGCCGGCATGGGAGGTGGCACAGGAACGGGTGCAGCACCTGTGGTGGCAGAAATTGCCAAAAGTATTACCGATGATGATGGTAAAAGTAAGATACATGTTGGAGCAGTTGTAACGATGCCTTTTTCATTTGAAGGTGCATTTAGAAAGAGACAATCCGAAGAGGGTCTTCAAGAACTTAAAAAGCATGTGGACTCTATTACTATCATGAATAATGACGAAGTTATGAATCCTGATGTAGGATATAGAGAGGCGCTCAATGCGGTTGATGATATGGCTTTTGAAGCAATAAAAAGAATGATAGAAGCATTTAAGGGGTAGACAGAAAAATATTTTTGGGTGTAGTTCGTTCTATAGTCTGTAAAGCAATGGTATAATATTTGTAACGATGAAAGAAAAGAATACCGATATACGAAATGTCTTTTTAGATGATGTAATAAATATAATCAATACGTCGCGGAGTGCGGCAGTACGAAGTGTAGATTTTTGTCGAGTGCAGATGTATTGGAATATAGGACAGCGTATTTTTGAAGAAGAACAGCAAGGTAAGGAACGAGCCGATTATGGAACGTATCTTATAAAAAATCTTGCTTCGGAATTGGAACCCAATTATGGTAGTGGGTTTTCATATAGACAATTGGCTTTTTGTAGACAATTTTATCGTCTTTATCCAATTGTGAACGCACTGCGTTCACAATTGAATTGGACTCAATATAGATTGCTTATACAAATTGACGATCCCTGCAAACGAGAATATTACGAGTTGGAGTCTGTAAATAATGGATGGACTGCAAGAGAAACTGAACGGCAAATAAATTCACAATTATATGAACGCTTACTATTGAGCAACGACAAAGAAGCTGTATTGGCTGTTGCTCGTAAAGAGCGTTTACCTCAAAGTCCGCAAGAAATTATAAAAGATCCTATGGTATTGGAGTTTTTAGGTTTGGAGAAAAAGGCATCGTATTACGAGAAAGATCTAGAAGAAGCTATAATTTCGCATATAGCAGACTTTTTGCTAGAAATGGGCAATGGGTTTTCTTTTGTGGCAAGACAAAAAAGGATATTGTTGGAAGATGATGAGTTTTTTGCCGATTTGGTATTTTATAATCGTCTGCTTAGATGTTTCGTAGTAATAGAATTGAAGAATGGTAAACTTACGCATCAAGATTTGGGACAACTACAGATGTATGTAAACTATTATGACAGATGTGAAAAATTACCGGAAGAAAATCCTACCATCGGTATATTACTTGGAACAAGTAAAAATGATACTGTAGTGAAAATGACTTTGCCGGAAGATAATAAAACTATACTTGCAAGAGAATATCAATTATATTTACCTACGCAAGCACAGTTGATAGATGAAGTTAATAATGTGAAAATGGCAGTAGAAAAGCATATAGACTAATGGCAATTTTTAGTAATTGCCTAAAGTTAATGTTCCGAAAATTAATTTTTTTCGAATGTGTTATAATAATATGATTAATCTTTAGTTATCATCATTGCAAGGGTGTTGCAACAATCGTGTAAATAAAAGAACAATGAACGAAATAGATAAGAAATTAGTAAAAACGATAGAAAGATATGTTGCTTCGGGTATAGAACATCAAGTTGATTATGATAAATTCTACCTATATTCGATTGTTACTCATTCTACAGCTATAGAGGGTTCTACTATTACAGAGATAGAGAATCAATTATTGTTTGATGAAGGTATTGCTGTCAAAGGCAGAAGTGTGAATGAGCAGATGATGAACGTCGATCTTAAAAACGCTTATCTATTCGGCTTTGAATGGATAAAGGAATCTAAACCTTATAGTGTCGAATTTTTGTGTGAGTTGTCGGCCAAAGTGATGCGATGTACAGGTAGTGAATATTCTGTGTTGGGAGGTAATTTCGATTCATCGAAGGGTGAGTTACGCTTATGCAATGTAAGTGCAGGGATAGGAGGCAATAGCTATATGGCATTTTCAAAAGTACGCAAAGCTACTATAGATTTCTGCAATTGGCTTAACGCCGAATTAAAATCAATAAATAAAAAAGATATAGCACAATGTTATAGATTGAGTTTCGAGGCTCATTTTAGACTCGTTACCATACATCCATGGGTAGATGGCAATGGACGGACCTCGCGGTTGCTTATGAATATAATACAACGACAATTGGGATTAATACCCTCGATTGTGACAAAAGAAACAAAAGTTGATTATATACAAGCTTTGATTGACAGTAGAGAAAAAGAAGATAGTTCTATAATACAAAATGCAATGATGTTACATCATATTGCGAACCTTGAAAATAGGATTTTACAGTATCAAAATAGTATCAATGATGTTAAAAATGATACTGTAAATGATATTGTAAAGACTTATACAAAATTGTCCCCAACGGAATGTCGACTATTAGAACTTATAAAAGAGCATCCGGAATATACATACGATGAATATGCTCAAGTGTTGAACTTGGGGCGTGCTACAGTAGCCAGATATATTAAGAAACTAAATGGTACTATTATTAAACGCATAGGGTCGGACAAAAACGGGCATTGGGAATTTATATAGAAGAGTCGTCTTGTAAAAAAAAGAATTGGAATACTTATTATGAAAGTACGGTGATGATTAGAACAAAGTCGTAAATTTTATAGTATTTGTCCAATTGTGAGAATAATTGTGATATGAAAAAATGGATTAAAAGAACGTTTATAGCAGTGTTGGCAATTATAGTAATAGGATTGCTGATACCGCAAAATTTAAAGATGCCTGTAGTTGGAGCAGGTTGGAATAGCTACAATCACGAAACTTTTTGGTATCCGGGTTGGGGATCTTCCGGAGTGCATAGGGGTGTAGATATATTTGCCAAGAAAGGTACAAGTGTGCATTCTTCTACTGTGGGGATAGTACTTTTTACATCCGATGGTAAAAAAAGCGGTAAGTTTGTTACAATACTCGGACCTAAATGGAGAATACATTATTATGCTCATTTAGACGAAGTGAAGACACGTCCATTGGCCTTTGTTACTCAAAATACAGAGATTGGCACAGTAGGTAATACCGGAAATGCTGCCACTACGCCTGCTCATTTGCATTATTCTATAGTTACTAAAATACCTTATCCTTGGCGAATAGATGATGCTCCGCTTGGACACTTGAAAATGTTTTACTTGAATCCTATTGATTATTTGGAAGAAAATGGGAAATGAGGTTATGGATTTTTAAAATATGCAATGAAAAGAATTATAATCGTATCAATTATAATTATCTTACTAATAATAGGAAACGGATGTTATTGGCTTTTCTCGGATGTTCAAAGAGGGTGTGTAGAAAAAATAGCAAAAGGGCAACCAATCTCGTTGTATGAGAAAGCTAGTATTTTGACTTTGCATCTTGGTATATGCAGTATAGGTTCACTGTATTGTAAGGATGCTGCGTATGCAAATTTTAAGATGCTAGTTACGGATAAGGATACGGTTTATATGCATTCAGATAATTGGATTACACCTAAAATTAAAGCACGATTTGAAAATAACCAATTGGGTAAAATGGCTTGGAATGGTGATGTCGACTATGCTTTTAATTCTCCGGAAAAAGAGGGTGCAATATTATTGAACGGGTGTATATTGAGCGAAAGAGTGATTGATGGGAAACAATGCTATGTGGCAGAATGTGATTATACATGGAAATGTCCGAGTAAAACAACTTTCAAAATTACAGATGGATTATCTATAGTGTTGTACGAACAACTATTTTATGAACTTGAAAAAGATGGTCTGTTGAATCCATTTAAACTAATGTGCTACTACGAAAGATAGAACAACTTCTAAAACATACAAGTAGTTTGTCGGAATTTTAGAAGTTGCTTAATATTGGTGCCGGAAAATCTTATTCGTAGTATATTATATTTCTCTCGGTGGTATATTGCATAAATTTTAGTTCGATCCAATTGCCGTAATGGTCGTATTGGTATTTAGAGGTTGTGGTGTTTGTTATGCTTTCGTCTTCGGAGTTGTAGGTTGTACTGTTTTTCTTCAAGTTGTTGTGTTTGTCGTATTTCGATGTTTGACTTTGGAAAAGAAAATCGTCTTCGGTATAGCAATTTCGGGTTTCTACTTTTCCGCGTTTGTTGTATGTGTCTACGCATCTCGATACCACACCTTCATCGTTGTAAGAATAGGTTATGGTTTGCATTAAATTGGATTCTATGTCGTAGACAGATGCTATAGAGTGTGTTATGCGTGGATGGTTATAATTATCGTTATCGTACACATAGAAACATTCTTTAATCTTGCAACCATCTTGGTCGTAGACGGATATTATTTGTTGTGTAGGAGTATTTGAGGGTAGTTGTATTATAGTTTCTGTTTTTGTGTTTGTTGTGCTGTCGTAGCTTATGTCTGTTCTTTTAATCGCTACGTTGTCGGATATTTGTATCTCAGATGTTTTCTCTCCCGATGCGGTGTAGCTTATGGCTATAACACTTTCGTTTTCATTGTCTGACTTTATCACTATGGAGTCGGGTGTCAATAGGGTAGAGTTGGTGCGGTATTTATACTGATAATATAGGTTTTGTTTTATGTCTTGTTTAGCGGTAATGCGGCCCAAAGTGTCGAATGTTATTATAGTTTCGTTTACAAGATGTTTTTCTCCTTGCTTCGTTTGGGTATACATTTTAGTTTCCAAGCGGGCAACTTTACCTTTCAGACGATAGCCAGTTGTGGTGTATTGTCCTAGAGCCGAACCGGCTATAATATATATCATAGCAACCGATATCGAGATTTTCTTTATCATAGAATCAGGTGTTTTTTTTATTGTAGGTGTTTGTCTTTAAGTTGTTGTATTCTGTTGTACGACTCTGTTATTCTTTCGCGAGAAATGTTTCCGTTTATAACTTTGTTGTATATTATTTCTACAGCTTTAGGAACAATGTTCGGGTCGTAATTGTTTCCGTTGTTCGACAAACAAAGCATGTCAGCACCTGCAAGAATAGCTAATTCAAGCATTTGTTCCAAACTATAATGTTGTACCATAGCACCCATGGCAAGGTCGTCGGTTATTATTACGCCTTCAAATTTCATAGTGTTTCGTAGTAGATTTGTCAGTGTGTTGTACGACAAAGTAGCAGGAAATATAGAATCTATATTGGCATTGAATACATGAGAAGTCATGATGGCATCAACCATTTTTAAATCTATAAAGTATTGGAAAGGTATAAGTTCGTTTTCAGTCCAAGAGCTGCTGATGTCGGCTATTCCTAAGTGGGTGTCGTTTTTTGAACTACCATGACCGGGAAAATGTTTAATAACAGAAATTACATTGTTGCGATTATGTTCTTCTATCCACATCGAAGCATGTTTTATAACCATATCCGGATCGGCAGAGAAACTACGTCCTAATTTACCAATAATTGGACAGTTGGGATTAGAATTAATATCAACACAAGGAGCAAAGTTGACATTAATTCCCATAGAATTTAATGTTTTAGCAGTACGATTTGCATAAAATATAGTAGTGTCAGGATCGTTTTCAATTCCCATTTCTTGAGCCGAAATAAATCGAGGAAATCCATATTGATTTTTAAGTCTGTTTACTTTGCCACCTTCTTGATCGATGGATATAATTAGATTTCCGTTTGCAAGTAGTTGCAAATCTTTACAAAGTTTTTGTAGTTGTAGCCTCGAGTTTATGTTTCTAGGTCGACTTTGCGATGGTGCATCGTATTCGAAAAGTATCACACCGCCAATGTTGTATTCGGTAATATCTCTGTATATGGAACTGCCTGTTTGTAGTTCTGTATCTCTAAATCCTACAAGAAGCATTTGTCCTATTTCTTTGCGAAGTTGTTCATCTTCGGGTGAATAAATCTGAGATTTGCACGATGTTGTGTTGAAAATAAGTGCTATTGTAGCAAGTATAAATGTTTTTTTCATTGCATTATATGTTTGTTTACTATATGTCTTTATCGTATGCAAAATTACTATTTTTTTTTCATTGTTAGAAAAATATTTGAGGAAAGACAATATAATTGTGCTAGTTATGGAATAATTTTGTATTTTTGTAGTGTAGTAGAAAACACTTAGTATTGATATAAAACTATATAATATAATATGTTACAGATACAATATTTGCGAGAAAATACACGTGAGGCGATAGAACGTTTGCAAATAAAAAACGTTTTTGATGCCGAAAGTAGAGTAGAAGAAATACTTTTGTTGGATAATAATAGAAGAGAATTACAACATAAAGCTGATACTATAAAAGCCGAAAGCAATGCTATTGCAAAAGAAATAGGTAAATTGTTCAAGGAAGGAAAAACAGTAGAAGCCAATGAGAAAAAACAGCGTACAGCAGAACTTAAGGTACAAGAAAAAGAATTGGATGAACAATTGCTGTTGGCTGAAAAAGAATTGAACGAAAAGTTGATAAGTTTGCCCAATACGCCACATATTTCTGTGCCAAAAGGTAAAACTGCCGATGATAATGAAGTAGTGGCTTCGTTTGGTGAAATACCTACATTGCACGAAGGAGCAGTACCTCATTGGGATTTATGTTCGAAATATGATATTGTGGATTTTGAGTTGGGAAATAAAATAACAGGTGCCGGTTTTCCTGTATATAAAGGTAAAGGAGCTGCATTGCAACGTGCGTTGATAACATTCTTTTTGAATAGTGCAGTAGCTGAAGGATTTTTGGAAATACAACCTCCGTTGATGATAAACGAAGCGTCGGGATTGGGAACAGGACAATTGCCGGACAAAGAAGGACAGATGTATCAAATACCGGCCGATGGTTTTTATATGATACCTACAGCTGAAGTGCCGGTAACAAATATATATCGTAATGTTATAGTGCAAGAAACTCAATTTCCAATAAAGCATGTTGCTTACTCTGCTTGTTTCCGTCGCGAGGCCGGTAGTTATGGTAAAGATGTAAGAGGATTGAATCGTTTGCATCAATTTGATAAGGTTGAAATAGTTGTTGTGGAACATCCGGATAAATCATACGAAACATTAGAAACAATGAAAGATTATGTTGCCGGATTGCTTACAAAACTAAAATTACCATTCCGTATAGTGAAACTTTGTGGTGGAGATATTAGTTTTACATCGGCTATGACTTATGATTTTGAAGTATGGAGTGCTGCACAACAAAAATGGTTGGAAGTAAGTTCTGTGTCGAACTTTGAAACATTCCAAGCTAATCGTATGAAATTACGTTTCAAAGATAAAGACGGAAAAACACGTTTGGCCCACACTTTAAATGGTAGTGCTTTGGCATTACCTAGAATTGTTGCAAGTATATTGGAAAATTACCAAACACCAGATGGAATAATGATTCCGGAAGTGTTGCAACCAATAGTAGGATTTGATAAAATAGGATAATATAGTTCTTGTCTTATTCCTAAATGTATAAGGTTTATATAGCGAAATAGTTGATAATTAATAATATCGGCTGTTTCGCTATGTTTTTCTTATAAACTATGCTGAAAAATGAAAAAAATGGAGCAAGATTATGTGATTTTGCTTTGAAATAAAGCGAAGTTGTAAGAAAATATTTGTTGTTTTAATGGTTTGTAATTCAGAATTATATTAAAGTATTTTATAGGTGAAGGTAAAAAATATTTGGTGGAATGAAAAAAAATGTGTACTTTTGCAAAGTCAAAACAATGCGGGATGGAGCAGAGGTAGCTCGTTGGGCTCATAACCCAAAGGTCGTTGGTTCGAATCCGGCTCCCGCTACTAAATAATATAAGAAGTTAGCTTGTACGAAAGTTGACTTCTTTTTTTATATGTATTGATAAGGAGGTGGTGATAGTATATGAGGAAAATACTAAAATGTAAAAACAATAATTTTTCTAAAATAGAGTTATTGCAAAAAGATTTGTCGTAAAAGTAAAGCCAAATAATATGATAGAAGTATTTATAGAAAATAGCGAAGAACGCATAGAGGTAGAACAAGGAATATCCTTGCAAGAACTTAGTGAAAAATATAAACATTTAACTACTTATCCTATATTAGGAGCATTGGTAAACAATTGTACACAAGAACTTAATTATAGAGTGTATCGTCCCAAGCGTATTTCATTTTTTGATGTTTCTAGCCGTTTCGGTTATAGAATGTATATAAATAGCGTGGCATTTATGCTGTACAAGGCAGTGAAAGATTTGTATCCACAAGCAAATTTATATGTGGAACAATCGTTGCTGAATGGTTTGTTTTGTAGGGTAGTTAATGCTACTGACGATAATGTTACTTTGGCCTATAAGCTTAAAGAATATATGAGTAAGATGGTAGAAGATGATATTAAGTTTGGTAGTAGAAGTGTGATGGTTGAAGATGCACGGAAAATAATGTCGGAAACTGGAAATGAAGAATCGTATAATTTGTTGATGCATAGTACTCAATTGTATACTATAATAAATAACCTTGGGGGTACTATACATAAAATATATTCTAAGCTAGTGCCAAGCACAGGATTGTTGAAGGTGTGGGATTTAAAATTGTTTAGTGATGGATTATTGTTGCAAATGCCAAGCATGGAACAACCACAGATGCTGACATCTTATTACGAAACACCTAGACTGTTTAAAATATTTCGCGAACATAGAGAGTGGAAGAATTTGTTGCAAACATTGTATATAAGTAATCTGAATACTAAAGTTAAAGAAGGTAAGGCTAATTATTTGATACAAGTAGCAGAAGCTCTTCACGAAAAGAAATACTCAACTATTGCAGATGCTATTTATCAACATAAAGATAAGTTGAAAATGGTACTTATAGCAGGTCCTTCATCAAGTGGAAAAACAACATCATGTCGAAGATTAGGGGTGCAGTTGTCTGTTATGGGATTTGATGTTCAACAGCTATCGTTGGATGATTATTTTGTGGATAGAGAAAGAACACCGCGTCAGCCAAATGGAGAGTATGATTTTGAGGCATTAGAAGCATTAGATATTCCAAAATTGAATGAAGACTTAATGGCATTGTCTGAAGGTGTAGAAGTTAAAATACCTCGTTTTGATTTTATAACAGGGAAAAGGGTTTATACGGGTGATACTTTGAAAATGAAAGAAAATAGTATTTTGATAGTAGAAGGAATACACGCGTTGAATCCAAAACTTACAGAGCAAATACCAAATGAGTGGAAGTATAAAGTGTATGTTTCTGCAATGACTCAAATAGCTATTGATGATCAAAATATTATTCGTAGCAGTGATAATAGATTGATACGTCGTATGGTTCGTGATTATAACTTTAGAGGTTATTCGGCTTTGGAAACTTTAAAGCGTTGGCCTAGTGTAAGAGCCGGAGAACAAAAGCATATATTCCCTTATCAAGAAAATGCCGATGTTATGTTTAATTCTGCTTTGATGTATGAATGGGGAATACTTAAAGGATATGCAGAGCCATTGTTGAAAAATGTGCCGGAAAATACTCCGGAATATGCTGAGGCACATCGTTTGTTAGAAATATTAAGTTTGTTTGAGGCTATACCGGAAAAATATATTCCACCAACATCGATTATGAGGGAATTTTTGGGCGAAAGTAGTTTCGTATATTAGTGAGATAGATTTATAGCCATAGTGTTGCAAAAATATCTGTTTAGAATTCAAAGACTTTCTGCTTTTCTTTCATAATGTTATAGTGGAGAAAGAGTGGAAAGTTTTGCTTTTTTGAATGTTAGTATGTAAACATAAGAGAGTAATTTATGAATACAATAGATAATAAATTTTTGATTTATCGTTCTTCTGCAGGAAGTGGAAAAACATTTACATTGGTTCAGCAATATTTATATTTGGCTTTGAATTCGTTGGAATTTAAAAATATACTAGCAATTACATTTACAAATAAGGCTGCCAATGAAATGAAAACACGAGTGCTGGATGAACTTGCAAAGATAAAGAAGCCTTTTGAAGATAAAGAAAATGGTATGCAAAAAAAACTTTGCGAGAGTCTTGGTTGTGATGTAATTACACTTAGTAAAAAAGCACAGTTGTTGGAAACAAAAATATTACACAATTATAGTGACTTCGCTATTTGCACTATAGATAGTTTTATGCAAAAGATAATACAAACTTTTGCATATGACCTCAATATACCATTGAATTATAAGGTGGTATTAGATAATGACGAAATAAGAAAAAAGGCAATAAATGACTTGTTGAGTACATTAGGGAATGGTGGTGATACACAGCACATAGTTTTGGAATATGCCAGAGAGCGATTGAGTGAGGGTGGTAGTTGGAATATTGAAAAGCAGTTGTATTCGTTGTCTGAATATATATTTCAGGAAGATGCTATGATATATCTAAATAGACTAAAAGATATATCGTTGGGAGATTTTTTGGATATATACAAAAACTTGAAGAGTTGGGAAAAAGATCTGAAAAATAATCTTAAGATTATGGCATCGAATGTCGTTAAAAAAATAGAGTTGGAAAATCTGAATGTGGAAGATTTCCATAATGGAAATAAAGGCGGAGTGTATATATTTTTGAAAAAGATTGTAGAATCGCAAGATAAGCTTGAAGTACATACTGTTGTTCAGAAATTTAAAGATGGAACAGCTATGTATGGATCATCGGCTAAAAAGGATAGTTCGAAGATTGCTTCTATAGATAAGGTGGCTCCTTTAATAAGGGAAGTTATTGCAAAGGTTGAAGAGGTGAAAAGATCTTTGAATTCGAGTAAGCTTATACTTGAAAATTTATATACAGTTGGAGTCCTTAATGCATTGTCGGAAAAGATAGCAGATTATCAGAACGAAAATGAAGAATTACATATATCGGAGTTTAATAAGAAAATTTCGGATATTGTACTTAATGAACCGGTGCCTTTTTTATACGAACGTTTAGGAGAGAAATATCAATACTTTTTGATAGATGAATTTCAAGATACTTCAGTTCTACAGTGGCAGAATTTGTTGCCATTGTTAGAAAATTCCCTTTCGATGGGTAAGCTTGCTCTTGTGGTTGGTGATGGAAAACAAGCTATATATAGGTTTAGACAAGGTGAAGTTGAGCAGTTTGTAAAGCTTCCGGATGTTTTTATCCCTAAAGGTGGCATGTTGAATACTTCTGAACAAAAAAGTCTTATAGAAGAACGTTCAAGGGTGTTGAAACGAACAAGCGAAGTGCTTAATTTGGATACAAATTATAGAACAGAGGCAAATATAATTGAATTTAATAATGATTTTTTTAGAAGAATTGCAGAAAATAGTGGTAATGAGAAAATTGTTGATATATACTTAGGAGAAGAGTATGTAGAAGCTAAAAAAACAGGAAAAGAAGGAATAGAGCCTTTGTTGAAACAGAAAGTGTCGGAAAAAAGACAACAAGAGGTTAAAGGTTATGTATCTATAGAAGTTTTAGATTATTCATCTACGGAAAAAATAGATGATGTGATAAATGAAAAAATCTTTGATACTATTAAAGATTTAGTAGAGGATAAAGGGTATAATTTTAAAGATATAGCAATATTGGCAGAGAAAAATAAACTGCTTAATAAAATATCAAATTATTTGTCGGGAAAAGAAATATTGGGTGAAAAAGTTCCAATACTATCGCGAGAATCGTTTTTGTTTGTAAATAATAAAGAAATACAGTTTTTAATTTCAATGCTTGGTGTATTGGCTAATCCTTATGATAAATGTGTACAAGTAGTGGTGTTGAATTATTTGTCAGAGAAAAAAATATTAAAAGAATCTGTCGAAGAGTATTTTTTGGATAAATCAAAGACCAGAACGATATTTTCTTTTTTACAAGATAATGGTTTTTCTATTGCAGCGGATGAATTGAGAGCTCAAACATTGTACGATTGTTGTGAAAGTTTAGTGAGGATATTTTCATTGCAAGATAAAAATCCTGAGTATATAGCATCGTTTTTGAATGAAGTAGCATCATATTCGTCGGAAAATAAACAAGATATTGCTGCTTTCTATGAATATATATCTAAAGAAGAAAAAAAGTCGGTAAAAACATCGTCTAATCTAGACGCTATAGAAATGTTGACTATTCATAAATCTAAAGGGTTGGAATATCCTATAGTGATTACTGTGTTTAAAAAGGATAGGAAAAATGATACTAAAAATGTGTGGATGGATATTGATGAAAAAAATGTACCGGATTCGAATTTTGCATCGATATTGAAAACACTGCCAACTACATTGGTTAAAGATAAAAAGGATGTGGGCGAATCTATTTTTTCTGATGAGTATATAGAAGAACAAAAAAAGAAAGAATCTGACAACTTGAATAAATTGTATGTGGCACTTACACGACCAAAAGAAAAATTGTTTGTGTTTTGTGAGGGAGATGATAGCGATAAGAAAAAGAAAGAAGATAAGATAAATACAGAGTCTACAACTATAGTAGATAGATTAAGAAACTTTGTTGCGGTGCAGACTGATGCGAAGAAATACACCTATGGAATAAATGATAAGAAACAAAACAAGGTGGAGACAAAAGATAAGAAAGAAACACACAACCTCAAAGTATCGCTAAATGTAGAAGAATTGATATCAATAGATTGGAATGATAAAATATCTATTTCTCCGGAAAAAACTTCGGCAATAGAAGAAGGATTAAGGGTGCATGAAGTATTGTCAAAAATATATTCTAAAAATGATATGTGCAGTGTATTAGAGCAATACAAAAAAGTAAGTAATCTGACAAAAATAGAATATTTGGATGTCGAAAATAAGGTTAGACAAGTTGTAGAGGGCGAAGAAACTGCAATGTTTTTTGATCCACAATACGAAGTTAAAACGGAATGTGAAGTTTTGTATAAAAATAAAGTTCGTCGTTTGGATAGGGTTGTTTTCATGCCAAACGAAACGTGGGTTGTTGATTTTAAAACAGGTGAAGTATCCGAAAAAGACGAAGAGCAAATTAAACTTTATATGGAGATACTGACAGATATGAAGTATCCAAATGTGCGTGGATATTTGTACTATTGTAAGAGTAATTTAGGAGTGAAAAAATAGAAAAATAGAACTTATTTTCATTGAAAAGATATGATTTTGAGAGTGTAATAAAATGGATTATGAATTTTTAAGAATAAAAAATGTAAATGATTATGTTGTTGAAAATCAATGATTAATCATTGTGGGCGAAGGGTAAAGAAAATTAAAATAAAGAATAAGAGATAAAAGAAAAATTCTTCAATGGTTTGATAATCATAGGATTCTGTTGAAATTGAGAGTTTAGTGGTGGAAAAATCTTGAAAAACAGAAATGCTTCTAATTCAATTTTTTTTCATATCTTTGCAAACTCAAATGATTGAAAATAAATAATAATACTAACAATAAAAAATATAGAGAAATGACAAAGGCAGAAATCGTGGCAGATATCGCTGCAAAAACTGGCATAGAAAAAGTTGCGATTCAAGCAACAATTGAATCTTTCATGGATGTTATTAAAGATTCATTAGCAAATGGTGATAATGTTTACTTACGTGGATTTGGTAGTTTTATCGTTAAGAAAAGAGCAGAAAAAACTGGTAGAAATATTTCTAAAAATCAAACTATTATTATACCAGCACACAATATACCAGCATTTAAACCTGCTAAGACTTTCGTTCAAGAAGTAAAAAATAATGTAAAATAATAATATAATATAATAAAATGCCAAGCGGAAAAAAGAGAAAAGGTCACAAAATGGCGACCCACAAACGTAAAAAGCGTTTGCGTAAGAACAGACATAAGAAGAAATAGTATTATCTTCTTAAATTATAGCAAATTACACAATGGATTATATTCGTTGTGTAATTTGTTTTTTACAAAATTCTTATCGAAAGAATTTTTATTAGTGTTATAACAGTAATGTAAACGTCCACAATGAACAAGGAATTAATAATAGCATCATCGGAATCGGAAGTTGAAATCGCGTTGGTTGAGGATAAGCAATTGGTGGAGCTACACAAAGAAAAGAAAAACCATCAACATATAGTAGGGGATGCATATTTGGGTCGGGTGAAAAAAATAATGCCTGGTTTGAATGCAGCGTTTGTTGATGTAGCTCACGAAAAGGATGCCTTCTTACATTATCTTGATTTGGGACCTCAATATTTATCTATTGCAAAGTATATGAAGCAAGCTATGGCAGGCGATTCTAATGTAGCAAGTCTTCAAAACTTTAAAATGGAGCCTATTATTGAGAAAACAGGAAAGATTTCTAGTATTCTAAAAAGTGGACAATTTATTCTTGTACAAATAGCTAAAGAGCCAATATCAACAAAAGGCCCCAAAGTTAGTTCAGATATTTCTTTTGCCGGACATTATTTGGTGTTGGTGCCATTTTCTAACAAAGTGTCAATATCGCAAAAAATTAAAAGTGTAGAAGAGCGAAATCGTTTGCGAAGGTTGATACAAAGTATACGCCCCAATAATTTTGGTGTAATAGTACGTACAAATGCAGAAGGACGAAGTGTTGCTGAGTTAGATACTGATTTGAGAACGTTGATGAACTCATGGACTACAATGACTGCAAATTTGAAAAAAGCAACATTTCCTCAAAAATTGGTATCGGAACTAAATAAGACTTCTGTATTGTTGAGAGATGTTCTTACTGATGATTTTAATAATATATATGTCGATAATTTAGACATGTATAATGAAGTAAGAAACTATGTGAAGTCTATAGTGCCGGAAAAAGTAGATATTGTAAAGCATTATAAGTTAAATACACCAATATTTGAACAATTCGGTATTCAAAAGCAAATAAGAAGTTCTTTTGGTCGTATAGTTTCTATTCGTTCAGGGGTGTATTTGATAATAGAGCATACTGAAGCTTTGCATGTTATCGATGTTAATAGTGGTAATCACATA
Organism: Bacteroidales bacterium; assembly: GCA_017561155.1. GTDB lineage: Bacteria > Bacteroidota > Bacteroidia > Bacteroidales > P3 > HGM05376. The sequence goes on along the minus strand of JAFZDP010000005.1, from coordinate 28,070 downwards.
AAAGCAGGAGAAGGTCAAGAGGATACTGCGCTGCAAGTAAATTTAGAATCTGCGGTAGAGATAGCTCGTCAACTTAGGTTGAGAGATATGGGAGGGATTATTATCGTTGATTTTATTGATATGCAATTGCCTGAGCATCGAAAACTTTTGTATGAAAAAATGGTGGAAGAAATGGCTAAAGATAAAGCACGACATACCATATTGCCACCAAGTAAATTTGGGTTGATTCAGATAACAAGACAGCGTGTACGTCCGGTAGTGGACGTTGATGTACAAGAAAGATGTCCTTTGTGTGATGGAACAGGAAAAATAAAATCTAGTTTAGCAATTGTTGATGAGATAGAATCTAATGTAAAATATTTGCTAACTGTTCAGAATGAGAAAAAGCTGACATTGGTAACACACCCATACATATACGCTTACCTTACCAAAGGATGGCGTTCGAAACAATTGGCCTGGTTTTGGATGTATAAAAGGTGGGTTAAGGTGTTGCCTGCAGAAACATATAATTTGTTAGAATATACATTTTTGAATAAAGAAGGAGAGGAAATAACTTTGTAAAAATAATGATGAATAAAATCCACAGATTACTTATGTATAATTTGTGGATTTTATTTTTTTGATTCTACTTGTTGCTTGTATATCGATTATATAGTTTGAAAGAAATATCTTTTTTGATGATGTCTTTTGGGAAGGTATAGATATTTATTCGGAGATAAAATAAAAGAGGATTTCAGATTAATTGAAATCCTCTTTTTCCTTTAAAGGCTATATTTTCTTTTTTTGGCGCCAAAGAAAATTAAACTCTATCGTTCATCAGAAACTGTTAGTTTTTTTCTGCCTTTTTTTCTACGAGCTGCTAAAACTTTACGGCCATTTGCTGTCGACATTCTTTGACGAAAACCGTGCTTATTAGCTCTCTTTCTGCGTGATGGTTGAAATGTTCTCTTCATTTTTCTCTAAATTTTGAAGTTGCAAAATTACAAAAAAAAAATGATATGGGCAATAGTTTATTCAAAAAACTTTTCTTTTGTTATTCAAATAATTGTCTATATCTAAATTTAATTGCTTGATATATAATTGATTGTTGTTGTTGATATCTTTTTATTTTGTCAACTGAAAAAAAAACTGTACTTTTGCAAATTGAAAAGAATAAAAATAACACTACAATAAACGCTGAAAATAATGGAAAAAGATCTGTTTTTCAAATGTATACATAACCCAAATAATTATACTCTACGAGATAAATTGGATATTCAAGCCGAAAAATCGAAATATCCATATTGTTCTATATTGCAAGTGTTGGACTTGATGAGCGACAAAGCTGTAAATATATACAATTGGAAAGAACGTTTTTATCATAAGGTTGCGATACATTTGTTGGATAACGATTTGTTGGATGATTTGTTGACCGATGTACAAGAAACAAAGATTTTGACAGCTGAAGATAGTCAGTTGAAACAACAAATAGAAAAACTGAAAAATAAAGAACTTGGAGAGTGCGCAGCCGAAGATTTTGATGTGATAGAAGCTATTAATTCATATCAAGATGTATTGTCGTTTAAAACAGCTCCAAAAAGTGTGATAATTGAGAAATTTTTGGAATCTGAGGGTAATAAAAAGCCTAAAAGTGAACAAAAAGAAGACCATTTAAATGAAGATTTAGCAAAAAAAACTATTTTGGAAAAAGATGAGATAGTTACTGAAACACTTGCAGTTATATACGAAAAACAATCTAAATTTGACAATGCTATAGCTGTATATGAAAAATTAATGTTGAAATATCCCGAAAAAAAGAGTATCTTTGCAAATCGAATTGAAGTACTGAAAAGTAAATTGGAAAGTAGTAAATAACAAGTAATAATAATATAAATAATAAAGAAATGTTATACTCAGTAATTGTATGCTTTATTTTGCTAACTTGTGCATTGTTGGCAATAGTTGTATTGATTCAAAATTCAAAAGGCGGTGGTTTGACCGAAAATTTCTCATCACAAAATCAAATTATGGGTGTTCGTAAAACCGGTGATATTTTGGAAAAAGCAACTTGGATATTTGCAGTTGTATTGGTGGTATTGAGCTTGGCTGCTACTGCAGTAATACCTCGTAATGCAAACATCAACGAAGAAACAGGAACTTTAAAAACAGGTCTTACAACTGACAATATGAATATTCCTGTTAACGCAATGCCAATGCAACAAGAACAACCTACACAAGAATAATAAGAAAACACGTTGAAAATACATATACAATAAGGTTTTCAATGAGAAAGACTTTAACGATTTGTTTGTTTTGTTACAACAAATCGTTTTTTTTATATATAATACCATGGCAACAATAGCAGAACAAGTAAGAGATTTGATATTTTCGAGGTTTGTACATACTCCAACCTTTGGTCAGCAGGAAGCTTGCAAAAAGATAGTATCTTTTTTGTATGATACAAATCCCTCGTCGGCATTTGTGTTGAAAGGCTATGCCGGAACAGGTAAAACAACGTTGGTGAGTGCTTTGATTCAAATATTGCCACAGTTGCGATTAAGAACGGTCTTGTTGGCTCCAACAGGTCGTGCAGCAAAAGTGTTGTCCAACTATTCCGGGAAAAAAGCTTATACTATCCATAAAAAAATATACTATACTGCTACCGACGAATATGGTATTATGCATATTGCCAGAGCAAAGAATAAGCATAAATATACTTTGTTTATAGTGGATGAGGCTTCTATGATAGGTGAAACTTTGACCACATTTGGAGGCAATGTCAAAAACTTACTGGAAGATTTGGTAGATTATGTTGCAGATGGCGAACATTGTAGAATGTTGCTTATTGGCGATTCTGCACAGCTGCCGCCTATTGGCAGTACCATAAGTCCTGCGTTGGATGTAGAAAATTTGGAGTCTATAACCAATTTGAATATATATGACTATGAAATGCAAGATGTGGTACGTCAGCAAGAACAGTCGGGAATATTATTTAATAGTACATTATTGAGAAATTATATTTCAGAGAAAAAAGATATTGAAAGCTCATTGTTTAGGTTGGAAAATTTTACAGATATTATTCGTGTTGGAGGTGCCGATTTGGAAGAATGTTTGAATAGAGAGTATAGTGAAAACGAACTTGGCGATGTGGTAGTGGTTTGTAGAACCAATAAGCGTGCCAATATCTTTAATAGGGAAATTAGGAATAGAATTTTGTATAGAGAAGGCGAGCTTAATACCGGCGATTTTTTGATGGTAGTCAAGAATAACTATTATTGGGTGGATAGCGATTCGGAGATGGGGTTTATAGCTAATGGTGATATTGTTGAAGTGATGCAGGTGCGAAAATATAAGGAGTTGTATGGGTTTAGATTTGTTGATGTAACACTACGCTTTGTAGATTATCCGGATATGGAAAATTTAGACTGTACAATACTTTTAGATACGCTTGCTAGTGAAGCTTCCGCTTTGAGTGATGCTGACTCTAGAAGGTTGTTTGAAGAGGTAATGTTGGATTATACCGATATACCTAAAAAATCGGAACGTTTGGCTATGCTGAAAACAAATCCTTATTATAATGCTTTGCAAGTAAAATTTGCATATTCTCTTACTTGTCACAAAACACAAGGTGGGCAATGGACTACAGTGTTTGTCGATCAAGGATTTTTGCCGGACAATGTTATGGATACAGATTATTTGAGGTGGTTGTATACTGCACTTACTCGTGCAACTAAAAAGGTGTATCTGCTAAATTTCAATGATTCATTTTTCGAATAAAACTATTGTTCGTTTTGATTTTAAATATAGAAAAGGCAAATCGTTGAAAAATACACCGGACTGCTTTATCTTGGATGTCTACTCTCTAATTTTTGGGGTATTTATAATGCTAAAATGCTGTTGTTTTATACTAGGGTGTAAATTTGCTGATAGTATATTGTGAGAGTGCTGATACCCGGGTGTCGTAAGAATGATGATATATGCTCAGTTTCTTGTTTTGATTTGCGAGAAAAAGTATATGTAGTTGTAGGTCGAAGAAAAGTTATAATGTAATAAAACATGATGTAATATTTTTGTTTTATGTCATTCTGCAGGTGCAAAATTGCTGAAAATACTATATCAAAATATTCTTTTTCGGAAAATATATTCTCAAATAATCAGGCAGTTGGTTGTATTTAAAATATTTTATTATCAAATATTCGGAAGAATTTTGTATCTTTGCAAATTAATTTATTAGTAAATTATAGATGAAAGATAATAATAACACTCTAGGATACAAACGTATTGATGAATATAATAGTGACACAGTAGCGGAATTGGCGTCGCATTATAAAGAAATTTTGCGTTTAATTGGCGAAGATCCGGAACGAGAAGGCCTTATAGATAGTCCCGTGCGGATAGCTAAAGCAATGCAATTTTTCACACACGGCTACGATTTGGAACCTGAAAATATAATAAAATCAGCTATCTTTACCGAAGATTATCAACAGATGGTTTTGGTGAAAGATATTGAAATATATTCTCTTTGCGAGCATCATTTGGTGCCTATAGTGGGTAAGGCGCATGTTGCGTATATTCCTAACGGAAAAATCGTTGGGTTGAGTAAGATACCACGGGTAGTTGATGCTTATGCCAGAAGATTGCAAGTGCAAGAACGCCTTACAAAACAGATAAAAGATTGTATACAAAATACATTGAATCCGTTGGGAGTGGCAGTTGTTATAGAAGCTCAGCACTTGTGTATGAGTATGCGTGGTGTGCAAAAGCAAAATTCTGTAACTACTACATCTGATTTTACAGGAGCGTTCCTTAAAAACAAATCTACACGCGAAGAGTTTATGCACCTAATCGGTGTAAAATTGATATAAAAGTTTTTACAACAAAAAATAAACAAGATATATGAAACATACAAAAATAATAATATTATTGGTAGCATTTTTAGGGTTGTCGGTAGTTGCTAGTGCTCAGTTGTCGCAAGGTAAAAATGGACTTGTTGATGAGAAAGCAAAAGAAGTTATAACAAAGGCTCAAAACAAAATAAAATCTACAGAAGGTATTAGTTTCGTATCTTATGTAGTTGTAAAAGATCAAGAAAAGAAAGAGCGTGAACGTCACGAAGCTAAAGTGTTGTTAGCTGGAAATAAGTATCGCATATATGTAAAAAATCATGTTTTTTATTGCGATGGAGTTAGTGTGTGGCACCACAACAAAGAAACCAAAGAAGTAGTGGTTAACAATATTGAGAAAGAAGAGGATAATATTTTGAATCCTGCAAAATTGTTGGCAAACTACGAAAAGAATTTTAAGTCGAAATTTATAAGAACCGAAGAAGATGGTACTTTTGTTATCGACTTTACACCTAAGAAAAATAAAGAATACCACAAAATACGAATTTTGATAGACAAAAACTATCAAATAAAACAGTTGGAAATGTTTTATTATGATTCGTCGAAAACAGAATATATTATAGAACAATACAAAACCGGAGTAAAATCGGCTGAAACAGATTTTGTTTTTGATAAAGCAGCAAATAAAGATGTCGAAGTAATAGATATGCGATAGATTTGAGCGTCTTTGTGGTCTTAGAAGAGGGAGAGATACTGATTGATGAAAGAAAAGAAATGGATAGTAAAAGAAGACTACGACACCGCTGCCGTAGATAACCTTGCAACAGAGTTGAATGTTGACAAGGTTATTGCTACGTTGTTGGTTGAGAGGGGGATAAAAACGTTTGATGAGGCTCATCATTTTTTTAGACCCAAGTTGGAACATCTTCACGACCCATTCTTGATGAAAGATATGGATCGTGCTGTAGAACGTATAAATTGTGCTATAGAAAACAATGAGCGTATATTGGTTTATGGCGACTACGATGTAGATGGAACAACCGCTGTTAGTTTGGTGTATACCTATCTAAAGTCTTTTCATTCTAATGTTGACTACTATGTGCCGGATAGAGATACTGAGGGATATGGAATTTCTTTCAAGGGTATAGATTATGCTTTCGATACAAATGTATCTCTTATAATTGCTTTGGATTGTGGTATAAAGGCTTTGGAGCAAATAAATTACGGCAATTCTAAAAATATAGATTTTATTATAGGCGACCACCATCTTCCCGGAGAAGAGTTGCCAAATGCTTATGCTATATTGGATCCTAAACGTTCGGATTGTAATTATCCTTATAAAGAACTTTCGGGTTGTGGTATAGGCTTTAAACTTGTTGAAGCTCATTTGGAGCATAAGTATAAGGTAAAATTGTCTGATGCTCAATATGAAGATGCAGCAAAAAATAGTTTGCGAAAAGATATAGAAAGAACACTTTTGCCTTATCTTGATTTGGTAGCAGTAAGTATAGCTTCTGATATTGTGCCCATAATGGGGGAAAATAGGGTGTTGGCTTATTATGGATTGAAGGTTGTAAATAAGTGTCCACGTCCGGGTTTGGAGGCTATATTGTATTATAGCAATATAATGCCACGAGGTATGAATCCCGAGAATAAAGAAAGTGCTACGGATACCTATTTTTGCAAAGAACTGAATATTACCGATATGGTATTTTTGGTAGGGCCAAGAATCAATGCTGCGGGACGTATAAAGAGTGCACGCAATAGTGTGGAATTGTTGATATGTGATGATATTAATGAAGCAAAAGCTATAGCTTGCGATATAGATAACTACAACAAAGAGCGTAAAGATTTGGATACAAAAGCTACCGACGAGGCTAAGGAAATATTGGAAAATAGCAATGTATTGAAAAATAAGAAATCGTTGGTGCTTTACCGTGAATCTTGGCATAAGGGAGTGATTGGTATTGTTGCATCCAGATTGGTAGAGATTTATTATAAACCAACCATTATTTTTACCAAGTCTAACGACCTTATAACAGGTTCGGCTCGTTCGATAAAAGATTTTGATATACATTCTGCATTAGAGGAATGTAGCTATTTGTTGGAACATTTTGGTGGACATAAATATGCGGCAGGGGTGTCGTTGAAACCCGAAAACTTCGATGCTTTCGTAGAAAAATTTGAAGCTGTTGTAAACAGCTCTATTCAAGAAGAGCAAATGATTCCAGAAATAGAGATAGATACAGAACTTAAATTTTCGGATAGTCTTACTCCTAAGTTCTTGCGAATTTTGAAACAATTCTCGCCTTTCGGTCCTGAAAATATGATGCCTGTATTTGTGTCGCACAATTTGGTTGATACCGGCTATGCAAGAGTGGTAGGTAGTAAACATTTGAAATTTTGTGTGACTCAGATTGAAACAAAATCCGGATTTTATCCATCTATTGGATTCCAGTTGGGCGAGCATCACGAAAGAGTAAAGTCGGGAGATAGTTTCAGTATATGCTACCACATAGAAGAAAACTATTGGAATGGTAAAACTGAAATACAATTAAACGTCAAAGATCTTCGTTTTGAATAAAAAATGTTTTTTTATTTAGATTGTCATAAGTTGGGGTTGTTCCATATTTCCCAACTTTTTTCGGCCTGTAGGTAAAGCATTTCCAATCCGTTTTTTGTTATGGCTCCTTGTTGTGCCGATTTTTCTAGAAAAAGACTTTTTTCCGGGTTGTATACCAAATCGTAGCATAAGTGCTTAGGTGTTAAACTGCTAAAGTCGTTTATGGGGCTGATGTTTGTATTTGGATACATACCTATCGGAGTAGCATTTATCAGTAAATAATGCTGAGATAATATTTCCGATGTAATATCGGTGTAGTTCAGTGTGTTTGGAGTTTGTTTAGTTCTGCTTACAAATTTGTACTTTATGTTTAGTTTGTCTAATACATATCCTACAGCTTTCGATGCTCCTCCTGTACCAAAAATCAGAGCATCTGAATGATGAAGTTTCAATAGGGGAGTAAGAGATTTTTCAAATCCATACACGTCGGTGTTGTATCCTTTTAGTGTTATTTTATCGGTGGATGGTGTGCGAAAAACTTTTACCACGTTCACAGCACCAATCGTGGCTGCTTCTTCTGTAATATTTGATAGGTGTTTTATTATATCCTCTTTGTAAGGAATTGTTACATTAAAACCACATAGATTATTGTTGTATATTATGTTGTAAATGCTTTCAATGGTGTTTAGTTCAAACAAATTGTAGCAATATTTTTCTTCGATATTTGCAAACTTAGTATCGAAATATCTTTTAGAAAAAGAGTGTCCGAGCTTTATGCCTATCAAACCGTACTGTTTCATGTTTTTTTTACTATATTATCCGAAGTATATTTTGTTGAATGTTTGGTCTTCTACAATAATCTCAATGTCTTGTTCAAATGTTCCTTCTTCTATCTTTGTGTTTTCGTTTCGTAGTACTATAGTTTGCATGTTGTCGCAACCATAAAATAAGTCTTTATCCAAAAATAGTATATTGTATGGTATGGTTACTTTTCGTAGTTGTTTGCAGTTGAAAAATATAGCTTCGTTTAGGTAGTTTAGTTTAGGAGGTAATATTATTTCTTCCAAACTCTCGCATCCACTGAATGTTCCACCACCATTGTCGTCTTGGCTGCATATTTCAAATACCTCCGGGGGTATGTTTATGGCTTTTAGTTTTTTGCATCCTGCAAAAGCGTAATCACCTATTATTTTTAAACTAGATTCGTCGCTGATATTTATTTCTTCCAAGTTGTGACAATTTTCAAAGGCGCCACGTTTTATAGAAACTACATTTTCCGGAATATCGATAGATTTGAGGTTTGTGCAATTGGAAAAAGTAAATTCTTCTATTTTCATAAGGTATGGAGGCAAATATATAGAGGTTAAATTGTTGCAACCACTAAATGCGTTCTTTGCTATGGACGAAACTAATTCTGGTACGATAAATGTTTCGAAATCGGTGGAGCAACGAACTACTTTGGTTTGGTGTTTATCGTACAAAACGTTTTCTTCGGCGTAGTATTTTTTATTGTCTTCTTCTACTGTTATTTCTGCCAAGCTACTACATCCGCAAAAAGCTGATTCGTCTATTTTTTTTACATTTGCAGGAATGTGAATTTTGCGTAACGACGAGCAAAACGAAAAAGCGTCTGCACCAATGCTTTTTGCATTTTGAGGTATGTCTACATATTCCAAACTTTCGCAACCCGAAAAAAAGTATGCAGGAATTTTTGTTATGTTTGCCGGTAGTTTTATATTGCGTAGTTTGGAGCAACCTTCAAATATTCGTCCGTATATTTTTTCTACACTGTCGGGAAGCGATATGCTTTCAAGCATAAGACAGTTGTTGAATGCCGATGCGTATATTTTTTTCACACTGTTGGGTATGGTTATCTGCTTCAGATTTCTACAATTATGAAAAGCATAAGCATATATGTCTTGAACTGTTTCCGGAATTGTGTATTCTTCTATATTTGTTGTTGCTTTTACAATCATGGTATTGTTTTCGAAAAACAATATTTTGCCATCTGGCGATGTAGAAAATTTATCGTTGTTTGTGTTTACAATAAACTTTTCTATGCCTTGTGTATATTTGAAAGCATCTCGGGCTATTAAGTTAAGAGTAGATGGTATTTCTATTTCTTTTATTTTGTAGCAATGTCTGAAACACGATGACGCTAATAGTTCTACTCCTTCAGGTATTACAAGTGTGCCCTCGTAGTCTGGCGAGCATTTTGCCAATATAGTACCCCCTCTTACAAATTTTAAACCATCCGATGTTTCTGAAGCTGATTCATCGTCAAACGACATTTCTATATCATTATCATCTGTATCTAATAGGTAGTTTTCTTTTTCTATATCGTTCATTGCTATTTTGTTATATTGAGTGTTGAAAAATATACTTTGCCTACAAAGATACTTATTTTTTTTTAGGTACCCAAATTTTCTTGGTCTAAAGAGTTTATATTTAATGGTCTGATGGTAAGTATGGGTATTCTGGAGCGTAGTATTATTTGGTGTGCGTACGAGCCATATAAAATGTTGCTTATAGAAATTTCTTGGCGTGTCATTATCGATATTAAATTGGCATTCTTGGTTTCGGCAAATGCCAATATTTCTTTTGCTATGTTGTTTGCTGCTTTGTATGTTATTTCATATTCTATTTGGTTGTTCATGAAAAAACGCCCTACTTGTTGCGAGTATTCTTTTATCTTTTCTATATGTTCTTCGTCACCACTAGTCAGTAATCCAACTATATGAATGTATGCGTTAAAAGCTTTTGCTATCCAGGTTACCATAGGGGCTTTTTGACGTGTAGAAAAATCAAAATCTATTGGAACAACAATCTTTTTGATGTCGATAAAATTGTAATTGTTTGGTACCGAAAGTACAGGACAATTTGTTTTTTCTACCAATTTAGATGCTGTACTGTTAGTCCATCGTGTTTCGATATTTTGTTTTTTTTCGTGAGTACCTACTACTATCAATGCTACATCTTCAAACGCTGCTTTGTTGGCTATGGCATCGCATACATTGCCTGTTATTATGGAGTAGGTAAGGTAGTTTGGTGGTAGTTTGTCTTTGTTTTGAGTAACTATGCTACGAAGTATTTCATCAAAATGTTCGTGTATTGTATTCTTTTCTATTTCCACCAAATCGTCCAAGGTGTTGTCTACCCATACTATTTCTAGAACACTATTGGTTCGTTCTGCAATAGTTAGTGCCATATTCAATGCAGAATTGCTGTTTTCGCTAAACTCGAAAGCTAATATTATTTTATCCATAAAAATTATTTTCTGAGAGAAAAACGTTGAAAATATAATATTGTTCAGATTTTTTTTCTTACAAATAAAATAAAATAATCTATACATCGTTTATACTTGATATTTTACATTTTGAGAGCAATAATGGGAACAATCAAGAAAAATAAATATAAAATAAATCCACATACACTTGTCTACGAAAAAGTTCGTGTCGGTTTCAAAGAACGATTTAAGGAGGTGAGCTTTGGTGTGGCATTTGGTGTGGTTGTTGCCGTTATACTTACTATAGTGGGGTATAAAACGATAGATAGTCCTAAAGAACGTGCACTGAGAAGAGAGATATCGCAATACAGATATCAGTTGGACTTGTTGAACAAACGTACCAATCAGATGGCGGAGGTATTGGAAGATATTGAAAACAGAGATGATAATATATATCGTACTATTTTTGAGGCAGAACCAATAGATAAAAATATACGAAATAGTGGTATTGGAGGAGTGGAACGCTACAACGAGTTGAAAGGTTATGATAATAGCGAAGCTATAATAGCTTTGACTAAAAAGGTAGACGAATTGTCGAAACGCTTGTATGTACAAAGTAAAAGTTTTGATGAAGTGTATTCAATGGCTGTAAATAAAAACGAACGTTTGAATGCCATTCCGGCTATAATGCCTTTGTCGAAGAAAAGTAGTAGGATAGTGTCAGGGTTTGGCTTGCGTTTTCATCCGATTCTTCACTATCGAAGAATGCACACCGGTATAGACCTTGTGGCGAAAAAAGGCACACCTGTATATGCTACAGGTGATGCAGTGGTAGAGGTTGCAGGTAAAGGAGGAAGCAGTTATAGCGGATATGGTATTGTGATAATGTTGAACCATGGGTTCGGATATAAAACCCTTTATGCACACCTAAGTAAGGTAAATGTCAAGAATGGACAGAAAGTGAAACGTGGTGAAAAAATAGGAGAGGTGGGAAGTACAGGTCTATCGCAAGCTCCGCACTTGCACTACGAAGTTGTGCAAAATGGAAAGAAAGTAAATCCTGTATATTATTTCTTCAACGATTTATCTATAGAAGAATACGAACAAGTGATAGAGCAAGCAAATGCTGAAAATCAATGTTTGTCGTAATGTGAAAAAGAACTATTTTTTGTATTCATAAATTTGTAAGCAGGAAATTGAAATATATTTTCTGCTTTTTTTATGCAGAAAATATCAAGAACTTAGAAAATGTTGAAATAATCAAATCTATTGCAATCGTGGTACAGAAAATAAAGAATAACCTTTTGAAAAATAAGATAATCAATGAAATTTGTGGTAAATGATTTTTTTTTGTGACAAATTGCATAAAATATCGTATCTTTGTATGTGTACAAGTCATAGGTAGTTGTGTTTTATTATGTTTTAAATTAGGTAGATAGCGGTGTTATTGTGTTTGAAAAATTATGTGGTTTTTGGTGTTTGTTGTTGAATATGTGGCTTTGTGTATGTAGTATATCAAAGAAATAAAACAAAAAGAAAAATAAATATTATAAGATAATGAATTACGATGTAATAGTAATAGGCAGTGGTCCTGGAGGATATGTAGCTGCAATAAAATCGGCACAATTAGGTTTTAAAACTGCCGTAGTAGAACGAGAAAATCTTGGTGGTATATGTTTGAATTGGGGTTGTATACCTACAAAAGCTCTTTTGAAAAGTGCACAAGTATTCAACTATGTTTCTCACGCTGCCAACTATGGTGTGGCTGCACAACCTATAACTCCAGATTTGGAAGCTATGGTAACTCGTAGTAGAGGTGTAGCTGATACAATGAGCAAGGGTGTACAATTCTTGTTGAAAAAAAATAAAGTAGATGTAATAGTTGGAACTGGAAAAGTAAAACCAGGAAAAGTGGTAGAAGTTACAACAGCAGAAGGTGAAGTAACCGAATATCAAGCTAACCATATAATTATAGCTACTGGAGCACGTTCTCGCAATTTGCCAAACTTGCCTCAAGATGGAAAGAAAATTATTGGTTATCGCGAAGCTATGACATTGCCTCAATTGCCAAAATCAATGGTGGTAGTTGGTTCAGGTGCTATTGGAAGCGAATTTGCATTCTTCTATCAATCGATAGGTGTACAAGTTACATTGGTAGAATTTATGCCAAACATAGTGCCAAACGAAGATGATGATGTAAGTGCACAAATAAGTCGTTCGTTCCGCAAAATGGGTATGAAGGTGATGACATCTGCATCTGTTGAAAAAGTAGATATCGAAGGCGATGTATGCCATGTAACTATCCAAACCAAAAAAGGATTGGAAGTGGTGGATTGCGATATAGTATTGTCTGCTGTAGGGGTAATCACCAACTTGGAAAACATTGGATTGGAAGAAGTAGGTATACAAGTGGAACGTACAAAAATAGTAGTTGACGACTATTACAGAACAAATGTAGAAGGCTATTATGCAATAGGCGACGTTGTTCACGGACCTGCTTTGGCTCACGTTGCTTCGGCTGAAGCGTTGGTATGTGTTGAAAAAATAGCAGGAGAAAATCCAACACCGGTAAACTACAAGAATATTCCAGGTTGTACATACACCACTCCAGAAATAGCATCGGTAGGTATGACAGAAAAAGCTGCTAAAGAAGCAGGATACGAAATATTGATAGGTAAATTCCCTTTCACAGCTAGCGGAAAAGCTACTGCTGCTGGAAGTAGAGATGGTTTTATCAAAATAATAATTGATGCAAAAACCGACCTTATTTTGGGTGCTCATTTGTGTGGTGATAATGTAACCGAAATGATTGCAGGATTGGTAACTGCTCGTCAAAACGGACTAACAGCAAAACAAGTGGCTGGTTCGGTGCACCCTCACCCAACATTAAGCGAAGCTATCATGGAAGCTATAGAACAAGCTTACGGAAAAGCTGTTCATTTGTAAGAAAATATATTTCATATTTATAATTGAGTAGTACGCAGAGTTATCTTTGTGTACTACTTTTTTTTACTATAGAGCATTGTGAGAAAATATCTATGGTAGTAAAAAAAGAAACAAAACCATATAACAAAAATAAAAAAAGTTCGTTTTCTAATCATATTCAATAGGTAATTTAACTGAAACGAGATATGGAAAAACTAACAATAGTGTGGGCTGATGATGAAATAGATTTGCTGAAACCGCATATAATGTTTTTGGAAGAAAAAGGTTATGAAGTGGTAGCTGTAACAAGTGGTGATGAGGCCTTGGATGAGATAGCAAAAGAATATCCGGATATAGTGTTTTTGGACGAAAATATGCCAGGTCTTAGCGGATTGGATACGCTGACTATGATAAAAAACAGCTATCCCAATCTGCCTGTGATAATGATAACCAAAAGCGAAGAAGAACATATAATGGACGAAGCTTTGGGTGGAAAAATATCTGACTATCTGATAAAACCTGTAAATCCTAAACAAATATTGCTTACCGTAAAAAAACATATAGACGGAAAACGCTTGGTAAGTCAGAAATCAACACAGTCGTATCAGCAGAGTTTTAGAGAAATAAGTATGCAGTTGCTTGAAAAAATGACTGCAAACGAATGGGTGGAACTGTATAAGAAATTGGTGTATTGGGATTTGGAACTTTCTAGAGCTGACGATGGAAATATTCACGATATATTATACTCTCAAAAAGAAGAAGCAAATAGATTGTTCTGCAAATTTTACGAAGACAATTACGAAGATTGGTTGAACGGAAGAACCGAAAAACCTCTGATTTCGCCAACGGTATTGAAAGAAAAAATGTTTCCATTGCTGAAATCGGATAAACCAACCTTTTTGATTGTTATAGACAATCTTCGCTACGACCATTGGAAACAGATGCAACCTACTATTGAAGAGTATTTTCATACGGTAGACGAATCGTTGTACTACAGTATTTTGCCAACTACTACACAATATGCCAGAAATTCGTTGTTTTCAGGACTTATGCCTGCTGAAATACAAAAAAAATATCCAAACTATTGGGTGGACGAAGATGAAGAAGGTTATAAAAATCAATATGAACACGAACTTTTGGATGAATATTTGAAACGTTATGGTCATCAGGTGAAGCACGCCTACTACAAGGTGTTGAATGCTCAGTATGGTAAAAAACTTGTAGATTCGTTGTCTAAGATGATGAACAACAAGCTGAATGTGATTATCTATAACTTTATCGATATGCTTTCGCATGCACGAACAGAATTAGATATAGTAAGGGAATTGGCTGAAAATGAAAAAGCTTACCGTTCGCTTACATTATCGTGGTTGGAGCATTCTCCTCTGATGGAAATGTTGAAGGCATTGGCTGAAAAAGATGTAAATGTGATTATTACAACCGACCATGGTTCCGTGAAAATAAACAACCCTATTAGGGTGAAAGGAGACAAAGATATATCGGTGAATTTGAGATATAAAGTGGGCAGATTGTTGGATTACAACCCAAAACAAGTGTACGAAGTGAAAGATGCGGCGAAAATATTCTTGCCCAAATTGTATGTAACATCACCATATATATTTGCCAGAGGCGGTGACTTTTTTGCTTATCCAAACAACTACAACCAATATGTGTCGTATTATATGAATACGTTTCAACATGGAGGTATATCGTTGGAAGAGAATTTGATACCATTCATTACATTACAAACGAAGTAATAAATATATTATAACTTATGAATAAATGGAGAATGGGTCGTAAAACTCATTCTCTGTTTTTATATATTCATTATGTGTAATGCTATATATAATAATATTGTAATATGATATACGCGGAGGGCGATGTCTGATATATTAAGAATTTAGGTGTTGAAGATGTGGTTTGTTTGTGGGAATATATCGATGGTAAATCACGTATTGAAATATATAATGGTTACCTTGTTTACTTGGATTACCTTTTGGAAATAGTATTGAGGGGAAAAACTATGACTTTTTATTGGAGAATCGTCTTTTTTTTTGTTGTGTGATGTAGTGTGATTGGTCATTTTTTTTGCTTGTGATACATGTGGAAAAGTTTGTGTGGAGTTTTTCTTAGATAAGCATGTTGTTGGTGTGTTTTGTGTGAAATTAGGTACTTTTTGCTTGAAAAGTGCGAAAAAAATAAGTAATTGGTGATAAAAAGTCGAATTTGGAGTGAAAAATATTTTTATTTTTGAGAAAAAAATCTTATATTCGGCATGCTTAGTGAGGGAATATATTATTTGTTTATTTATCAGTTTTTTGAGTAGGTGTGTAGAGTAAAAGTTCTAAAAGGTGTGTGTTTTTTACAGAAAAAAAATGAAATATGCAAATTTTTTTTCTAACAGATGAGTGATTTTTTCTTTATAAATTTGCAAACAGAAATAATGAACATAGGATTGTTCGTAACATATTAAGAAACATTCGTATTACTATAATATAAAGATGGAGAAAGATTATAAAATAGTTTGGAATAATTGCCTTGGAATAATTCGCGATACTTTGAATAGCGAAAATTTATTCAATACATGGTTTAGACCAATTGTACCTCTACAATTGGAGGATGGTGTGTTGACTATTCAGGTTCCAAGTAGTTTTTTCTATGAGTGGTTGGAAGAACATTATATCGATTTGTTACGCAAAGTGGTACGTAGAGAATTGGGACCGAAAGGTCAGTTGCGTTATAGTGTAGTGATGGATCAAAGTATATCTGATAATCAAGGTAATGTATTGTTGCCATCAACAGGTCGTCGTGCTATACGTAATGCTCCTAAAGATGTGCCTATCAATATAAATACAGAGAATTTGAAAGAGTTGCCAAACCCATTTACTATACCAGGAATACAAAAGGTAAAAGTGCATTCTCAATTGAACGAAAACTATACGTTGGAAAATTTTGTTGAGGGAGAGTGTAACCGTTTGGCTCGTTCTGCAGGTTATGCTGTGGCAGAAAATCCAGGACGTACAGCTTTCAATCCGTTGTTGTTGTATGGTAATGCAGGTTTGGGAAAAACACACTTGGCTCATGCTATAGGCATCAAAACCAAAGAAAAATATCCTGACAAAACAGTGCTTTATGTGACTGCTGAGCAGTTTTCGCAACAATTCCGCGAGGCTACCATAAACAATACTGTGCCTGATTTTATGCATTTCTACGAAATGATAGATGTGTTGATAATTGATGATATATTTGTGTGGGAAGGTCGTGTGGCAAAAACACAAGAAGCATTCTTTCATATATTCAACTATTTGCATCAACGTAACAAACAAATTATCATAACATCGGATAAAGCACCGGCAGAGTTGTCTGGTTTGGAATCGAGATTGATTTCGCGTTTGAAATGGGGATTGTCTGCTGATATTCAAGCACCAAATGTTGAAACACGTATTGGTATTTTGAAACAAAAATTGGCAAACGATGGTATTGAAATGCCTTACGAAGTAATAGAATATATTGCTTACAACATAAACACCAATGTAAGAGAACTTGAAGGTGCATTGATAAGTTTGATGGCACAGTCGTCGTTGAATAAAAAACAGATAACCTTGGATTTGGCTAAACAAATGATAGATAAATTTGTGAAGAATACTGCTCGCGAAATTACTATCGATTATATCCAAAAAGTTATTTGCGACTACTTTAATTTGCCTATAGAAAGTATTCAATCGCATACTCGTAAACGTGAGATTGTTCAAGCACGCCAATTGGCAATGTATTTTGCTAAGAAGATGACTAAATCGTCGTTGGCAATAATAGGTTTGCAATGTGGTAATAAAGACCACGCTACAGTACTGCATGCTTGTAAAACTGTTACAAACCTAGTCGAAACTGACAAACAATTCCGTTTTTGGGTCGACGAACTTGATAAGAAGTTTAGACAATAAGAAGAATATGATGTTATAATATTTATATTATCAAATTATTATGTGTTACCCTCAACTATTTTTTGTCTTTTGGGCAAAAGGAGATGAGGGTATTTTTTTATCAATAAAAATAAAGAAATATGAAAGTTGCATTCAAACCAGGAACCTTGATATATCCGCTTCCTGCAGTGATGGTGAGCTGTGGCGATAGTCCTGAAAATTATAATATAATTACAGTGGCGTGGACAGGAACTATATGTACCGAACCCCCAATGTGTTATATATCGGTCAGAAAAGAACGTCGTTCGTATCAGTTGATAAAAGACAGTGGCGAGTTTGTGATAAATTTGACTACCGAACAGCTTGCAAAAGCTACAGATTGGTGTGGTGTTCGTTCCGGTAAGGATTATAATAAATTCAAGGAGATGCACCTTACACCACAACAGGGTCAGGTGGTGAAAGCACCACTTATAGCAGAATCACCGTTGAATATTGAATGTCAGGTGGTGGAAGTGAAAGAATTGGGTTCGCACGATATGTTTATTGCAAAAGTTGTTGCAGTGAATGCCGAAGAAAGTTTGATAGATAAAGGTACTGGAGCATTTCAGTTGAATCATGCTAAACCATTGGCTTATTCGCATGGAAAATACTATGGTTTGGGAGAAAAAATAGGCTCGTTTGGTTTTTCGGTGGCAAAACGTAAAAAATAGTCCGTATATTTTTTTATGATTTATATTCACGTTCCATATTGCAAGCAGCGTTGTTTGTATTGTGCATTTTATTCGGTGGCTACTCGTAGCAGTATTCAACCTTATGTAGATGCGTTGTGCAACGAGATTGCTTTGCGAAAAAACTATCTGAAACACTCTCAAATACGTACTATTTATTTTGGTGGTGGTACTCCATCGTTGTTGACTGCTGCTCAGATAATGCAGGTGAAACAGACTATAGGGCGGTATTTTGATATATCAAACCTTGAAGAGGTGACACTTGAGGCAAACCCTGAGCAACTGACAGATAAATATTTGTCGGAGTTGAAGAAGACTGATTTTATAAACAGACTGAGCATAGGTGTGCAATCGTTTAATGATGCTGATTTGAAACTGCTGAACAGATGGCATACAGGTGTACAAGCAGAAAGTGTGGTAAAGAAAGCTAAGGAATATGGTTTTGAAAATATATCGATAGACCTGATATATGCTTTGCCAAATTGTGGTGTGGACGGATGGAAGAATAATTTGCAAAAGGT
Organism: Bacteroidales bacterium; assembly: GCA_017561155.1. Classification (GTDB taxonomy): domain Bacteria; phylum Bacteroidota; class Bacteroidia; order Bacteroidales; family P3; genus HGM05376. The sequence continues at coordinate 9,364 of JAFZDP010000005.1, read as the reverse complement.
TGAAGAGTTGGGTGTTAGTCATTTGTCGTGCTATTCGCTTACTGTTGAAGAGGGAACAATGTTGGATACGTTGATAAATAAAGGTAAGTTGCCTCAGGTGGACGAAGAAATGTCGATAAAACATTATGAATTGCTTGTGCAATGGGCGAAAGATAATGGATATATTCATTACGAGGTATCTAACTTGTGTAAACCAAATTGTGAGGCGAAGCACAATAGTAGGTATTGGAACTCAACGCCGTATTTGGGTGTGGGTGCTGCTGCTCATTCATACGATGGTTTTTCTCGTCAATGGAATATTGATAATGTGGATAGATATATACACGATTTGCAGCACGATATAGTGCCATGCGAACGAGAAGAATTGGAGGAACGAGATACATATAACGAATATTTGATGACTGCTTTGCGGACATTGAACGGTTTGGATAAAGATGTGTTGGAAACAAAATATCCATCGCTGTGGAAAGATACGGAAATTTTGTTGCAGAAATATGTAGACCAAGGTCTGTTGCAGAAAACAAATAGTGGATATGGTCCTACTTCGAAGGGGTATTTATTCGTAGATGCTATTGCCACAGATTTAATGATTTAGGAAGTGAAGAATATGATAAAGAACTACAATTGAGAAGAAAAATTGTGGTTCTTTATTTGTATATACATGTAGTGGATGTATATTTTTCGTTTGCCGAAAAATGAAAAATATTGATTAATAATGAGTAAGAATTTTAATTGTTAAATGTTTGAATATAAGTATATTTCTTGAAATAAAAAAATAAAAAACGAAAAATATAATTTTTTCACACAATAAAAGGAAATATTTTAAGTTAATTGTATTGTTTAATATGAATATAAAAATATAGATATATGAGAGCTGAAATCAAAACCAATAAAGGAACAATGAAAGTTCTTTTTTATGAAAATGACGCACCTAATACAGTTGCGAATTTTGTAAAGCTATCTAAAAGTGGATTTTACGATGGGTTGACATTCCATAGAGTAATCCCTGAATTTGTAATACAAGGCGGATGCCCAAGAGGTGATGGTACAGGTGGACCAGGTTACAAAATTAAATGCGAATTGGATGGTGGCAACCAATACCACGACAGAGGCGTATTATCTATGGCACACGCAGGTAGAGATACAGGTGGTTCGCAGTTCTTTATCTGTTTGAACAGAGAAAATACTCAACACTTAGATCGTCATCATACTTGTTTTGGAAAAGTATATGAAGGTATCGAAGTTATAGACAATATCAGACAAAGAGATATTATAGAATCGATAACGATAATAGATGAGGAATAAGAAAATTTTCCGATAAACTATTTATCTAAACGATTGTTTAAAAGTGAAATAAAGATAATAATTACAAATAAAAACAATAAATAGCTATGAATTTAGGAATAAAAATTCTCGTAGCAGAAGATGACCCTAATTTGGGTACAATTTTGCGTGCATACCTTCAACAAAAAGGTTATACAGTTTTTTTGGCAATAGATGGACAAATGGCGTTGGATTTCTACAAACAAGAAGAAATAGACGTATGTGTGTTAGACGTAATGATGCCAATTAAAGATGGTTTTACTGTAGCAAAAGAAATTCGTAGAATAGACAAACGTATTCCTTTGTTGTTTTTGAGTGCTAAAACTTTAGAAGCTGATAAATTGAAAGGTTTTGAAATTGGTGCTGACGACTACATTACTAAACCATTTAGTATGGAAGAATTGTTGGCTCGTATAACTGCTACTTTGCGTAGAAGCTACACCGACGACAGACCTGAAAATAATATCTTCTCGATAGGTAATTATACTTTTGATTATCACCGTCAAATTTTGAGTATTAATGGTTCAGACCAAAAACTTACATCTAAAGAATGTGAATTGTTGCGTATGTTCTGTATCAACTTCAACCAATTGGTTGAACGTACAAGTACTCTACAAAAAATATGGAAAGACGACAGCTACTTCGCTGCAAGAAGTATGGACGTTTATATCACAAAATTGCGTAAGTATTTGAAAGAAGACCCAAATGTAGAAATAGTAAACGTACATGGTGTTGGTTTCAAATTGACTGCTGGTATGGCTAAAGATACTAAAAAATAATTCATTTTATTTCTATATGTAAATACTTTTAGTGGTAATGCTTTTGGTGTTACCACTTTTTTTTATTGTTGTATATCTACATATATTTTATTTCGTGGTATTTCCGACATGATGTGTTTCCATATATTGTTGCATCTCGTGGTGTCGTTGTTTTCTTTCATGGCGTTGCTTAGTTTTGCTATGTTTCCCAGATGGGTGTTTAGTATTTGTAGGGTGCTTTCGTTGAAATAGGTTTCATCAATGTTCCCCCAAGTGAATTTAGTCATAATGTTGTTGTAAAACACATCGATGTTGATGTGGTTGTATTTGGGGCGTTTGCTTAAATTCAGTCTGTAGGTAAAACCTTCAAGTTGAAGGTAATTCTCCAATGATTTTATTTCTTCTATGGCATAATCGGTGTAGTATATTGGTCGGTTGTTGTGGTTGTTGTTTATTATGTCTAAATGTAAGACGTTGCTTTTGTTCAAAAATTGAGGCAATTCTATGTTTATATCTTTGTTTCGTTGCAATATGCTGTCCCACGCTGTTATATACACCACGTTGCTTGGCAATGTTTGAACTGTGGGCATACCGTCCATAGTCCATTTACTGTCTTCGCTACTCAGAAAACTTAGTGCATCGGATAGGGGTAGCAGTTCGGTTGCTGCTGTTGTTATGGTCAGGTCGAGGTTGCTGCCTTGATACTTGCTGTTGTCAAACGATATGTTTACAATGTTGCTGCTGTCGTTTTTTATTTGGTTGATGTACCAATCCGAACCTAAAAGCGATAGATTTATTATTCGGATGTCTTTTCTAATACCTTCAACTTCTTGCATATACCACAAGGGGAAAGTGTCGTTGTCGCCAAAGGTGAATAGTATGGCGTTGGGTGCACACGATTGTAGATAATTGTATGCCAAACTGCGTGCAAGTGTTTGTTTGGAGCGGTTGTGGTCGTTCCAATTCTGACATGCCATAAGTGTAGGTATGCTCAACAATGTAAGTATAACGATTGTTGTTGCTGTTTTGGTTCTGAATATTTTTATTTTTTCCAGAGTGTAAATTATTGTAGATGTGCCAAGTCCTATCCATATAGCAAAAGTGTAGAACGATGGTAGATACACATAATCTCGTTCTCGTGGTTCGTAAGCTGCTTGGTTCAGGTAGATGACAACTGCTATGCTTGTGCAAAAGAATAATGTGGAAAGCACTATGTTGTTTGGTGTGTTTTTGTACATTTGGAAAAAGAATCCCAAAAATCCCAATATAAATGGCAGCAAGAAATAAGTGTTGTGTTGTTCTCCTTTTTCGTTGTTGGTTATGCTATTGTTGTTTAGCAATTTGTCTAATGGTGTTATGCCTGTAGTCCAACTTCTGTCGGAAAAAGGTTGGTTGATATTATGATGTTTCCCTGAAAAGTTCCACATAAAGTATCTGAAATACATATAGTTCAGTTGGTAGTTGAGAAAGAACGTGATATTGTCGGAGAATGATGGTTTGTATATCTGATTTCCATTTATTTCAACGAAATCTCCGCTAAGGTTTGTCCACGAGTAGTAGTTTTGTGCATAGTCTTCGCCATACTTCCACATTCGTGGGAAAATTGTGTAAAACTCTTTGTTGTAGATAGGTACGATGTTTTTTCCATCGTTTGTAATTATGTATTTTTCTTTTATTATATAGTCGTTTTGTGTGGTGTATTTGTTAGTTTCTGTTTTCGAAAAACAGGTGTCTACAACATTGCCATTGTGTTCAACTATGTATGCAAGAGTGTATTGCGGTTCTGCATCTGCGTATTTCTCGAATGGTGCTGTGTGGTATTGTCCGTATACGATTGGAGGTTTTTCGTATTGTGTTCGGTTGATGTATGCTTCTAAAGTTATGGGATTGTTGGGGTTGCCCTCGTTTATGGGTGGTTGTGCCATCGAACAGAACATTGTGGTACAATGTACTGATATGCCCAAAATAAGGTAGAACAATGCCACGAAAACAAACTGTAATCTGACTTTGCCGAAACAAGAAGATATTATGGAAGCACCCAATAATGCTGAAAATAAAACGACTAAGTAGATGATAATGCTGCTTAGTGTGGAAAATCCAAAGTTGTTGACCATCAGTAGGGAAGAAGTGGACATGAGTTTGAAAAAATATGGAATGATGCCCCAAAGAATGGTTGCCAACAATGTGAAACCTGCAAATATAGCACCGATTGTTTTGATTGGTGATGATTTATGTTTGGTGTAGTAATAAACAAGTACTATGGTGGGTATTACCAAAAGGGAAAGGTTGTGTACTGTGTAAGATAAACCTATAAGGAAGAATATAAGCAAAATCCATCGTGATGAATGGGATTGCGAACGTTTCCATTTGGTTATGCTCCAAAGTATTATGGCAGTGAATAATAATGATAGAGCATACACCTCGCTTTCGGTGGCAGAGAACCAAAAACTATCTGAAAAGGTGAAACATAACGCAGCTACAATGCCTGAACCAAATATTACCAACTGAGGGTGTGCGATGGTGAAATGTGCTTTGTTTTGAAATAGTTGAGAGGTGAAGAATGTGGTAGTCCAAAAAAGAAACATAACGGTAAGTCCTGATGCTACGGCAGAAAGTGTGTTGATGCAGAAAGCAACAAGTGTTGTGTTTCCGAACGAGAACAGAGAGAAAATCTTGGCAAGCAATATATATAGTGGTGCCCCTGGTGGATGTCCCACTTGCAAATCATTGGCAACGGTTATCCATTCGCCACAATCCCACAGACTTACTGATGGGTCGGTGGTGAGGAAATATATAGTGGTTGACATTAAAAACATCAACCACCCTAATAAATTATTGTATACACAATAAGATTTCATTCTTGCTTATACTGTTATGTATATTTCTTTTTTTACCAATTGACAACCGATTTGTTGAACACATCTTCTATCAATTCATTAACAATTTCTTCTACCAAAGAGTTTTCTATCGATGAAAAATTTAGTTGAGAACTAAATTCTCTGTATCTCGAAAACGATTGTTCGAAATTGGCGTTTGGGTCTTTGGTGTTTACAAATTTCACTTTTATGGTGATTGTCAGACGGTTCATTGCAGCTTGGTCGTTAGAGGTTACTGCTGTGGGTTGCATGGTGTATCCTGTTATTTCTCCCTTTATATCCAAATCGCCGTCGTAACTAACCACACTCAGAGAGGTTTGCGATGCAAAAGCATTACGCATTCCGTCGCTTAAAATCTGACTTAATTGCGGATTTACCAAACTTGCATAGTTGGGAAAGTTTTGGATAGAGATAGTTTTTGCATCAGGTGGAATAGATGCTCCTGTAAAACTGTAACCACCTGTGCATTGGGTTGTTGTAAGTAGTGTTGCTATGCAAATGGCAAGTGTGAATATTATTTTTTTCATCTGTTATTTTATTACTATTGTTTGGGTGAAATATCCATTTTCGTTCACCATTTTCACTGAATATATTCCTGTGTGTGGCAGACTGAACTGAGCACCGTTTTTGCAGTTCTTTTTTGCAGAAACAAGTTGTCCCACAGTGTTGTAGATGTAAACATCTACTGCTTGAGCGGTGTTTAGTGTTATCTTGCCTGATGATGGGTTGGGGTAGCAATTGGTAGCGATGGATGCTGTTGTGTTTATGCTGTTGGTTGATGTAAGTGCAAGGTTGTCGATGTATAAACTTGAACCTACTGATATGCTTTGTAGTTGCGACGAGAAGAACAATACCTCTATAGTGTCTGCTGTCATACCTAACGAATAGTATGGTACTTCAAATTCGGTGTAAGAGTCTGTAGCAGATAATGTTGTCATACCTATACCTGCAGGTAGTCTGCGTTGCAACAAGCTGTTGTATGTGCTGCCCACAAGCAGTATCATGGCGTTGTCTTCGTTGTTTTGAGTGGTGTATTTGTAGTGTCCAACCAAAGAGGTAGGCGAAAAACCGTTAAGCGGAGCACCACCTTTGAAATAGTCTGATAGATTTGCTGTTGCGAAATTTTGTAGCAACGAAAGCACGTTGAAATCTTCGTCACCCAACCCTGAAAGTATTTCACCAAAGTCGGTAAGCAATGGTATGATATTTATTCCACCAATGCTCATGATGGTAGGTATAGCTAAAAAGTCGCTGATGCCCATCGATGATAAAGCACCTGCTATCATTGGGTCTAACTCGTTGGTTGCCACCAATGCTGCATAGTTGCCTGTGTATGCATCGGTGGTTTTTTGTGGGTTTGCTAATGGGTAGGAAAACTGAATGCCCATGGTGTCTATGTCTATCGATAAACCTTGCCAACCTACAGGGGTTTCGTAGGTTTGAAACATAACATTTTGGGTTGTCCAATTCTCAAAATCGTGGTTGGGGATAATGTTTGTGTTTTGGGCAAACATGCTTGCTGCCAATCCTAATAATGTACTGAATAGTACTGCTTTATAATACTTTTTCATATCGTTAGATTTTATGTTTGTTTTGCAAAGATACACACTTTTTTTTAAATAAAAAAATATAGTGGGTTACCTTGATTACCTTGGGTTACTTGGTTACTTTTTTGGGTAGAGAAAGGAATAGAAAGTATAGAGGGTATAGAAAGTATAGAAAGTATAGAGGGGAGAGAGAGTATAGAAAGGTAATAACTATAAACACAAAAGGATGCAGAACACATAAAGTTCCACATCCTTAAATCCGTAAATCCGTGATTCCGTAAATCCACTATCCTTCGAAACCTCCACCACTTGGGTTGTTACCACCAGGGTTGTTGTTATCACCATTTTCAGGTTCAACCACTTCGTCACCATCACCGTTTGGAAGTTCTATACCTTCGTTTGTTGTTGTGGTAATGCGTTCGTACACTTTGTTATCTGCCGATAAATCCAAGCAACGCCACACTCCTTCAAGCTCTACATCTACCACATCGAGTTTTTCTTTCAACGAGGTTGATGGACGGAATTTTATGTGTAATTTTTTAAATTGGTCGATACCTGCTTCTTGTGCTGTTTTTGCCACAGTGCTTTCGCATGATAAACTGAAGATGCCTAGATTGGGAAGTTCGATGCTATGACCGTTAAGCAGATAGTTTTCTATTGCTTCTACTATTCCATACAAACTTGCAGATACGAAACTTTTGGGTACATAGCTGTTGTTTGAAATGGTGTTTATCAGGTCTTCCGCTTCGATAGTTGAATATCTTACAGGGCGTAACATATAACCACTTTTCACTTCGCCGCTGTTTAGATAGTTGATGTTTTGTTCGATACTTTTTAGTACAATTTTACTCATGGTTTAAAAATGTATTTATTTATATTATTATTTGAAAGACTCGAGACTTTGAGATAAGACTGTTGTCTGTAGTCCGTTGTCCATTGTCTGTTGTCTTTATATATAAATAGTATGATTTTTTGTTTTTTTTGAGAAAGTGTAAAAAAAATCTACTTTTTTTTAAAGTGTGTACAATAATATTGTATTTGTTGAGTTTATATTACAAGTCGTTTCATAACGACATGTTTTTTGTTTATAAAAAGTATTTGAATTGAGTCGTGGGTTCTGTTTGGACTCACGATTTTTTGTGTTGCTTGTACAATAAAAAATGTTTTTGCTGTTATATTTTAAAGTATTAATTTGTTATTGACATTGATTGGAATGAGAGTCTTGCTAAGTGGGCTCTCATTTTTTTTACTGTGTGCACAATAAAAAGTATATTTTTATGTTTATATTACACTTGAAGTCTAAAGTGAAAAGAGAATTTAAAAAGTTATTAAATTGTTTGGTGAGAGTCGCTGTGAAGGTGACTCTCATTTTTTTTTGCACTGTGTGCACAATAAAAAATATATTTTGTTGTTTATACTATGCATATTTAATAAAAGGTTTGTAAAGTAATGGGAGTCGCTGTGAAGCTGGCTCTCATTTTTTTTGCTCAGCACACAATAAAAGTCTTTTTCGTTGTTTATTTTTATGCCATAAGAAATGGTATTTTCTTTTTTTAGTTAGTACCGAAGAGAGTCGCAGTGAAGTTTACTCTCTTTTTTTTGGGGTGTGCACAATAAAATATATATATTGTTGTTTGTATCATGCATGTCTATTGAAAAGGTTTGTAAAGTAATGAGGGTCGCTGTGAAACTGGCTCTCATTTTTTTTGCTCAGCACACAATAAAAAGTATATTTTGCGTGCCGACTTAGTGGGTTGTCATATTTTCTTGGTTGATACTTATTGCATAGGGAGTGGCTAGGGCGACTCTTATTTTTTTGCACGGTGTACAATAAAAGTTGTTTTGTCGAGTTATTTATTTTTGAATAAACGAATGTTGTTCGAAAGACTCGCTGTGAAGCGAAGTTATCTCCTTTTTTTATTAGAGCACAATAAAGAGTCTATTTATTGTGAATTAAATTTATTGTTTCATACTTAAATTTTTTAGAGGGCCGCTGTGAAGTATGGCTCTCTTTTTTTTGCTCGGTGCACAATAAAATGTCTTTTTTGTAGTTTATTGCAGTGAATCTAAGTGATTCTATTTGTCATAATTTTGTAAATATTGAGAGTCGGTTCGTGTGGTCGGCTCTCTTTTTTTTGCTTGTATGTATAATAAAAATGGAATTGTTGTGTTATATAAGTCTAAAAAGCTACACTAATGTAGATTTTTCATAGTTAATCCTTTCTGAGCTGACTTTTTGATGTGGGTCAGCTCTATTTTTTTGGGGGTGGGGGAAAGTTGGTATTGTTTTTTTGCATCGGTGTGCAATAAATATTTTATTGTTACGTTTTTTCTGAAATATTTTTTTCATAGTGTAGCTTAAAGCTACAATGTTTTTAAATTACACAATTAGAGCTGACTTTTAGATGAGGTTCAGCTCTTTTTTTTTGTGTGGTGTGTGCAATAAATATATTTTGTGTTGCGTTATTTGTATCCATTTCATATTATCATAATATAGCTGTGAAGCTAGATTTTTGATTTAAATTGTTTCCCTGAGCTGACTTTTTTATATAGTCAGCTCTATTTTTTTTGATGTTGTTTACAATAAATATATTTGAGTTGCGTTATGTTTGTACTTTTTTCTATATACATAGCTGAGAAGCTGTAATTGGCCTTAAATTTTGAATTATTTTTGTATTGAGCTGACCTGATAATGGGTTAGCTCTTTTTTTTGTTGTCGGTTTGGTGATTTTTGTAGGTTGTGGTGAAAGATGATGGAGGTAGTGTTGGTAGTGTTGGTAGTATTGCAGTGGTTGTACTACCTTGTACTACCATACTACCTCTGTCTTCTTCTTATTATTATATAGTATATATAGGATTA
>JAFZDP010000053.1 GCA_017561155.1 Bacteroidales bacterium | reverse complement strand
TAAAGTAAACCAAAAACAGTCGTAATAGTGAATAATGTAAACTATAAATAGTCAAGAGTTATTAACCAGTCAACTTAAATCAGTCTAAAGACACAAATGTGACAACCTAAATCAGCAAATCACAAATACCATATATTACCTTCAAAAAAATGGGTACCCATTTACCGAAAAATGGGTACTATATTTTGTGAAAATGGGTACCCATTTTGTATGAGAATGGGTACCCATTTTTTGTCTGCATAGTACTATCTACCCCAAAATATAGTGGGAATATAAAAACAATATACTATTACAAAAATCAAATCAGTGAATATCAATTGTTTTGTTTGTCGAAGTTGAAAATATATTTTGGAGTAAAGAATACTGATGTTTTATATCCACATGCCAAAGATAAAACAGAAAAGCTTTATTACAAATGTTAAAAAGCAAAGTCTAAAAACTTGGAATAATCGTGATTTTTTTGGGGGATATTACCTCGATAAATCGGGCATGTGTTGTATTTCTTTGGTTTCTATTTAATTTTTTAGCCAAATCTATTATATATGTGTGTAAGAATGAAAAAACAACAAAATATAAAGATATGAGGAATATAGATTGAAAATAATGAACAAGAAACGATTATTTTTTTGATATGGACGGTTCTAAATAGGAATAGAGAAGTAAAGCGAAGAAACACCTCAAGAACAGCAATCTAAATAAAAATCTGAGCAAACGACTAGCAAAATTCAGGAAAAGATATTTTATTTGTTGAGAAAAGATTTGTGCGTAACGCCATAACGGCAGTAGCGTAACGCCGTTACGGCAATGACGTAACGACCTTACGCAAACTTTCCTTCCCACATAAACGAGATTGTTTTCTCGATAATTTGAAATGGAGATAAGGGAAAATATAAAATATATTCTGTTTATCTTGTGTATATGAGATTAATTACTTAATTTTGCAACTCGAAATTTCTAGTAAAATGGTAAAGGAGGGTTCTCTGTTTTGCTTGAAAATGAATTTTTAGAACCTTCCAAAATTAAAATTAATATTATGAGCTTTAAAACATTCCTATTAGTAACGAAAAACTCTTCAAAGAGATGTTTTCTTTATATGATATTTGTCATTTGCTCAATTACACTTATCATTTTTACCGGTATTGATTACAACCTTCAATCAGATGGTCCGGAACTAACCCTTGAAAATCGTGCAATTTTACGCCAAAAGTTTTACAACGACACCATTTCCACCCCACTCAAAGTTGGTGAAAAAGTAAAAGTGTTAGGTATTGAGCGTAGTTCGTATGGTCAGAAGTGGTTGGTAAAAACTCAACGTGGCGATATCGGATGGGTTGATGCATCCGACCTTAGTTTCATAAAACAGATTGTAACCGATGGTAAAGATAAGGGCGATACCGTAACAATCAAAGCTAAGTGGTCGGGACACCTCATCTACAAATATACTTATACCAACAATAAAGGTAAAGAAAAGACCTTGTCTACCAATGATTTTATTCCGGTATTGGATAGATGGGCTGATTACCAATTAACCATATCTCCCGTAACCGGCATTTCTACGCAGAAAAAATTTGAGCATGGTGCTATGGGTAAGTCGTTCGAAACAATAAACCAAAAGTATGGCGACCCAATGTTGGTGCATCATACACGAGATGGTTTTGAGGCTCAATATGCTTGGAAAAGTTTCGACCCAACTACAGGAATGATGTATCGACCAAATGTTACCTTTGGAAAAGACTCATTGGCTACAGCTATTTCATTTTCACATCCCACCGATCGTGCTTCTGCATGGCTTAAAATAATGCCGTTGTCAGGAACAATTCTAAATTCAAACCTCATTTCTACCATAATCAGAACCAACCGTTATAACCACACGTACGATTTTACATCCTCTTTAGTAAAAAAAGTATTTAAATGGGTTTTGGTAGTGGTGTTTGCTTTCATAGGATTCTTTTGGATTTTTGGAGGAGCCACCTTACCTGTCTTATTAGCAGGATGGCTTATCAAATATCCCAAGGTGTTCTATCCGCTGAGCGATACGCATCTAAGAATTCTGATGTTTGTTTTGATGATAGTTTCGTTGTATGTATGGAGCATTGTAATGATGGCATGGGGGATGTTCCCTATATTCATCATCCTTATGTTTATTGTTTGCTGGCATGCATATAGTCTTGCCAAAAGCTCTCTCGAAACAAAACCCCATTGTCGTTGTCCAAAATGTCGACACATGTACACTATCCATTTCGACCAAGAAAAGTTTGAATACAGCGAACGTAAGAAAGGTGAGGATATTGTTAGAGGCAAATTGCTCGGAAAACGCACCTCTACATGGGAAAAATGGACACAAGTAACTGTTACCGAAAAGGAAGATGGTGAAGTTAAACGAACCTATAGAGAAAGACGTGATGTACAAACTATGGCTCGCGATTACAAAACATACGAATATATTGAATATGATGTAGATTATCAACTTGATCATTACCGCGAATATTATATTTGTAACAACTGCGGTTATGTAGAAGAAATCACTCGCACTAATACCAAGGAATTAAATCGTAAAGTTAGCGGCATTCACACTGCTGAAGTAGCAGGCGAAGTGTATCACAAAAAATAAACATCACTATCGTAAGATTGTATTAAAAAACCTCCTTACCCAACAAATATTATCTTTGGGGTAAGGAGGTTTGATATTTTATAATATAACCTTTATCCCAAATCGGTCGTTAGGATTCTTCCAAGATTATGACTATATTGCATATAGGTATTAATCAATATTTTATATGCAATATTTTCTAATGACCGTCATTAGAAAATATTCGACATAATAGACTGCATATCTCATCTTTATAGTTTACACATATTTCTAATGACTGATTTGGGATAAAAAGGCTGTCAGCTGCGACAGCCTTTTTTTATTGGGTAATTCCCTTTAATGCCTCAAAAAAACCAATAACGAGCTTATTATGTCTCTTTCTTTAGACCATTATGAGAACGTAACATTCGTTTGAGTTGCGAGAAATGTCCATCGATAAGATTGGTGGTGTTTGGTATTTTCATCTCTATGTTATCGTACCAAGTAAATAGCAACGGTAAGTTACGCTTAATGCTTAGAT
>JAFZDP010000052.1 GCA_017561155.1 Bacteroidales bacterium | reverse complement strand
TTATAAACAGTTAAAGGTATATAAGAAATGGCAAAGGAATTAAAATTAATGAAGGGTAATGAAGCTATTGCCCAAGCAATGATTGCCAGTGGTTGTGATGGTTATTTTGGCTATCCTATCACTCCTCAGTCGGAAGTAATGGAAACCCTTATGGCAGAAAAACCTTGGGAAACAACAGGTATGGTTGTTCTTCAAGCCGAAAGTGAAGTTGCTTCTATCAATATGGTATATGGTGGTGCAGCCACTGGAAAAAAAGTTGCCACCTCTTCATCTTCACCTGGTATCAGTTTGATGCAAGAAGGTTTAACATATTTGGCAGGTGCCGAAATACCATGTTTAATTATCAACGTTATGCGTGGTGGTCCCGGATTAGGAACTATCCAACCTTCACAATCAGACTATTTCCAATCAACTAAAGGTGGTGGACACGGAGATTATCAATTATTTACCTTAGCACCTGCATCGGTACAAGAAATGTACGATTTCGTATTCGAAGCATGGGATATAGCTTACAAATATCGCAATCCTGTTCTTATCCTTTCTGATGGTGCTATCGGACAATGCATGGAAAAACTATATACTCGCGACTATATTCCACGTTGGACAGAAGAAGAACGTCGTGAAAATGCACCATGGGCTACATGGGGAAAACCAGCAAGCCGTGGACATAATATCGTAACATCTTTGGAACTTGATTCAGCAAAACAAGAAGTTTTCAACCACAAATTACAAGCTAAATATCGCGTAATGGAAGAAAACGAATGTCGTTACGAAGAAATCATGTGCGACGATGCTGAATACATATTCGTAGCTTACGGTTCGTCTTCTCGTATATCGATGAAGGCTGTACAAATGGCACGCGAAAAAGGTATCAAAGCCGGTTTGTTCCGTCCTATCACTCTATATCCATTCCCTAAAAAAGCTTTAGCTGAAAGAGCAAAACAAGTTAAAGGTATTTTGACTGTGGAAATGAGTGCAGGTCAAATGGTAGAAGACGTACGTTTGGCAACAGAATGCAACGTTAAAGTTGAACACTTCGGACGCTTCGGTGGTATAATCCCAACTCCTACTGAAGTATTGGAAGCATTAGAAAATCAAATTATTAAAGGATAATTAGTTATGAACACAGATATAGTAAAACCCGAAAATTTGGTTTATTCAAGAACCAAGGTTTTAACTGATGCTACAATGCACTACTGCCCAGGTTGTGGTCATGGTACTACACACCGTATTGTAGCCGAAGTAATAGAAGAATTAGGAATTCAAGACCAAACTGTAGGTATAGCTCCTGTAGGATGCTCAGTATTGGCTTACAACTATTTTGACGTAGACTTCCAAGAAGCTGCTCACGGTCGTGCTCCAGCTTTGGCAACAGCTGTTAAACGTTTGAACCCAAATTTATTTGTGTTCACATATCAAGGTGATGGCGACTTGGCTGCTATCGGTACTGCCGAAACTATCCACGCTGCCAACCGTGGCGAAAACATCACTATGGTATTCGTAAACAACGGTATCTATGGTATGACCGGTGGACAAATGGCTCCTACTACTCTTGTAGGTATGAAATCGGCTACTACTCCTTACGGACGTAACGTTGAGTTGAACGGTTATCCTTTGCGTCTTACTGAAATATTGGCTACTTTGCCAGGTACATATTTCGTAACTCGTCAAAGCGTACACACTCCAGCTGCTGTTCGCAAAGCTAAAAAAGCTATCAAACAAGCTTTCGAAAACCAAAAATTGAAAAAAGGTCTTTCGTTCGTAGAAATCGTTTCTAACTGTAATAGCGGTTGGAAAATGACTCCTGTTCAAGCAAACAAATGGATGGAAGAAAACATGTTCCCTAACTATCCTATCGGCGACATTAAAGTTGACGGTAAAATGGTTGAAGGCATTGGATTAGACAGACTTGTTGTTAGTAGTCCATTAACAGTTAAATAACAAATTAAAATTTAAACGAAAATGACAGAAGAAATCATTATAGCCGGTTTTGGTGGACAAGGTGTTCTTTCTATGGGAAAAATCCTTGCTTACTCAGGTGTTATGCAAGATAAAGAAGTAAGTTGGATGCCTTCTTACGGTCCTGAAATGCGTGGTGGTACTGCTAACGTATCTGTTATCATTAGCGACGAACGTATCAGCAGCCCTATCATCAACCAATTTGATACTGCTATCATCCTTAACCAACAATCGTTGGATAAATTTGAAAGCAGCGTAAAACCTGGTGGTGTATTGCTTTACGACCCTAATGGTATCACTACTCCTCCTACTCGTAAAGACATCAACATCTACAAAGTAGCTGCTGCTGAAAAAGCTGCAGAACTTGGTATGGCAAAAGTTTTCAATATGATTATATTAGGTGCTTTCCTACAAGTAAAACCTGTAGTAACTGAAGAGTTTATCGAAAAAGGATTGCAAAAATCTCTTCCTGAACGTCACCACAAATTGATTCCTGAAAACTTGAAAGCTGTTCAAACAGGAAAAGAACTTGTTGAAGCTGTACAAACATTATAATATAGAATGTTATAATAACAAAGTATAGATACAAAAAAGAGCCAACTTTAATGTTTGGCTCTTTTTTATTTCCCGTATTCCTATTCAACCAAAGGGATGTCACATACCTTTATTCGAGGATTGATATTCATATAAACGCCAAAAGTAAAAGAGGTCGCCGACCCTCTCTCTATCTTAGGGAAGCCCGGACGATCGCCGGTATAAGGGAAATAGTGAACCATTCCCAACTCTACTCCCAACGAATAGTATTTGCTCTTCAGATAACAATAGTCTATATTTGCTGTAAAAATATCCATCTTGTCGAATAGCATATCCGGCGTTTTCAACGACAAATTGTTATAATGCGGACTACCCAATATCGATATAAAATTCTCCGACACCCAATATGCCATATTCACTTCAAAACCGGCTACATTTACTCGCAGTTCGGGATATACCCCAAAACCATTACCAAAAGGATACAGCGTACCGGCATTTTGCATATAACCTACATAGTAGCAACTTAAAGCCACATCTTTCAAATACCTACGATTAAACAAGTAACTAAACGATAGCCCTGCAGAATAGTTAGATATTGTTTGTACCTGACGGGGTTCTAATGCTGTTATCTCTCCTCCCCTATGCTGAGCCAAATACTGCAAAGGAATACTTATATTAAAACCATTGCTATCCACAAGAAAATTAACCTTAGAACTAAAACCGAAGGTAAACATCTCTTGTTCGTCGTCGTTGCTGAAAACAAAATTCTGCCAATTCAACCACATATCCGCATTAAAATATTTGCTATCGTAAAGCAATTGCACTCCGTTTTCAGGATCGGCAGTATAGTTCAATTCGTTATTGTACATAGGCGAACACAACGAATGGTTGTATCTATTGAACAATGACCCCAGCACCACATTGAAATTTGGAGTAACAGCCCATTGTGCTCTCATTATAGGCGATACATGTAAGCCTTTGTGGTATTGCTCGCTTTTCCATTCGGCAATATTCTGATAAGAATAACATGGATATGCTTCAGCTCCCCAATACCTAAGCATACTCAAACCTATATCCATTCGGATATTACGAGCCAATGTAAGCGACACCTCCGGCGACAACCTAAAGCCGGGCAATGTATATCCCTTTACCTTTTCGCCACTAAACTCGTTGTTCTTAAAAAAACTTAGAACATTTATATCCAAATACATTTTTCGTACCTCGTTGGTATCGATATTGCATTTTTCGCGATATATGTGTGACACTTGCCCGTATGCACTGCAAGAGAAAATAAAAATAAATACCGCACATTTAAATATATATAAACCGCATCTTTTCATTTTGCAAAGATACAACTTTTTTCGTATAACACCATCTAAAAAAATCATAGCAAAGACAATTTACTACAATTATACACTAACCAACTATTGCCTACAAGCAAAAAAATGTGTATCTTTGCACACGATTCTTATAAATGGTGAAGTCTTTTTTATCATTGACTTTAAGCAGATTGTAATTACAAGATGAATATTAATAAGAGCTATTATTTCGAGAATTTAAAAATATCGCTACCGGTAATATTATCGTTTGCCGGACAAAGCATTGTCCAAATGGCAGATACGATAATGGTTGGACATTTGGGCGCTACACCATTGGCTGCAGTATCTTTGTCCTGTTCTATCATTACCAATATTACCGTTATTGGCATAGGTATTGCTATGGCTCTTACTCCTTTGGTAGGTATAGAATATGTAAACCACAATCACAACGAAAATAGCAAACTATTCCAAAACTCTATACTTTTAAACTTGTTGGTAGCTCTATTCTCAGTAGGCTTGTTACTTATCATAAACCCATTGCTCAAATATATGGGGCAACCGCAAGAAGTGCTAAACATATTGGATGGCTACTACTACTGGACTACCATGTCTTTATTCCCTTATCTACTATTTTTAGGATTCAAACAGTTTATGGAAGGTGTGGGCAATACATTAATATCTATGCTTATAACCGTAGGATGCAATGTATTAAACATATTCCTAAACTTTGGTTTTATATTCGGATATATGGGTTTTCCTCAGCTTGGTGCCGAAGGTGCAGGAGTAGCAACGTTTATATCACGTTTACTCATGCCTATAGCATTCTTCATTATTATTATAACCAACAAGAAATATAGTTTTTATATCAAATCGTTTGGCATAAGCAAAACATCTTTTGCCAAACAATGGCAGATATTCAAAATAGGATTCCCCATAGCAACACAGATGACACTAGAACTTTTCTCTCTTACCATTATAACCATAATGATGGGAATATTCGGAACAAAAACACTTGCCGCAAACCAAATAGTGCAAACTATGATAGGTTTTTCCTTTATGATCTCGAATGGTGTAGCATCGGCTTCTACAATACTAGTGTCGCACGACTATGGCAAAAACAATGTAAGCGAAATCAAAAAACATACCTATTCCGGAATACATATAGGAATAATCATAATGGCATTCTTTGCTTTGCTATATGCTTTTGGTGGCAGATTTATTGCCATCATATTCACATCAGATGCACAAGTTATAGAAATAACAGCAAAACTATTTATAGTAGTAGCCTTTTTCCAAATTTTCGATGGCATACAAGTAACGGCATTAGGAGCTTTACGAGGACTCACCGAAGTAAAACGACCTATGTACTACGCTTTTATCAGCTATATTGCCATTGCCATACCTATGGCATACCTTATGGCATTTGTACTAAATTTCGGTGCTCAAGGTGTGATGGCCGGATTTAGTTTCGGGCTTATTTCTGCATCGTTCCTTTTTATTAGAAGATTCCGACGAATAGTAAGCAGCCTATCAAAGAAATCACTTTGATAGGCGCACACACTTTCATCACCTGAACTACATACTTAGATCACGATAGTTGCCGTATTTCATCTCGAATGCACCATACTTTCATCGCCAAAGTACACGAGTTCGCACCTCAATGCAATATGCCTTACCCAACAAAGAAAACAACCACAATCATTATCAATATCCTATTTATCATTTCATCCACACTACAATATACGTATTTCTATAAAGAAAAACGGCTAAAGCACGTTAAATAAAGAGTTATTAATACATCGAAGATTTAGCATTATTATAAAAAGCCTATCTCAAAAATATACCATCAACTATAGTATTCATACAATAGTTTTTTCAAATCCACGTTTATGAAAAAAACATTATAATGAAAAAGATTATTGACAAGCTAATCAAATTTTGGTGGATTTTTCCCGTTGTAAGTATCTTTTGCAGCATTGTTGCAACACTGGAAACAATATTTAAGTTTGGCGACATTATTTTTGCTATTGCCTTTTTTTTGTCATCATTCTGCATCCTCGTACAATTCGTAATATTCATTCTTACACTTCTCAAGAAGAAATGGAAAACAGCCATCGGAGTATTTATTGGCGGGTTTATAAACGCTGCATGCTTTTGTGCATGGCTATTTTTCACCTTTATTATATTATTGTTTGCAGCAGAAAATGATCCCTTTGGAAAAGAACATCCCATACCTGTAGGCTTGGAATTCAATAAACCTTTAGCCAATGAGTACATCGACTTCGAGAAACATGAAGAAGCGACAATAGACAGTCTCAACTCCGACACATGGCTACAAATATGGGACGGAAGTCAAGGCGGAATATATGAATACGACTTCTACCATCCACAGCTTGCCAACGGCACCATATATCTACGCTGCTACGAAGCAGGCGAAAACATTGCTCTATCCGACAAAGAGATAAAAAATAGAAGCGAAGTTGCAGTAAACGGCCACAACCATTTCGGCAAACTCGCCGACAAACAAGAGTTCACAATCTACGAAGGCGATTGGGGAGATTACTATGCCGTACGTGTAGAAGTATGGCACTACGACAACGCCACCGGCAAAGAACGTAAACTAATGCAAAAGATTTACCGCATGGAAGGTTGGATGAGATAAATGATAAAACAATGAAAACAATAAAGAATATACTAAAACTGATTCCATTTCTTATCATTACATTGATAAACATCGGGATTTTAATGGATGATATACGCATATTATTCTTTTGTATTTTACTTTGGTGGATAGTAATAATACCTGTAGTTTTATCAATGGTATTCTTTATAGGAAGCATACATTGTAGCAATGCATGGGAACGCACGATAGTTATATGGAGCATTCTCAACACAATGTTGTTTGCTTTGTGTTTATTCGCAGATAATACCGACAAAAATTGCACACCAGACACTATGGCAGAACACTACGACGCACACAACAATGATATGGAGAAACTACACAACTACGTCAAAACCGCCATCGACGACAGCTGCAGCATCGACCTCGAATTTGATGGTAGACGTGCTGATAGATTTCATGTAAAAAACATCACTACCAAAATAAGTCAAAAACATTGGGACGAAGAAGCCGAACTTTTAAAGGACTCGTTGATGACTTTAGTAGGGCTTAGCGAAGAAGAATACAAAAACATACGCAAGCAATTAAAAGACATGGACTGTTTAGGTATTAAGTTTTCGCAACTATCGAGCGATAAGATGACAATATACTTTTGCCGCGAAGGAATGGGACGATATAGCTACAATATCTACAGCCGCCCATTGACAGAGAAAGAGAAAAGCAACGCCATCGAAGACCTTGCCTTAATTCCATACAACGAACACTGCATATTCGAGTATGGCGGTGGTGCTATCGGTCCTCAAACATTCTCAACAGAAGAGAAAGAAAAGTTTATGAAACGTAATAATAATATGTAACACCATGAAAAACTACAAAGATAACCCAAACAAAAAGACCATGATACTTGGATTAATATTCAGTATCCTTGTAGTTGCATATATTCTTGTTAGAGTTTATCTTGGCAATAAATCGTCACGACTAATCTACCAATTAGACACTTATCTATTGCTATCATGCTTTATTATGGCTATTGTGTTTGCCCGTGCAGTACTAGATAGTATTTTCCAAAAACTACATTGGTTTATAAAAGCTTTGGCCTACACAATATATCTTGGGATAGTGGTATTTCTAGTGTTTTTATCGATACCCGTCATACACTCAATCGAAAAAAGAGTTTGGAGCAATGAAAAATATTCTGTCTACTATACTCAACCCTATATGTTCGATATAGGATATTTAAGTCTTTACGAGAAAAAAGGCTTATCCGAACAACGACTATTCAACTTATCCGAGTCTTATTACTGCCCATTAAATGTAAGTTATACTATTTACGACAATTTGAACATCGTTCGAGAAGATACCGAATGGGATTATACCAACGGAAGTTATTTCGACAAAGAAAAGGTAACACCATACCACACCACACAATTCTATCGATTGCGAAGCGAGGAACATAATATAGATAAAGCCACAACAGATTCGTTACATTTATATTTCGAAACATCAAAAAAGCAAATATTACCATGAAGAAGATAATACTGATAAGCTTGATAGCCGTTATGGTAGGAATGATGACGGCTGAGGCACAAACGAATATCAAAGGCTCTGTAATGAACATTCTCATCTGCGACATCGACACGACACAGACCGATGACACGACGCTCGTGGGCTATGTATTCTTGGAAGATTACGAGACCACAACCTTCGATAGTTCCGGCAAAGAACATAAATTCGAAATGACAGAGTATGTTCCTACATTGGAAGAGGTGCGCGAAGCTGAAATATTGTTGCGAAAAAAATACCGGATAATAATGCCCGTAGAGAAAAACTGGTTAGGCAGGGTAATAACACGTCGTCCGGATCTGAATTCTTATATTAGGCAATATATCTTCGGTGTAGCATCAGACGGCAAGCGTTATGTGTGGATAAATGCTGTGTCGAAAGAAGCAACATGGCTAATGGATGAGTTGGAAGATAGAACTATCCATATTCGAGATGGAGGCAATTTCTTTTGGCAGACATTGTTGAATCTCGATCACAGAACAATGGTCTTCAACATGGTTAATGGCGAGGCATAACAAAACGAGCAGCACCAATTAAAAAAGAAAATAATTGAATAAAGCGTTAATAATCCAATAATACATGTTGTAAAATGATAGTAAAACTATGAAGAAGATAATACTAATAAGTTTGATAGCCAGTATAGTGGGAATAATGACGGCTTGTAATAATAACAACAACACCCCCAAAGAGATGGATGACAATATACCTATTTCTATCGACAGTATTTCGACCCATGATACTGATACTATAATAATAAATAATACCGAAGCAGAAGCAGATAAAAAGAATTTAGACAAACCGCCGTACATTACCGAGATAGAAATACC
>JAFZDP010000051.1 GCA_017561155.1 Bacteroidales bacterium | reverse complement strand
TGCTTTGCAAGTGATTTGCGGATTTTTGTTAGAAAGATTTCTATTTTCTTTTGATTGAGCATAGCGGGCTATGCGATTGAAAAAGAAATAGGAAGATTACAACAAAAAACGTAAAGCACGCAAAAGTTCAGAAAAGAGTGTTTAAACTTAGTACGAACGTGGAATTTTTAAAAGTTGCCTTAATTTAAAAGCCGTTTTTACAAGTTACAAAAAATCCACATCTCGGATAAATTAAAGGCAAGGCTAAAGGTGGAGGCTACGCCGGATCTACGGAATTTTGGAGTCTTTGCCGGCTCTTGGCTCATTGCTCAATACTCAAAGCCTATTATCAAAAAGATATCCAACTAACGAGCAGAGTCTTTTTTTTAACAATTTAAAGAATTTTTAAGACGAATATTTTTAACATTTCAAAAACTTCTTATCAAGCATCAAATCCTATGTTCAGCGAGGTGTGCCACAAGCAACGCCAAACAAAGATAACAAATTATTAATCAAAACATTAAACACACATATAACACCGCTTTTACCCCACATCCGGGACCTACTAAAAAATAGGGCGGGGTAAAATTCATTTAGGAGCGGGGTAAAATCAAAAATACCCCAGGGTATAATCAATTTAGGGGCGGGTCATTTTTCAGAGGCACCCAACAGACCTATATTTTATACTCTCAGAAAGAGTAGAAATTTAAGAATTGAGCATTTCTAGTTTAACATTTAATACAAACAATTGGCTTCGCGGTGCTGCGCCAGACAAAAGACAAATGTCGTAAGACAAAAGGGAGGGCAGTAGCCGGAATTATGGAATTACGGAACTACGGAATTACGGATAGGGCGAAGCCGGCTCATAGCTCACAGCCAATCAGTTTAAGGTTTAATGCTTAAGGTTTAAGGATACTTTCTATACCCTTCTATACTTTCTATACCCTTTCTACCTTTTAGAATTTTGCCCTTTGTCTTTCGTCGTTAGTCCGCGAAGCAAAAGCGTAGCCCAAGCAACAGCCACTCGTAGTCTTGTGGACTTGTAGACTCGTAGTCTAAAAAAAACTCCTCTCTTGTTCCTTGAATGGGCTCTTACCACGTTGGACTTCAAGCTCTAAATAGTCCAACAACACCATTCTCTACCTCTAGTAAAGTTTTGCAAAGTTACAACCTTTTTCCGAATCAACCAAATTTTTTCCTCGATTTTTTTGTTCTAAAAGTATGGCATTTGCGAGTTAAAACTATGCGGTTTAGAGGGTAAAAGTATGGGAGTTTTGGGTCAAAAGTATGGAAGTTACGCTTCGCTTTCACTACACCGGAATTTCGAATTAACGGATTAACGGATAGAGCGAAGCCGACTCAATGTTCATGGCTCACAGCTCACAGCATATCCGTCTGCGAAGCGATAGCATAGCTCGAACCCAAAATTCGACATTGTCAGCCCCGCCTCACCACCGTATCCCCCCGTATTCCCCCCTATAAGGGGAATACTTAAGGGGGATACTTGTGTGGTGGCAGACGGAGGTGCTGACAAGTCGCCGGCTTGGCTACACCGGAAATTTGGAATCACGGAGCTGCAGATTTACGGATACTGTACATAGACTACGAGTTAACAAAAGTAGCTCACAACCAACTACTAACTGCCAATTACTCACTACTAACTGCAGTCAAACGGTAGCCACTTGTAGACTTGTAGTCTCGTGGTCTGCGAAGCATCAGGCTACGCCATACAACGGACAACGGTCGTGGCGGCAGCCGGCTCATTGCTCAAAGCTCACAGCTACTCCGTCTGCGAAGCGATAGCTGAGCCCAAGCCAATTACAAACAAAAACGACACAAAAGGGTACAAAAAGGTACAAATCGGTAAAGTGATATTTCGAATGTTTGTATCTTTGCAAAACCAAAACAAAAAGAGTGTACTGTGGTTAATGTGTTGAACGAAAATACTTTTGCTTCTACCTCACCTCTCTTACAACCTCGCAAAAGTGTTTCTCGGACTACAGACTACAGTATGGTAAAGAGTTCTTTGACATGTTTTTGAGGCTTCGCGTTGCTACGCCAAACTACAAGACAACGAGACAACTAATAATGCGGCAGCCACTCGTAGTCTTGTGGACTTGTAGACTCGTAGTCTGCGAAGCGATAGCGTAGCCGGCTCAAAGCTCATGCTCGTAGCTCACTGCCTTTCTATACATTCTCTACCCTTCTCTACTTTCTATACCTCTCTCTACCCTTTCGACTGCGAAGCGTAAGCGAAGCCCCAAATTTTGGCAAGCCATATATGCAATAAAAATGGAGTAAAATAGTTTATATTGTCGACAATTTATAATGATACGAAACCTTATGCTTAAGCGATTTATTTTACTGGCTATATGTATATGCACTTGCTTGCCTTGGGTGTGCGGACAAGACGATGAAGAAATAGGTGGCAATGTGAACTTTGAACAAAACAAACACTACCCTCGAGTAAACGTTATTGGCTATGACAATGAGAAAGATATACAGAAACTTGACTATAGCAAATCGTCGTCGTACAAAAACCTGAATGGCGAATGGCTGTTCAAGCTTAACAATGGCAGCGAATTGTTGGCAAGAAAAGATATAAACATCGACAGCCTGCAACCATCCGAATGGGGCAAAATGCAGGTACCCGGCAATTGGGTGGTAAATGGCAAAGTTGTGGAAAGCCACGCCTTGAAAAATTTACTTTCGATACAGTCGGTAGAAAATCCCATAGGACTATATTTTACCGAGATAGAGATAGACGAAGAATGGAAAGACAAAAACATATATTTCCAAATAGGTGCTGCCAAAAGTGCCTATACCGTTTGGGTGAACGGAAAATATGTGGGCTATGCCGAAGACAGCAAAACACCATCAGACTTCGACATCACCGACTATATAGTGTGGAACAAAAAGAAAACCGTAGTCAAAAACAACATTCTCATCCAGGTGCAAAGTGTATCGGAAGGCAGCCTGTTGGAACAAAAATTACCTTTGGCTTTCAACGGTATAGAAAGAGATGTAGTGATGTATTCCAAACCACAAGCCAACATTTCCGACTTCAGCGTGATGTGCGACTATCGCCACAACGATGGCAGTGGGAAAATAGAACTAAGCGTAGAGTTGGAAAACAAAAAGAAAAAGGGCGAGTATTATATAGAAGCACTGCTACTCAACGACAAAGGCAAAGAAGTGGACAGGTTTGGCAAATGGGCAACATTTGAAAAAAGAATAGCCGTAGATGTTCAGCTAAACAGAGAACTAGCCAAAGTGGAACGTTGGGACGAGTACAACCCATACTTATACACTCTTATAATCCGACTTAAAGACCAAACCATGGAAACCATCGAGGTGTTAGGCACTAAAGTAGGATTCAGAAACATAGATTTTTCGAAAGGTGTTCTTACCATAAATGGCAACGAAGTAATAATAAAAGGTGTGGTACGTTGCGACTTTAGCACCAAAGACATCACCTTCGACAAAGAACGATTTAGGAAAGAATTGCAACTAATGAAAAGCCACAACATAAACGCCATAAGGGTAGCCTATGCCCCACAGCACAGCGACTTTTACCAATTGTGCGACGAATATGGTATATATGTTTTCAACGAAGCCAACATACAGCCATACCGATTGGACAAAACACTGTCGACAAACAAAGACTACTCGGCAGCTTTTGTAGCCAGAGCACGCAATATGTACGAACGAGATAAAAACCACTGCTGTATAGTAGCGTGGTCGTTGGGCGATGCCGAAGAAAACGGAATATGTTTTGAAGATGCATACAAATTTCTTAAATACAAAGACAAAATACGTCCCGTTGTGTTTGGAGGTACAGAAACAGGCAGCAATACCGATTTTGTTTTTTCGAAAAACAAAACCGTCGACGATTTAGTTGCCTTTTCGGAAAAAAGACAACTGCAAGCCATGATAATAAGCGAATACGGAAACACCGAAGGCAACTCCTTTGGCAGCACCAACAAGATGTGGCAAACAATAAAAAACAAACAGATGCTACAAGGTGGATTTATTGCCTACTGGAACGAGGTGGAAGTATACGACAAAGAAAGCAAAAAAGACATAACCCTACATGGCTTGGTGGACAAAAATGGCAACAGCAAACCATATCTTTCCGAGATAAAAAAGATATATGGCTGTATAGAAGTAGAATATACCGACAAAACAAAGGGACACTTCAGAGTCACCAACCACCACGAATACAAAAATCTTAAAGACTTCAGATTAGAATACACCATATTTTCCAATCTTAAACCAATGGTAATATCCGGCGACATACCGGCAAGTGCCGCGCCCGGCGAAAGCTGCAACTTTGAACTACAAATTCCACAACTAAAAGCTTATGCCGGCGAAGAATACTTTATACGTTTCTCGCTGAAACAACGCAACGATACCAAGGCATACAAACGCGGATATGAATACGATTTTGCCGAATTTGGGATAAAAATGCCAACATTTAAAAAGCAAGAACTACGCCCATACGAAAAAACAGAGGTACAAATGAGCGAACACAACGCCATAGAAAAAGTAGATGCTATAGAAGTCGATGAATTAAACATCAAAAATACAGGCAATTCGCTACAAGTACTTACTACCGATATGGAATTTGTTTTTGACTTGGAAAAGGGAGAAATATCGTCGCTAAAACATGATGGCAAACAAGTATTCAGCACTTCGCCCAAGATGAGTTTCTGGCGTCAACCTACTCCAAACGAAATAGAAAACAAATACACCTCGGCACATTGGGAAAACATCGGGTTGAACAACCTGACAAGAACACTGAAAGGGGTAACGTTCAAACAAAACGACAAATATACAGTGAATATAGACGTAGTGTCGAGCTACAGCAACTACCAAGGAGTAAAACTATTCGACGTAATGCAAACCATAGTAGTTTATTGCACCGGCGATGTACTGATAGAAAACGAGATAATAGCAACCGATATAGTTCAAAACGTGCCTAAAGTAGGAATGCAATTCGAAGTGGACAATAGTTTTTCTGACATAGAGTGGTTTGGACTGAACACAGAAAGCTATTCCGACAGGAAGCTGGGAGCCAAAGTAGGAACATATACAGCAAACACGGCAAACTTCTGCTACCAATACGAACGACAACAGGCATCGGGCAACCATACCGACACCAGATGGTTAAGCGTAGGAAACAACGACATAGGAATATTTTTTGATGGCATGGACAGCACTTTCGACTTCAGCATATCGAAAGCTGACAATCAGAACTACATCATATCGTTCGACCATAAAAACAGCGGCATAGGCAATGGATTATTATTACCTATAGACGACGATTTGCTACTTACAGACAAAAAATACTCGTTCAACGTTCGTTTTGTAGCTTACGACAAGACAAACCACAGTCCATTCGACTTTAGAATGATACAGCTGCCTACCATAGAAAGCAACATATTGTCGATGCCATTGATAACAAAGAGTCTTCAACAATTCGACTCGCCAATGAACATAACACTTAGCAGCATAGACAATGCCGAAATAAGGTATACACTGGATGGCACCGAACCTACAGAAAAGTCTACATTGTACAAACAACCTTTCACCATAGAGAAGTCCACATTGGTGAAAGCACGCACATTCAAAAAAGGGTTCACTCCGTCGCTGGTTGCACAAGAACAATTCAACTACTACTTTATAGACACCATTACTTTTGAAAACAAACCAAACACTCCTTACAACAAAAACATAGCCACTACCCTACTTGATGGCTTGTATGGCAGCATAACCGATTTGGAACAACGATGGTTGGGATTCTCCGGCTCCGACTTTGTAGCCACAGTGAAACTACTAAGACCTATCGACCTAAACAACGTAATGCTATCCTTTGCCCATGTTCCGGACAATTGGGTGTTTGCACCTAAGAGTATAGAGATAATGACATCGGAAGATGGCGTTAATTACTCCGAACCATATATAGCAAACTATACATTCGATGCCGAAGACGAGAAACAAAACGTTTCTCAACTCATCAGCTTGTCTGTTCCGGCAAAAAACAGCAAAGTGATGTATGTAAAAATAGTGGCACGTTCGATAAAGAAAATACCTATGTGGCATGCCGAAGCCAAAGGTTTAAGACCATGGATAATGATAGATGAAATTCAAATACAAGAATAATAAATACCTTAATATATAATAAAGAATAATTGAACAATGAATACAGAAACATCAAATAAAGAATATCTAATAAAAAACGCCAATATAGTAAACGAAGGCAGAATATTTATTTCGTCGGTATTGGTCAAAGACGGCAAGATAGCCAAAATAGCAGATAACATAAGCACTACCGACCAAACAGTTGTGATTGATGCAGAAGGTAAATATTTGCTACCCGGCATTATAGACACACACGTCCATTTTAGAGATCCGGGATTGACAGCCAAAGCCGATTTCGGCACAGAAAGTGCTGCTGCTGCTGCCGGTGGTGTAACATCTATTATAGACATGCCAAACACCAAGCCCCAAACCACATCGAAAACACTGCTTGACGAAAAGAAAAAAATAGCCGAAGAAAAATCGTTGGTAAACTATGGCTTTATGATTGGTGCTACAAACGATAACATCGACGATATTTTGAAAATAGACTCGACAGAATATGCTGCCATAAAATTATTTCTAGGTTCATCGACCGGAAATATGTTGGTAAACAACGACGAGGAATTGGAAAAACTATTTGCTGCTGCCAACAAAATAATAGTAGCACACTGCGAAGACGAAGATACTATAATAAACAACACCAACCACTATAAAGAAATATATGGCGACACACCTCCGGCTAAAGTTCATTATCTGATACGTAGCGATGAAGCATGCTATAAATCGTCGGAAAAAGCTATAAATATGGCCAACAAATATGGAACAAAATTTCATTTGGCACACTTATCCACCGAAAAAGAACTTCAGCTACTTACTGCCGGAAATATAGAAAACAAAAATATCACTGCCGAAGTGAGTCCAAACCACCTATGGTTTTGCAGCGACGACTACGACAAACTAGAAAACAAGATACGTTGCAATCCATCTATCAAAACTTCTACCGACAGAGAAGCCCTTCTACAAGCTCTTAAAAACAATATTATAGATACAGTAGCCACCGACCATGCTCCACACCTATTGGAAGAAAAAGAACGTCCGTATTTTCAATCAGTGTCGGGTATGCCATCGATACAACATTCGCTACTTACAATGCTTGAGATGTGGAAACAAGGCAAAATCAATCTAGAAACTATTGTAAATGCCATGTGTCACAACCCTGCTACTATATTTGGAATTAAAAACAGAGGGTATATCAGACAAGGTTATTGTGCCGACTTGGTACTTATAGACACAGATAATAGCACCATAGTATGCAAAGACAATTTGCTATACAAATGTAAATGGTCGCCAATGGAAGGATATACTTTCAAAAACAAAATAGACAAGACATTTATAAATGGCGCCCTTGTATATAGCGACAATACCATATCAACTGATACAAAAGGACAGGCTTTGATTTTTGAATAAGACCACATACCAGTTCAATTTCTTTGATACAAAAAAAGCACCGAACTTTGTAGTAAGTTCGGTGCTTTTTATTTAGATTTGTATTTCGATGTATTACCTACATTCTTACAGCTCCAATATATTGTTCCAATACGCTACGAGCTTTATTAGCACGTTCTTCATCTAAATACTGAGTAGCGTTATTTTGCAATATATATACTGCTTGAGCAGCTTCTTGCATCAAACTATATACTCCTCTTGCTTTTTCGCCTTTAAATTGCGAGTAGTAAGCAAGTTCTTGTTCGTAGAAATTAAGTATATCGTCGAAATATTGAGCAGCTTTTGCTGTATCATTCATCGAAGTGTACAATTGAATAAAGAATATAGAGTACTTATCCAATGGGAAATTTTCTTTTGGGAAGAATCTTTCACTCAAAGCCAACATATCTTTAGCTTTGTCTTGTTTACCTTCTTCGACAAGTTGTTGAGCAAGTACACCATAAGTTTGACGTTGAACTATAGCAGAGTTTTTAGTAACGGCATCGTCTATATAGATTTCTGTCGAGTTCAAATTACCCCACTGCAATTCACCTGTACCATCTCCATTCATAAAGTAATCGTACGATTTATCCGAATTGAATTTAGAACCTCCTACAAAATATGGAGTCAATTTGTAAACCATACCTTCTTGTATAGAGAATGAATTTACCAAAGGATACACATCTTTTATATATCCCGGATTCATTATATTGATGTCGCGTTTAAACTTGTTTGTACCAATCAAGTCTAACATCATAAGTTGATGACGATACAATGTTTCGCGTTTTAATTCCCATTTTATTTCGTTTGGCATAGCATCGGCTTGCTCTTGTGTAATAACGCCAAGTGCTACCAATTCTGGTTTATCTATGGTAACTTTAAAACGTTTGGTTGGCAATACTATCACTTTTTCTCCATTAGCATATATATTAGTAAATCTTTCGGGGTGTTCTTTTATCAATTTTAGCAACTCGCTTACTTCTATATAGTCGGTAGTGTTATTCTTAAGGAATATTTGATCCTTTCCTAATCCATAAAAGTCCTTAGTCAAAGTAAATGGTAAAGCCTCAGACTCGTACAATTTGTTGAACAATTGTTCTACATACCAATACATTCCCGAAAGAGTGTAATTTAATATACGAACATCGGTACGAGTACCTTCTACTTCTTGAGTATACCATAATGGGAAAGTATCGTTGTCGCCGAAAGTGATAAGTATACCATTCTTACCTATCGACTTTAAGTAGTTTTGAGCAAAGTCGCGAGCAGGATATCTGTCCGAACGGTCATGGTCGTCCCAGTTTTCTTTTGCCATAACACCCGGAACTAATATCAATGTTGCCAAGAAAACAACAACAGTACTTACACCATGTTTTACACCTTTTATCTTAGACAACCAATCGGCCAATGCCATAACACCCAATCCAATCCATATAGCAAAAGCATAGAACGATGCTGCGTATGCATAGTCACGTTCACGAGGTTGTTTTGGAGGTTGGTTTAGGTATACCACGATAGCCAAACCGGTCATAAAGAACAATAAGAATACTATGAAAGCATCTTTGTTGTTCTTCTTTACATGATAGAACAAGCCTACCAAACCAAGCAACAATGGCAAGAAGAAGTAAGTATTTCTACCTTTGTTATTTGCCAAATGTTCAGGAAGATTATCTTGAGGTCCTAAACGAGCTTCGTCGATGAATTTAATACCCGATATCCAGTTACCATTTATATAGTCGCGAGTACCATCGTTGTTGAAATAGTGTCCTTGAATATCGTTCTGACGACCCACAAAGTTCCACATAAAGTATCTCCAATACATGAAGTTTACTTGATAGCGGAAGAAATAAGTCAAGTTTTCGCCAAAGGTTGGTTTACGTTCGTCGTTTTGGTTTTTACCTATCCAATATTTGTAGAACTGAACATGATATGGACGAGAAGGATCGTTGCTATACATACGAGGGAATACACCACAGTGTTTTTCGTCGTAAACATATTCTATAGCCCTGCTTGCTTCTTCGTATTTATCTTTACCTTTTACATATTTAGTGTAACCTTCTTCTACTCCAATAGGATTTTGAGCTGTATAGTATTGTCCTTTAAACAATGGTGTAGAACCATATTGTTCACGTCCAAGATAAGCACGCAATGCAACGGCATCTTTAGGTGCATTCTCGTTGATAGGAGTATTTGCGTTAGAACGAATTATAAGGATAAAGAATGTTGAATATCCTATTACCAAGAACATAATAGACAAAACCGACGCGTTAAGAATAGGTTTGTTTTTCTTTCTGCTCCATACCAATCCGAACACTATCAATGCTATAAGCAATACAAAGAATATGATAGTTCCGCTATTGAAAGGCATTCCGATAGAGTTTACGAAAAATACTTCGAAATTACCTGCCAATGTTACTATTCCCGGTATTATTCCATAAAGAACTACAGCCAACAATACTACCGATATAATTCCCGACAATATAAATCCTTTGGTAGTAGTTTGAGGATATTTTTTGAAATAGTATACATAAACGATAGCAGGAATTGCCAACAAGTTAAGTAAGTGAACACCAATAGACACACCTATCAAGAATGCAATAAGAATAAGCCATCTTAACGAGTGAGGACTATCGGCTTGCTCTTCCCATTTCAATATTGCCCAGAACACAATGGCAGTAAAGAACGACGACATAGCATATACCTCGCCTTCGACTGCCGAATACCAAAATGTGTCGCTAAATGTATAAGCCATAGCACCTACTATACCGCTTGCAAATACAGCCCACATTTTGCTGTCCTTGATATTATCTTCGGTAATATTTACTATCTTTTTTCCAAACAAAGTAATAGTCCAGAACAAGAATAGTATTGTAAATCCACTACTTATTGCCGACATAGCATTTACAGCGTATGCTGCTGTTTGAGGTTCGGCAAACATAGTGAAACAACGTCCCAACAATTGGAATGTAGGAGCTCCCGGAGGGTGACCCACTTGAAGTTTATCTGCAGTAGCAATGTACTCGCCACAATCCCACCAACTGGCAGTAGGCTCGGCTGTAATCAAGTAAACAATACAAGCAATAAGGCATACGCCCCATCCTAGTATGTTGTTAATCAAATGATACTTTTTCATTGTGTATTATTATTTTATGTTTTATTTATTCCAATCTACTTCGTTTCTGTTTATAGGCATTGTCATACATCTGGCACCACCACCACCGCGTGGCAACTCCGAAGCTTCGAAAGTAACTACAAACTTTTCGTAGTCGTCCATGCTTAATTTTCCACTACATACATCAGCGGCAGGCAATACTGCAAATCCTGCTTTGTCTAAAGCATTGATGGTATTAGTGTTTCGTTGGTAACCTATCACCTTACCTTCGCCCAAAGCAAAGAAGTTGGCACCACTATGCCATTGTTCGCGTTGTTGTGTCCAGTAGTCGGTACCACCACAAAACACCGGTTCCAAATCGAAACCTAGATCGGCTACACCTCTCATGAAATTGTCTTTTTCGTGGTAGGTAATCTTGCCATTATCTATTGCAATATGTGTGGTTTTGTATTGCGAATAATAAGGATTTTTTAGTATAAGTGGTTCGTAGGCCATACATTGATGTGTACCTAAAAAGGTAAACACCATATCCAAATGTATAAACGATTCAGGTTTTTGTGGTAGTTCTTGTACCAATATATTGAATTTGCTACGTTCTTTGGCAAAAGTTTCTGCCAAATATTTTATTCCCTTTTCGTTGGTACGGCCGCCATTGCCGATAAACAATGTATCTTCGCGAGCTATAAGCACATCGCCGCCTTCTGTTTGAGCATCGGGGCTGTAGCTTCGAGTATTCAATGTTTCGCAACCAAAATAATTGGTAAATATTGCATTGTACAACAATATCTCACGTTCGCGAACATCGGTTGCCATATTGTGGATAAGCACTCTGTTGTATACCGACGAAGATGCATCGCGAGTAAAAAACAAATTGTACAAAGGCTTCAACACAAATCTATCTTCGCGATATTTTTCAGGGTCGACACCTTCGCGGTAAGCAAAACCTTCTATAAGTTCTTTTGCCAACTGCTTAGGAGTATGGCTTTGCAACTCTTCTCTCAAATAGTCGCAACCTTCTATCTGGCACGATTGGTCTACAAGAGTATTCTTTACCGAGTCGTCTTGCAATATTTCTTCCAACAAATCGGAAACATAGTAGGTCTTTGCCCACTTTGACAACACTGTAGAAAAATAATAATATTCTTTGTCTACTATAGCTTTATTTAGAATATCGCTATACAAAGCCTTGTAGGCATTTTCCGGAGTCATTTGCTCTATTTCCACACCCGGACGGTGCAACAATACAGCATTTAGACGTCCAATTTCTGAATTTATTTGAACTTTGTTCATATAATAGTTTATTCGTTTTACAATACTTTATGCTTACAAATTACCTAATGTTCAGTAATCTATAAACAAAAACAGGCGACAAAAGTATCAACTTTTGCCACAAAAACTGCATTGCAAAGATACTTTAAATTATTGACTTATACTAATTTTTTTCGAATAAAATAAAAAAATTAATAGCAACTCTTGTAGAATGAATCAAAAGCCAAGCATATTTAGAGATAAACTCTATTACATTCACAAGAAGTCTTTTCCATTTCTGCAATCAGTTGCAAAGCAATTTTTAAAGTTTTCACTTAGCTACAAAATCCTCTATATTGTCAGGTTTTACTACATGGAAAACATAATCGGGATAAGTTGCTTTAAATTTAGACTGAACACCGGCCTTTGTTTTAGGATTCCACTTTATTTCAATAGCATGCAATACACCATCTGTTTCTCACAAATAGTCAGTTTCTTGTTGTTGTTTTGTTCGCCAAAAATATCTATTTGCCCATACTTTATTGTAGGAAAGATATTTCATTCGGTCCGATCCATCCCATACATTTTTCATCGCGATGCAGTAGAATCTCCATCACGATGAAAACGAATCTGCATCACGATGGAGTATATACCTACATCGGGATGAAAAAAATAAGATGTTAGGAGCGATATTTTCATGATAGGGTATTAGCATTGCGACGGTATACTGTCGTTGCACTCACAATAGGGTGTAAAATATATGAGATATAGGAGTGTATTTTACAAGCACACAGCTTTAGAAAATAACTATCCAACCATTGGCGGATGACGTTATAAAGACAAAAAAGTCAAATAATTCTTGCATTTTTCGATAAAATAATCTACCTTTGCAAAAAAATTAAAGGAATGTAGAATACTTGTGACATACAGAAAAACAATAAAATAAAGGAGGGGCAGTATGATAGAGACTATCCAGCATAAAGGTATTAAGTGGCACCACATATCGAATCCAAACGAAGAAGACTATCGTTTTTTGTTAGAAACGTATAACTTTCACCCCTTAGATATTGAAGACTGTAGAGGCACAAACCAGCGTCCAAAAATTGACGAATACGATGACTACTATTTCCTTATTCTCCATTTTCCATACTTCGACAAAGGAAACAAATTTATCCGTATCAAGGAGGTAAAAATATTTTGGGGAAAAGATTACATTATTACCATTGGCAAATCGCATTGGGTAGTGAAACGTCTTTTCGACCAAAGTCAAGAAGAACTACAAGACGGCAGCATCGACGAATTGTTATTCTCTTCGACTGATATACTTTTATATCATCTTTTAGACCGTTTGATGGGCGAATCCTATACTCTTATTCTTAGAATAGGTGCCGAAGTGGACTTGATAAACTACGATATTTTCAACAAAAAAGCTCAGCGAATAATCGAGCTTATCTCTATTACCCGACGCAACATCATCTTGCTGAACACCACATTCAAACCCCAACTAAGGCTATTCCACCAATTTGAAAGTGGGGGTATCAAAGGGTTCGTTAAGCAAGACGAATTCGACATGGAAGACTATTGGGGTAACATTTTGGACAAATATCAAAAGATGTTTGACCTTGTGGAAGACTATGGCGAATTGATTGAAGGTTTGTCCAAAACATTTGACTCGTTGCAGGCCAACAAAACCAACGAGATAATGAGGGTGCTAACCTATTTCTCTACTATTATGCTCCCCCTTACCGTGGTTACAGGTATGTACGGAATGAATGTGAACCTACCATTCCAAACCGAAGGTTGGGCCTTTTGGGGTATAGTGGGGCTCATGGTAACCATTACCGTAGTACTATTAGTATTTTTCCAACGCAGATTGAGATAACATATATATTATAAACAACTTAATATTATTAATAATGAGCACAAAGCATT
Organism: Bacteroidales bacterium; assembly: GCA_017561155.1. GTDB lineage: Bacteria > Bacteroidota > Bacteroidia > Bacteroidales > P3 > HGM05376. The sequence continues at coordinate 21,267 of JAFZDP010000051.1, read as the reverse complement.
GGTTTTTGACACTCTGTTTGTTGAGTGTATCCACATTTGGATGGTCGCAAAGCATATACGAACGCTTTTATAAAGCACTGAACAAAGACGACAGCATTGCAACACTACTGATACAGGAAATAAGAAAAACTAACGACAACTCTCCCGACAGATACATTGCGGAATACAATTATTATATAAGTATGTCCGAACAATCGTATATAGAAATAAAACAAGGAGAAAACCCTTTGAGCGAATTTGTCATAACAGACGACAGTACAGGGAACGAAGTTGGATATCTTCAAGAAATACAAGTTTACAACCAAGAATACGCCGATTCTGGACTTTGTGTCATAACAAAAGCCATCGAATTGTTTCCCACAAGACTTGATTTAAGATTTGGTAAAATACATTTTCTTGGTCAGTTGGAACGTTGGGACGACTATACCAACGAGATAGTAAAAACGCTCAATTATCAGAAAGCGAATAAACCTCAATGGGTATTTCCTGACGTAGAGGAAGACAATGACACATTGATGATTTATTCTATATTGGACTACGAAACTGCTTTAATATACAGCATTTTGTACGACGACGATACGATAAGTTTCAACCACAAAACAACGCTGCTACGAAAAATAGCCGAACACATGCTTGAACTATATCCAACCGATATTCGAACCCTGAATATAATGGCTGTGACATACCAACTAACCGACGAAAAAGCCCAAGCACTTAAATGGCTGAAAAAAGCTGAAAAAGTAAACCCTAAGGACTATATAATATTGGCAAATATCGCAGATACATACGCAAAACTAGGCAACATAAAACAAGCCAAGAAATACTACAAAAAAGCAATAAAATATGGCGACTACGACACCAAAAAGTATGCCGAAGAAAGCCTTGATTCGCTTGGCAAATAAATAGTAAAACATAATAAATAAAGATAATACAAAAACATAAAAATAATATTTGCAAAAACATTTTCAGCAATGAAAAATAATGTGTATCTTTGCAAATTGAAACATCGTAAAACACATATATGGAAATTGCAATAATTGGTTACGGCAAGATGGGAAAAGAGATTGCCGAAATTGCAGAGGAACGAGGGCACGAAGTGTCCGTTATTATTGATAGTTCCGATGATTGGATGGAAAATATCGACGAGTTACGCAACTGCGATATTGCCATAGATTTTTCTACACCGGATGCGGTTGTAGACAACATTTTCAAATGTTTTAACATTAATATACCCATAGTAGTAGGTACAACAGGTTGGCACGACCAACTTGAAAATGTGGTACACGACTGCTTGCAACGCGAACAAAGCCTTTTTGTAGCATCAAATTTCAGCATAGGGGTAAACATTTTGTTCAGCATAAACAAACAGTTGGCCAAGATAATGAACCTACATCCAGAATACGATGTAAGTATAGACGAAACACACCACGTTCATAAACTAGATGCGCCAAGTGGAACAGCTATAACATTGGCAAACGATATTATCGAACATATTGATTGCAAAGACGAGTGGTCGCTAAACGAAGTTGAAAACGCAACAGAGTTGCCTATCTACGCTCACCGCGAAGGCGAAGTAGCAGGTATTCATGAAGTGAAATACGAGTCGATGTTGGACAGCATTTCGATAAGACACAATGCAAAATCAAGAAAAGGATTTGCTCTGGGAGCTGTTATTGCTGCTGAATATTTGGTAAACAAGAAAGGCTACTACACTATGGACGATTTGCTAAACTTGTAGTAGCAAATCTTTCCTAGTGCAGATACGCAAAACATATAACTATTCTTTTTCTTGAGCAAACATTTGCTTTAAGATACTTTATTTGGAAAATATTTTTACTAACATACCTAAACCTCATTATGAAGACAAATAAAAAACGAACAAAATATTTAAGCCTTATTGCTTTGACGTTATTTATGTTCGTGGCTGTATTTGTATCATCAATGGTCGGTGTGACTAGTTTTTCATTCTCAGACATCGTAACAATGATGGCCGAGAAATTGGGCATATCCGAAAGCACTACGGCATCCAATATGCAAAATACTATTTTTTGGAATCTCAGACTTCCGCGTATAGTTTTGTGCTTGTTGGTTGGTGCTGCGTTATCGGTATGTGGAGCCACCTATCAGTCTATCTTTCGCAATCCCCTTACCGACCCCTATATATTAGGCATATCGTCGGGAGCATCGTTGGGGGCTGCCATTTCCATACTGATAGGAATGGATAGCCAATTGTTCGGCATTGGTGCCATAGCCCTTGCCACAGCACTGCTTACAGTGTTGCTTATATACAAGATAGCATCTATCGGCAATCGTATGCACACCTCTACCCTACTGCTTACAGGTGTTTGCTTTACATTTTTGATAACTGCAGTAATATCGTTTCTGATGGTTCTGAACCAAGACAAAATGGAGCGTATAATATTTTGGACAATGGGAAGTTTTGCTGCAGCTTCATGGACCGACGTATTGGTAACAGCACCTTGTGTAGTGATAGGAATATGTGTGGTTATCTATTATAGCAAGGACCTAAACCTACTTTTAGTAGGCAGCGAAACAGCCAAAAGTTTGGGTGTAAATGTGGAACGCACAAAAAAACACCTACTATTTTTCACCACCCTTATGGTGGCTTTTGCTGTATCGTGTTGCGGAGTGATAGGCTTTGTAGGACTTATCGTTCCTCATTGCATACGTCTTGTTGTTGGTGCCGACAACAGACTAATTATCCCCTACTCTATTTTTGTAGGAGGAATATTCCTTCTGATGTGCGACACATTATCCAGAACAGTTCTTCAGCCGTCAGAACTACCGGTTGGAAGCATCACCGCACTTGTGGGGGCTCCAATGTTTATATATCTACTATGGAAAAGTAAAAAACAACTATAAAACACTATCATGATAAAGGCAAAAAATCTATCATACTCGTATGGCAAACATACAATACTGAACAGCATGAGCTTTGACATAGCAGCCGGCGATTTTTGTGCCATAATGGGACAAAATGGCTGTGGCAAAACTACATTGCTTAAATGTATAGCTAATATTTTACCTACACCGGCCAATAGCATTTATATAAATGGTAAAGATTCGAAATCATATAGTGTTAGAAAACTGGCACAACAAGTTGCTTTTGTTCCCCAACACACCCCTATCGACTTTGAGTTCTCGGCATTCGAAACAGTTCTTATGGGCCGAAATCCATACCAAAAACATTTGCAAAACGAGTCGCAAGAAGATTGGGATATAGTGGAAAGCTGCATGAAGAAAACCAACACTTGGCACTTACGATTTGCATCGCTGGCCGAAATGAGTGGCGGCGAAATGCAAAGAGTACTTTTGGCAAGAGCTCTAGCCCAACAAACACCCATTATGCTACTAGACGAACCACTATCGAACCTAGATATATCACACCAGTTTGAAATAATAAAACTACTTAGAGATATTAGCATAAACGAAAACAAGACCATACTACTTATTATCCACGACCTAAATATTGCTATGCGATACTGCAAAAGTCTACTTCTTCTTCATAATCACAATATTGTTTATCGTGGAGATATAACAAAAGGACTTACAACACAAAACATTAAAGACTATTTTGGTGTTGATGCTTGTATAGAAACCATTAACAACCAATCACAAATTATATACAACTAAATAAGAAATACGGACAATTACACAATATAAAAAACTATAGAAAACTTGAATTACTATGATAGAAAAAAGCTCATATATAAAATCGCTTCTAAAAATATTTGCCAAAACGCCATTCGATGCTCTTAACTATAAACAAGTAGCTTCAAGAATGGGAGCCTTTGACAAAGGCTCGAGAAAAATGATAGCCGACAGCATCCTAACGCTAGCCGAAGAAAAAATACTTATAGAAGATGGCAGAGGTAAATATCGTATAGACCCTAAATATATAAACGACGATTTGTTGCCACAAAACTATGTTGTGGGTACAATCGATATGAAACAAACAGGCAAGGCCTATGTAATTCCGAACAATGATGCAATGGAAGACATCATGATTTCGGCCAATAATACACGTCATGCTCTACATGGCGACACAGTAAAAGTGCTACTATTCCCTGCTCGTAAAATGCACAAACAAGAAGGGCAAGTAGTAGAAATCATACAACGAGCAAAGACACGCTTTGTAGGTAGAATAAAGCTACAAAATCATTTTGCATTTCTAATTCCCGACAACAAAAGCATGACCGTCGATATCTTTATCCCAATAGAAAACCTAAACAGTGCTAAAGATGGCGACAAAGCGTTAGTGGAAATGACAGAATGGCCCAAACACCTAAACAATCCCGTAGGGAAAGTTATACAAGTGCTTGGCAAACCCGGAGACAACAACGTTGAAATGCAATCGATATTAGCAGAATTCGACTTCCCTTTGTCGTTTCCGGAAGAGGTTGAAAAAGCAGCACAGAAAATACCTGTAGAAATACCCAACGAAGAAATTGCTAAACGAAGAGATTTCAGATCTACAACAACTTTCACCATTGACCCGGCCGATGCTAAAGACTTCGACGATGCTCTTTCTATAAAAAAACTTGACAATGGTAACTACGAAATAGGTGTACATATAGCCGATGTGGCACACTACGTTATTCAAAACGGCTCTATCGACAACGAAGCATTCAATCGCGGAACATCCGTTTATCTTGTAGACCGTACCATACCAATGCTACCTGAAAGACTATGCAACGGAGTTTGCTCGCTACGACCAAACGAAGATAAACTATGTTTCTCTGCTGTGTTTGAAATGAACAACGATGCTGTAGTAGTAGACAGATGGTTCGGAAAAACAGTAATAAACTCAAATAGACGTTTCACTTACGAAGAAGCCCAATCGGTAATAGAAACAGGCGAAGGAGAACTAAAAGACGAAATATTGAAACTAAACAGTTTAGCGACAATACTACGAGACCAAAGAAACAGCAATGGAGCTATAAACTTTGAAAGCAAAGAAGTAAAGTTTATACTCGACGAAAATGCCAAACCTATAGGAGTATATACCAAAGAACCTAAGGAAGCGAACTTTTTGATAGAAGAATTTATGCTACTAGCCAACAAACATGTAGCAGAATATATAGGCAAAGTAAAAGGCAAACAAAAAGCCAAAACATTTGTATATAGAGTTCACGACGAACCTAACCCGGAAAAACTAGGTACATTTGTTCAGTTTGTGGCTAAATTAGGTTACAAAATAAAAACGACATCAAGAAAGACACTTGCCGACTCGTTCAACAAATTGTTTACCGACATTGAAGGCAAAGGAGAACAAAATATGATAGACTCTATAGCCATAAGAACAATGTCTAAAGCCTACTACTCTACCGAGAATATTGGACACTATGGCTTAGGATTCCCATTTTACACACACTTCACTTCGCCTATTCGTCGTTACCCAGATTTGATGGTTCATCGTCTATTACTAAATTATCTGAACGATGCCCCGTCGGCCAATGCAGAATTTTACGAAGAACAATGCAAGCACTCTTCACTTATGGAGAAAAAAGCTGCAGAAGCAGAACGTACATCTGTAAAATACAAACAAGCAGAATTTTTGTCGGACAAAATAGGTCAAGTATTTCCTGCTCTTGTATCGGGTGTAAGCAAATGGGGAATATACGCAGAAATAGAAGACAACAAATGCGAAGGTATGATTTCTCTTGCCACCTTGAAAGACGACTATTACTATCTTGACGAAGACAACTACCAAGTGATAGGTAGACGCTATGGCAGACAGTACAAATTAGGCGATAGTATAAGAATCAAAGTTCTGAGAGTAGATATGCAAAAGAAACAAATGGACTTTGCACTTATCGACGACGACGAAATTGAAGATTATGATGTTGCTTTGCAAAATAACATACCGGAGAAAGAGAAAAACACACGAAAAAAGAGTACTAAAGGAACATCCAAAGCTAAAACTAAAAGCTCTAAGAAAGAGAAGAAAGCTGGCAAAACAACATCAAAAGGCAAAAAGAAGAAACAAACTAAAAAATAAATAAACGATTTTTAAGTTATATAGAACAGATTTTAAAGAAATAATAGTATATGAGAACAAGAACAATAATAGTTGGAACAGATTTTTCGAAAGGTTCGTATGTCGCTTTAGAATTGGCAGTTGATATTGCGAACAAAATACATGCAGACATACAATTGATGTGGGTTTGTAGAGAGAAACTTCTATACACCGACGACCAAAACAACTATGTTCGAAATTTAGCTACACAGAAATTAGAAGACTTGTGCGAAAAACATCAAGCAAAACTAACTAATACAAAAATAACATCGATGATAATGCAAGGGAAAGTAGCTCCAATCCTTGCAGCTGAAGCCGAAAAGGTAAATGCTTCGATGATAGTAATAGGTACAAATGGTGCCTCCGGTTTTGAAAAATATTGGATGGGTAGTACAGCAGTACGTATTGTACAAGAAGCTACATGTCCGGTGCTATCAATACGAGAAGGTTTCAACTTTCACAAAAAATTGGAACGTATACTTGTGCCACTAAATATGAGTACAAATTCTCGCCAAAAACTACCTGTGGCTGTTAAGATGGCAAAAGCTTTCGATGCCCAAATAAACATTCTTGGCCAATACGAAAATAATACTCAAGCTCAAACAGTAGGTATATACATAAAACAAGCCGAGGCTTTCTTGGAAAAACAAAACATTCCATATACTACAGAATTTATGCAAAGTAAGAACTTGGCTGACGATGTATTGTCGTATGCAGAAACAATAAATAGCGACCTTATAGTAATAAGTACTGAACAAGACAATGTTTTATCTTCACTATTTATTGGTACCAATGCACAACAATTGGTACACCACTCTCTTGTGCCAATCCTTAGCGTTCACCCTGCCGATATAAACACAATAGCCAGATAAAAATAAGTTCAACCAAATCCACAAAATAAGGAGTTTGATTTCTTATGCAAAATAGATACGACTTGATAATTGTCGGTGCAGGAGCATCAGGATTGATGGCTGCTATAGTAGCATCGCAAAAACAACAAAAAATCCTACTTGTAGAACACATGGAACAAGCAGGTAGAAAACTTCGCATCACAGGCAAAGGACGTTGCAACCTTACAAACACTGCACCTATCAAGGAATTTATTTCGCACATAGGCTCTGACGGACGATTTATGCGAAACGCATTTTCTATGTTTTTCAACACCGAACTTATGCAGTTTTTTGAAGACAAAGGTGTAGCGTTAAACATAGAACGTGGCAGTAGAGTATTTCCTCAAAGTGGGAAATCGTTGGATATATTTTTGGCACTGATTAAGACTATAGAAAGTAATAAAAACATAACTATACTAAAAAATGCAGCAGTCAAAAATATATTAACTACAAACGAAGGTGTGTGTGGTGTAGTGCTAGATGATGGCAAAAACGTAATTTCCAACAAAGTAATATTGGCTACCGGAGGTAAATCTTACCCTCAAACAGGTTCTACCGGCGATGGTTATACTATGGTACAAGCTCTAGGACATACTATAGTAGAACCAATACCTTCATTGGTACCTCTTGTATGTAGCGAAAATATTCCGTCTGAACTTGTAGGTTTTACTCTTAAGAATGTGACGTTGACTATTTCTGACAAAAATGACAAAAAGATTTGCGAACACTTTGGCGAACTAACATTTACAGAAAATGGCATAGGTGGTCCTATAGTACTTTCGACTAGTAGAATAGTAAGCAGACTTCTTCACAACGGAGAACAATTAAAAGCTACCCTCGATTTAAAACCGGCACTTGCTATAGACGTGTTAGACAAAAAACTAATACGAGAACTTGACGAAAATGGAACTCGCGTACTGAAAGATGCACTACGTCTTTGGCTTCCTGCTGAAATAATACCACTTGCACTACAAACAATGCACTTGGAACACTACAAACGACTACATCAAATAAACGCTCAAGAACGCAAACAGATACTTCGAATGCTGAAGACAATGCCTTTTACCATAGTTGGAACACGAAACTTCGACGAAGCAATAGTAACACAAGGAGGAGTGTCGCTAAAAGAAGTGAATCCTAAAACAATGGAGTCGAAGATAGTGAAAAATCTGTACATTGTTGGAGAACTATTAGATTTAGATGCCGACACCGGTGGGTACAATCTACAAATAGCATTCTCTACCGGCTTCGCAGCTGGGAAAGCTGTATGCGAATAATCTCGATATACATAATATTACATACGAAGTAAAACGACTCTTTCAAAGAGGTCTTGAAAGAGTCGTTTTGTTGTAATATATATATTTCTCAAATAGAATTTAAAATATTACTTTTACCCTACTATAAATCACTTTTATGGTGGGGTAAAAGTTTATTTTCTCCTCAGTATAATAATATTTCAAGTCTTGGTTTTAATAATTCAAAGCTTGAAATATAGAAATATAGTATGGTAGAACAACTTTTATAGTACTATCTTGGAAGTTTTCCGGCACCATATACGAATTTTCAACACACAACTTATAAGCAAATTGTATCATCAATTTCTACACATAACAATATGTTATTAGAATAACTACTCTCCCTAAAAACAGGTAAGCATAATGTATGAATTTAGAAAAGCAATTACAACATCAACATACTTACCAATTATTATATATATGTATGCATACTCAAATTCAGAGCAAAATCAAGTATATCTAATGTTCTATAGATTTCACAAAAAATATGCTCTATAACATAGCAAAATATTACCTACTTCTTGTGTTTCTGACAAAAGGTTTTCTTTCAAAAAAATACCACTACATCACTTTTATAAAACAATGATATACAATATAATAATTCATCGCATTAAATAAAAAGGTAAATTCGGATGTCGAAATATTTCTCTATGTGAGAAAAAAAGCGTATTTTTGCAAATTGTTTTAAACGTAATACGAAACTAACATAAAGATATAATATTTAAACACATACATTATTATGAAACCATCTCATATAGAACACATAGGTATTGCAGTACCTAATTTGGACGAAGCAATTCGTTATTGGGAAGATGTTATGGGCTTAAAATGCTACAACATCGAAGAAGTAGTTGACCAAAAAGTAAAAACAGCCTTCTTTATGATTGGCGAAGTTAAAATAGAACTTTTGGAACCAACTTCACCAGAAAGTACTATAGCTAAATTCATTGAAAACAATGGTGGAAAAGGCGGTATGCACCACATTGCTTTCGCAGTAGAAAACACCGACGAAGCTTTGAAAGATGCAGAAGCTAAAGGTATAAAACTAATCGACAAAACTTCTCGCGGTGGTGCTGAAGGTTTGAAAATTGGTTTCTTACACCCAAAATCAACTTTCTCAGTGTTGACTGAACTTTGCTCGAAATAATTTTGTAGAACAATATTTTTATAATAATTACTATGGCTTTTGAAGAAAAAATAAAAGAACTTCTTGACAAAAGAGTTGAAGCTAAATTAGGTGGTGGTCAAAAACGTATTGACACACAACACGCCAAGGGCAAACTTACGGCTCGTGAACGTATTGCATTGCTTCTTGACGAAGGTTCTTTTGAAGAATTTGATATGTTTGTTACACATCGTTGTACAAACTTTGACATGCAAAAACAATCGTTTTTGGGTGATGGCGTTGTAACTGGTTACGGTACTATCGATGGCCGTTTGGTTTACGTTTTTGCTCACGACTTTACTGTTTATGCAGGTTCTTTGAGCGAAACTATGTCGCTTAAAATTTGTAAGATAATGGACCAAGCTATGAAAGTTGGTGCTCCTGTTATTGGTTTGAACGACTCTGGTGGAGCTCGTATCCAAGAAGGTTGCAACTCTTTGGCTGGTTTTGCAGAAATATTCGAACGTAACATCTTAGCTTCAGGAGTTATTCCTCAAATTTCGGCTATCTTCGGACCTTGTGCCGGTGGTGCTGTTTATTCTCCAGCTCTTACCGACTTCATCATGATGTCGAAAGAAAACAGCTATATGTTCTTGACAGGTCCTAAAGTTGTTAAAACTGTTACAGGCGAAGACGTAAACGAAGAAAAATTAGGTGGTGCAATGGTTCACTCAACTAAATCGGGTGTTGCTCATTTTGTTGGTGATACTGAACAAGACGTATTGAATATGATTCGTCGTTTGATGGGATTCTTACCTTCTAACAACTTCGAAGAAGCTCCTCGCGTTGAAACTAACGACCCAATCGATCGTTTGGAAGACAGCTTGAACTCTATCATCCCTGAAAGTCCAAACACTCCATACGATGTTAAAGAAATCATTACTGCTATCGTTGACGATGGTGACTTCATGGAAGTTCACGCTAAATATGCTACAAACCTTGTAGTAGGTTTTGCTCGTTTCAATGGTATGAGCGTTGGTATCGTTGCAAACCAACCATGTAGCATGGCAGGTGTATTGGATAGCAACTCTTCTCGTAAGGGTGGTCGTTTCGTTCGTTTCTGCGACGCTTTCAATATTCCTATCGTAACATTAGTTGACGTACCTGGTTTCTTACCTGGAACAGGTCAAGAATATGGTGGAGTTATCGTTCACGGTGCTAAATTCTTATTTGCTTACGGTGAAGCTACAGTGCCAAAAGTTACTGTAACATTGCGTAAATCGTATGGTGGTGCTCACCTTGTAATGAGCTGTAAACAATTGCGTGGTGATATCAACTATGCATGGCCAACTGCTCAAATCGCTGTTATGGGTGCTAGCGGAGCTACAGAAGTTCTTTACGGTCGTCAATTGAAAGAAATTACCGATCCAGAAGAAAGAGCTAAATTTATGGCTGAAAAAGAAGCTGAATACAACAATCAATTCGCAAATCCATACAACGCAGCTAAATATGGTTATATCGATGATGTTATCGAACCACGCAATACTCGTTTCCGTATTATCCGTGCTTTGCAAGCATTATCAACCAAAAAAGATTCTAATCCTCCTAAAAAACACACCAACATTCCTTTGTAGTAGAGGGATAAGGTTTTTCATTAATCGTAAAACACAGAAAAATGAGAATTATAAGAAAATTCGTTTTAGCAGGATTATTTGTAGCTTTGAACACTATGGCATTTGCTCACAATCATCAACACGATGGTGCTTGTGCAGCTGATGGTGGTGCCGAAAAACATAGCTGTGGTGGCATTGAAAAAATGATGAAACCACAAGCTAACATGGCTCCTCAAACCGTAGCATTCCAAAACGACATTTATGCTGCTGTAAACACAGTAGATAATACTATCGATATTATCTCTTTTAAAGATGACTCTCTACAACGCATCAACCGTCACTTGGTTGACCAACTTGTAGGTCGTCATGATTTAGCATTTGTATATGTTCCGAAGAGTGTTGCTGTATACGGAAACCAAATCGTATATGTAGCTGCTTCTCGCGACAGTTCTTTGCTTCGCGTGCTTACTCCTTGTGGAAAAGTACTTAACGAAATAAAGTTCCCTGGATACGTTGATGCTTTCACTTATTGCCCATGCGGACAATTCACTGCTGCTGGTATGAATGAAGCTGGATACACTTTGTTTGTATCTAAAAATTTAAATGGTGATATGTCTAAGATAGCTTTGAATGAAGATTCTTTCGTCAACTATCGTAAACCTAAAAAATCAGAAGAAATTGCAACAGCTGACCCTATCGGTATGGGTTTGACAGTTGCTTCTGTATCTGTAGTATTCTTAGTGTTGATATTCTTGGCTATCATATTCACACAATATGGTAAAATGCTTATGAATATCCAAAAGAAACGTGCTATCAAAGCTGCTGCTGCCACTACACCTGCTGCTACTACACAAGCCGCTTCGTCGGTTGATGTATCAGGCGATGTATACGCTGCTATAGCTGCCGCTATACACTTGTATAACGACGAATTGCACGATGAAGAAAATACTATTATTACCATTCAAAAGGTTGAACGTGCTTGGACACCATGGAATGCTAAGTATTATAACATGAATCAATACTTTAACAAGAGACGCTAATCATTAAAAAGAAATAGACAAATGAAAAGTTATAAATTAAATATAAATGGTACAAAATATTCCGTTGATATTAAAGAAGTAGAAGGTCAAGAAATAAACCTTGAAGTAAACGGAACACCATATACAGTAACAGTAGACAGAGAGATGAAACCTACAAAGGTTGCAGCTCCTAAGGTCGTTAGCAAAGCAGCTACACAAGCTACAGCCGGCGTTGTGCCTCCTGCAGCAAAAGCAAAAGCAGCTACAGTTAATTCTCCACTTCCGGGAACTATATTGAAAATCTTCGTAAAAGAAGGAGACACAGTTACTGCCGGTCAAAAAGTGGTATTGTTGGAAGCTATGAAAATGGAAAACAACATCGAAACCGATTACGCTGGAACAGTTACTAGCATTAAGGTTAGCGAAGGCGATTCGATAATGGAAGGTGATGTACTAATAACTATAGGATAGGAGAATAAACAAGATGATGACATTAGCCGCAGGTGGTTTTATGGAATTTATGCAAACACAGATGGTTCAATTCTGGAACTATACTGCTTTTGCTAACTTCACATGGGGACACCTTGTAATGATTTTAATCGGGCTTATCTTTATCACTTTGGCTATTACCAAAGAATTTGAGCCCCTATTGCTTATCCCTATCGGATTTGGTATGATTTTGGGTAACATTCCTTTCTTCCCGGGTCTTAAAGTAGGGATTTATGAGACAGGTAGTGTGCTAAACATATTGTACCATGGTGTACAAAATGGTTGGTATCCTCCTCTAATCTTCTTGGGTATCGGTGCTATGACCGACTTCTCCGCTCTTCTATCTAATCCAAAGCTTATGCTTATTGGTGCTGCTGCTCAGATAGGTATCTTTGGTGCTTATATTATTGCGTTGGCTTTAGGATTTACTCCTGCTGAAGCAGGTGCTATCGGTATCATTGGTGGTGCTGATGGTCCTACAGCTATCTTTATTTCTTCGCAATTGGCACCTGAATTGATGGGAGCTATCGCTGTGTCGGCTTATTCTTACATGGCTTTGGTACCTGTTATACAACCTCCTATCATGCGTGCTCTTACCACAAAGAAAGAACGCCTTATCCGTATGAAACCTCCACGCCAAGTATCTAAATTGGAAAAAATCACTTTCCCAATCCTTGGTGTATTGTTCACTTGTTTCATCGTTCCTTCAGGTCTACCATTGTTAGGTATGTTATTCTTTGGTAACTTGTTGAAAGAAAGTGGTGTTACTAAACGTTTGGCTAATGCTGCAAGTGGTCCTATCATTGATATCTGTACTATTCTTATCGGTATCACTGTAGGTGCTTCTACTCAAGCTACAAGCTTCTTGACTCCTAAATCTATCATGATTTTCGGTTTAGGTGCGGGTTCGTTTATCATTGCTACATTCTTCGGAGTAATATTCGTTAAGTTTATGAACTTATTCTTGAAAGAAGGTAACAAAATCAACCCACTTATCGGTAACTCCGGAGTAAGTGCAGTGCCTGATGCTGCTCGTGTATCAAACTCTGTAGGTTTGGAATACGACAAAACTAACTACTTAATGATGCATGCTATGGGACCAAACGTAGCAGGTGTGGTAGGTAGTGCTGTTGCAGCTGGTATGTTGTTGAGTTTTTTGAAATAGAAATACTCTAAATAAATTTTACCAAAAAGCGAGAGAAGGTTTCTTCTCTCGCTTTTTGTATCTCTAGAAGCATAGTTTATAGTTCATTGCCATATTCCCTCTCTGTTTTCAAATAAAGAAGTCTTGGTTTCAAAAAAGCATTAGGGAGTTTTTGCTATAACCATGCTTTTTTTATACCTCCGACAATCCGATCGAACATAGGTGCTGCTCTATCTTTCTATGGAGACACTATATATGAATGACAATAGGATATATACCTAAATAAATTATCCTATATACGTTACGACTATAACATATATAGGATAATCTGATAACTAATGAACAAAAAGTGGCTACAATCTTATAATATTAACAAAAGCCTATTTCGATGTTTCGTATCGTTTCATAACGTAGCGGAAATCATAGTCAATGTCTTGAGATTTCGGTGTCAACATCAATTTGTCGTCGGAGAGTTCCTCTATCACAAATATTCCGCTGCGACATCCGTTCTCAATTTCCAGCAGTTGCTTGTCAGATTCTTTCGATATGGTGTATCCATACCATTCAGGCAAGCAGTTTGTACGATAGTCGGATACACAAACTTTGTTACTTGTAAAGTCCATAGTTATATATCCTTCAGGTATGTTTTCCTGTCCTGCAATGGTTATTTCGTACGATTGTGCAGTGTTAACCCATTTGCCAACAATAATTTCATTACTATTATTGTCTTTTTTACAACTTGCGAACAACATTGTGCCCATAGCAAGTACTGTGATGAATTTGATGATTTTGTGTGTCATATTAATTATGTTTTTGATGATTAAACCTTTATTTCTCTAAACATTCTATTCTATACATTAAACCTTTTTACAGTATAATTGCATGAAGATTAATTAGATGACAAAAAAAGTATAACTAATAACTTCCGGACAAAGTTACGAAAAAATATTAATATACAAAAGTGATACTCCAAAAAAAATCTTTTTAGCTCTTTCTTCTCAAAAAGTAGCGTTTCTTATTGGAACTTATCGCATCTTTGCAGAGGTTTTCCCTCGGTGTTGTTTTCCTCAGAAAAAAGTTGTACCTTTGTAAACGCTTTAAGAAAGCCGACATATCTGTAAATTATTGAATTATATTAATATTAAATTGATTGAAAGATGAGAAAAACATTTCTATTGATTGGTTTGCTGTTTGCCTGTGTTGTGGCTAACTCGCAAACGACGAGAGAAAAGATCAACAGCGTTTCCCCTTCAGACTACAAGGGTTACAATCAAGTAACGGTGTTCGATTCTACACAAGTTTTTATGGAAGAGAGTGGTTTGAGCTATGTAAACAACCACCAACTTATCAAGGTTCTTACCCACCAAGGAGCCAAAAACAACAGTGTGGTAAAGATAGACTACGACCCACAAAGTGCATACGTTGAGATAAAGAAAGTAGTGCTTCACCATGCCGATGGCACCTCTGAAACTATTACCAATCCGGTATGCGACTATGTGGCACCGGCCCGAATGATATACTGGGGCGCCAGCCAAAAGATGGTAGAAGTAGGACACTTACAGCCCGGCGATGCCATAGAGGTATGGACTTTCCGCAAAGGTTTCACTTATGCTTTGCTGGCTGCCGACGACGACAGCAAGTATATCCCTCCTATGAAAGGACACTTCTACGACATAGTACCATTCTGGTCGACACAGCCTATAAAAGAGAAAGTGTATAAAGTGAATGTTCTAAAAAGCAAAGATTTGCAATTTAATGTATACAATGGCGAGGTGGCAAGTAACGTAGCATACGACGGAAACCGCGTTATATATACATTCAGTAAGAAGAATATTACTCCCATCAAACGAGAGCCATCGATGGTGGCCAGCAGCGATGTAGAAACCAAGCTGCTTTTATCGACCTCGCCAAACTGGGAAGCAAAATCGATGTGGTTTTATGGTGTAAACGAGGATTATGGCAGCTTTGAAAGCACTCCGGAGCTTACACAAAAAGTGAAAGAACTTTTGAAACCGGCCAAAACAGAGCTTGACTCTATAAGCATCCTTACCCATTGGGTTGCCGACAATATGCGTTATTCGGGAATAAGTATGGGCGAAGGCGAAGGTTTCACTCTACACAATGCACAGATGAACTTTACCGACCGCTGTGGTGTGTGCAAGGACAAAGCATCGTTGCTTATCGCTATGTTGCGAGCAGCAGGTTTTGAAAGTTATGCCGCCATGACTATGGCCGGCGAACGCATCGACCGCATACCTGCCGACCAATTCAACCATAGCGTTACCGTGGTGAAACGCAGAAACGGCAGCTACGAACTTCTCGACCCTACCTGGGTACCCAACGTAAGAGAGCTATGGAGCAGTGCCGAACAACAACAAGGCTATTTGATGGGCTTGCCAAGCGGTGCCGACTTGATGGAAACACCTATATCGGCTCCGGAAAATCACTATTTGAAAATAAATGCAAAATCCGAACTTAAAGCCGACGGCACATTGGTAGGCGAGTTCACTATCGAAGCCGAAGGACAAAGCGATGCCGGTGTGCGTGGCGTATTCTCGGCCAGATACAGCGAATGGCAACGCAACATAGAGATGGAACTATTGAAGGTAGACCCTCGTGCCGAGATTGTTTCGGTGAAGTATACCAACCCCGAAGAATATCTAAAACAACCTGTAAAGATAACATATAAGTACAAGATACCGAACTATGCACGCGTAAGCAACGACGAAATGATATTTGTGCCACTATCGGCCAAAGGCTTGTATACCCGTGCCATGAACCATTTGAGAATAAGCACCGACATAGAGGAACGCAACTATGCTTTCAAAGATCGCTGCTCGCGACTTGTTGAAGTAAAAGAAGTGATAGTACTTCCTTTTGCCCCGGCTGACGCTGAAGTAATTTTGCCTCAAAGCGAAACAGTGAAGTCGGAATATGTGAACTACCAAGGCGGATATACTCAGAACGGAAAAACACTGACATTTGAACAAACAGCATCGTATGGCAAACGCGTGTACGAAGCACACGAATGGGCCGACTTCCGCAAGGCTGTAGATGCACAGAAGACGTTTTCGACAAAACACGTTGTTGTTAAAACAAAATAGTTATTAACTACTAAAAACATCAATACAATGAGAAGATATATAATAATATTGTTGGCTGTGGCAATGACCAATGTAGCTTTTTCGCAAAAAGATGCCAACTACAACAAAATAAAGCGTAGCTATACAGTAAATAGCGACGGCACTATAGATTATAACTATCGTAAGGAACTAAAAGTAATATCGCTACGTTCGTTTTTCAGCGTTTATGGCGAAACCTTTATAGTATATAACCCTGAATTTCAGAAGTTGAAAATTAACGAATCGTACACTGTCCGTAAGGACGGCAGCAAAGTACAAACACCTGCCAACGCCTTTGTAGAGCAATTGCCATCGACATGTACCAACTGCCAACGCTACAACGGCATTAGAGAAATGGTGGTAGTACACACAGCATTGGAATACGATGCCACCATTGTGCTAGACTATACCATTACCTCGGCCACTGCCGACCTTAACGAAGTGATAGACTGGGTGGAGAATGCACCTATCGACAACTACGAAGTTAGCGTGACTTTGCCACAAGGCAAAAAACTGTATTACGACATGCAAAACTCGAAAGTGAAACCAAGCATTAAAGGCAACACCTATACTTGGAATATGAAGAAACTAAAACAGTCGGCTGCAGAGTACTATGCTCCTTCGCAACGCGAACTTTATCCTGTGCTATACCTATCCAGCAAAAGTATGTCAGATGAAGTGCCAATGGATTCGCAATTAAATGAATACAACTCTCTGATAAACTCTCTAAAGGTAGCTGGCGACAAAATGAAAACTGCTGTGGCTATCCGAAACTATGTGGCAAACTACATAAACCACAACAATATACCTTTGGCACTTGTCAACAACAAAGTATCTACAAGTGTGCAAACACTATCGTCTGGCTGTGGAACTACTATGGATAAGGCCGTGCTTGTTAGAGATATGCTTATAGAAGCAGGTTTCGAAGCCTCATTGAATATTCCTACCACAATACGCAAAAGTCCTAACGGCAATTTCGCCACCTCAGACGAAAGCAATGTAATGGTTTCGGTTGTCATAGATGGAAAAACCTACGATATGTCGCCTATAAGCACAGCCGAACCGGTGCAATGTTTAAAGGAAAAACGTATAAGTCATTTTTCTAATTCCACTTTAAATTTGGCTGATACAAATATTAGAGTGCAAGCTCAAATCCAAGTAGATAACGCAAAAGCCAAAGATGTAGAAAAATTAAAATTAAACGTTTTGGATACAGAAAACGAATACTACAACTTCAGTGTGCCACAATGCGGTATCGATATATTGCCCGAATATCTGACATCGAAACGCTCTACTCCGGTAGTGTGTGGCAAAACAAACGAAAGTTATTCTTTTAATATTCTTTTGCCCGAAAACGTTAAGTATATAGGACAGCCGGTAGATATTAAGTACGAAAAACCTTTCGGCAGTATAGAAATAAAGATATTCCAAAAGGAAGATACATTGGTTGTGGTTCGCAAACTGACTATCGACGACGAACAAATAAGTGTAAAAGACTACAAAGCATTCCGCCAAATGATGATAGACTGGAGAAATCCAAACTATACAAACATCATATTTAAGTATGCTAAATAGCAGACATACATTACCAAACACAAAGGGAACAATACATACAAATATTGTTCCCTTTTTTTTCATACTGCCATTTAGTATAAGAAAAAACGGCTGAACAATGTTCAGCCGTTTTCTTTTTCCTGCCCGATAGTATGGCAGATTATATATCTTTGTGGTAACTAAACACAAGAGAAAAATCGCCGTAAGACGAACGAAGAGTTATCGTATTGTTTTGTTCGTTGTAGGTGAATGGGTATACTTCTACATCATCTACATCGTATTCAAGTGTAATGGTGCCACTGTTCATGTGGAACGAATATTTGAAAGGCAATGTTTCTTCATCGCTATCGGTTGCACTTTCATATTTTGAAAACAAAAAGCCATCTTCCAAAGTTGTGAAATTAAGAATATTGGTTTCTGTTTCTTCTTGCATTTCACCATACTCGTCTTCGTATTCATAAGTAGATACGTTTATGTAACTTTTTCCTTTGATAGGGTTTGTTACAGTTTCTTCCTGTTGTTGTTCGCCACCGTCGTCTGTTCCCGGACAGGCTGTCAACAACATAGAGCATACTACTGCCATAGCTATAAATAAATATTTTTTCATTGTTGTAAATTATTAATTAATAAATATATTTGTTTTTATAGTCAGTCTATCTATTTTCGTTCATGTAGTCTTGTGCTATTTTATAGTCTGTTTCGGTAACGGTGTATACCGCCCACGAAGTCCACGTATTGCCATTATATCCGGTATTCCACGACTCTATATCATATATATTATGTACCTCCGGAATATATACCCAAGCAGTATCAGTGCGTAGCACTATATGCTTTATTGCCACGCTGTCGTTAAACTTTATCAAAACAGTGTCGCCGCCAAAGTATTCTCGTATGTATTCGGGGTGCAAACCGGGCACTCCGGAATCCATAGACGTCAACTCCTTTTTCTCGGCAGCTTGCACCACAGCGTTGCCCACCTGTATAGTATTGTAGGTCGAGTTCATAACATACACACTTGTTGTTGTATTACATTCTGTTTTCGATTCGCCCCTTACACAAGGATTAAACTTGTCGCACGAAAACATCAACATCGCCATCATAAGTGGCAAACATAAAAAATTTCTTTTCATAACGGCATCTTTTTTTATTGTAATTAATTATATTTTAATCAAATAAGACTTTATCTTCACATAACAAATATGTGCAAATATAATATTTATTTCGTTATCGTCAAAATATATTTTGGTATATTAGAAGTTGCCTATATGTTAAATATCTGAAATACACTTTGTAGTATATAAAAAAACTGTATCTTTGCATAAATTTTAAACACGTAATAATATGAAAAAATTAATCTTATTAGCCGCAATAGCAATGTTTTGCGGATTTGGTGCAAAAGCACAGAAGGTTGTTTTTGATGACGAAATATATACAGTTATCGAAGTTGCTCCTGAATTTCCCGGAGGTGTCGACTCTATGTATGCCTTTATTTCTCGCAACATCAAATATCCTGAAGAGGCTTTGAAAAACAATGTATCAGGCAATGTATATGTAACTTTTGTGGTAGAAAAAGATGGACAAATAACAAGTACAAGACTGCTACGCGACATAGGAGCCGGCTGCGGACAAGAAGCATTGCGAGTTGTAAGATCTATGCCTAAATGGAAACCCGGGACATCTCAAGGCAAACCAAAACGTGTGCAATTCAATTTACCATTTGTATTCACATTACCCTAAAAGAAGGAAATAAAAGCCCAAAGGCTTTACAATACAGCAAACACTATTCCAAACAAGGAATAGTGTTTTTTTTATTTCGGCAAAAAAACACAACATTGCAATTACGCGAGTAAAAAGCAATACCATGGCATTAGCTATTTCGAGCGATGGCATCATCGACGAAGTCAAAGCACTTGTAAAAGTTTAAGGCAACTTATACAGAAAAACCAATGAATTTCTGCAAAAAGCATAAAATATTTGGCCGAAAAAGCAGCTTGAAAGACTCTTTTTTGAAGGCGTAAAATGGCCCAAAAACAATAATTTTAAAGAAAAGTTATCAACAGCTTGATGCATAGAAAGTTCGCATCAGTTTGGGTGCGTTTTTTTATGGGTATTTACACCGGTATAGATACTGTATATACGATTATTTAAACGGTAATAACTTTTTTGCATGTTTCAGCAGGTTAGGTGGTGCGAAACTGTGGTACGAAAATGGTAAAATGTTGAGTTGTTAATAAATATGAGGAGTTTGAAAAACTTGAAAAACTTGCGTAACGGCGAATTATGTTGTATCTTTGCAAACGAAAAAAGAAGAACTACATTAAACCGAGAGACAGTTGTTCCTCGGGGTTCTTCAATGAATATAAAAACTTTTTTCTCATGATCAAATTTCGATCAAAACAAATGCCAATGACAAAGATTGGCACCAAAGAACAAGAACTGAAATATGTTCTACAGTTATTATCCTCGGGCCAGATAGGCGAGAAAGAGGTGGTGAAATTTTGTAGCAAACACACCAACGTGCCACAGGCAACTGTGAGAGCCGTATTGGATAGTTTTTGCCAAACTATCGAGTATCATCTTTCGTTGGGGTATAGTGTCAAACTTGGAGATGTGGGAATTTTCTATCCTACCATTTCCTACAAGGCTGTTGACGACAACACCAAAGCCGGCTTGGCACAGCTGGAAAAGATTAACATCCGTTTTCGCCCCAATGTTTTGCTGACAGAGGCAGTGAACAAGGCAGAAAAAGAAACCGTAGGTGTCTATAAAATAGTAGATTACGAGAAGGGATTCTACCAAGAAGTAGGCAAAAAAGAGTTGGGTGACAGTTCCGGCAACGAGGGTAATACAGATGAAACCCCTTCGAGTGGTACGGGCGGAGGAAATACCGATACAGGAGGAGGCTTTGAGGGTTAACCTTCGCTAACGTACAGGTTGTAAATAACCATTTTTGAGGCGTCGATGATGTGTAGTCGATGCCTTTTTCGTATATATAG
>JAFZDP010000004.1 GCA_017561155.1 Bacteroidales bacterium | reverse complement strand
CGACGTCGTGAGATTTTCCTCGCGTGGATTTTTGTGCTACATCGGGACGTTGTTATCTCGGCATCGGGAGGAAATTTTGCCCCAATATACCACCCAGAAATTGATGGTATATCGTCACGCTCGCAAAACCCTACTGCCAAGAGATTGACGGTAGGGTGTTATTTTAAGGAAGTTGTCTTTAGTGATTAAGATGGGTGGCTACGCCGGAATTATGGACCTACGGATTTACGGAATGAGAGTATAGGCAACTTCTAAAAATTCCACGTTTCGGATAAACAAAAGAGTGTTCTTTGAAACTTTTGCGTGCTTTGACTTTGTCGATGTTGCTATCGCTCGAAATAGCTAATGCTTAGGCATTGCTCTTTACTCGCTTAATCGCAACGTTGTGTTTTTTTACCGAAATCGTTCTATTTCTTTAGGGGTCGTATAGCCCGCTATGTATTGCAAAGACGCACCTCGGTACGTCTCTAGAAAAATTCGCAAATCACTTTTTAGAAGTTGCCTTTAGAAAAGGTGTTGTTTCCAAGTTTTTCGATCTTGAAGGAATGGCATTATCATCGACAGCAGACGTTTTTATGCAATATGTAAATTATTAATTAGCTAAATCGATATGTTATATTAAATGATATACCCGACTGATTCATTATCGGTTATGAGTGTAAACTTGGCAAAAAAAACTGCATTATGGTATAAAAAAAGGAACTCGATAGCATAAGGTTTGGATAAAAAGTGTACTAAAGGGTATAAGTAACATTAAAATTGAAAAGATAGAAATGAAAAAATTAATCGTATTGGCAACCGCTATCTGCTTATCTTTCGGCATGGCAGTAGCACAACAAGTTGCCCCTCAAAAAGAAGCACAAACCGAAAAAACTCACAAATGTGATAAAGCCGGCAAAGACCACAAATGCAGTAAAGATGCTAAAGCTCAGGATCATAAATGTGACAAAAATAAAGGTCAAGACCACAAATGCAGTAAAGATGCAAAAGGTGCCGACCACAAATGTGACAAAAACGGCAAAGACCACAAATGCAGTAAAGATGCAAAAGGTGCCGACCACAAATGTGACAAAAACGGTAAAGATCACAAATGCAGTAAAGATGCAAAAGGCCACGACCACAAATGTGACAAAAATGGTAAAGATCACAAATGTAGTAAAGATGGTAAAGCAAAAGACCACAAATGTGACAAAAATGGTAAAGACCACAAATGTAGCCACGACAAAAAATAAGATAGTTGTTTGACTCTTGAAAATAAATTGTATCTTTGCGAAAGAATTTTAAAGCATGATAAAGTTCTTTCGCATTGTTTTACAAATTAATAGTAGAAATTATAGAGGCATTTAAAACTATCTGATGAACGAAAAAGAATTAGTAAACGCACTAAAGCAAAAAGATTCAGAAGCATTTAAAATTGTTTATGAACAATATTATAGCAGATTAAAACATTTGTGCTATGGTATGGTGCATAATTCGGAAGATGCAGAAGATCTGGTTCAAGAGGTATTTATTGATTTGTTTGATTCGATAAGCCGCTTTAGAGAAGAAGCTTCGCTTTCTACATGGTTGCATCGGATAGCTATCAATAAGTCGTACAAGTTGTTGCGATCGAAAAAAGTAAGAGATATTTTTTCTAGATTAGATTATAGAGAAATACAATGTCCCGACAAAACTGAGGACGAAGATATAAAGAGTAAGCAAATAGACGAATTGCACAATGCTATAAAAGCTTTGCCTGAGCGACAAGCAAAAGTGTTTACGCTGTTCTTTTATGAAAATATTCCTCAGAAAGAGATTGCAGATATATTAGAATTGAGTTCTGTGTCGGCTGTAGAACAGCTGATATTTAGGGCAAAGCAGAATATAAAGAAAAGTATGAAATTTGAAGATAATGATTAATTGATTTAGAGATATGAATACCGGAAACTTTGACAACTTTTTGGAACAAATAGTAAAGACTGACAAAAGCCATGTAAGACTATGTGATGATTCGTTTGCCTCATTTAGTAAAAACATGGAACGTCAACAAGTGGCTGCAGCACGACAAAAAAAGATTATAAATTATGCTGTTGTGCCGGTAGTACTACTGACTATAGTGCTAAATATTCTATTTCTTTTTAACTCAAATCAATCGCAAGATTTTCAATCGATCGACACTTTTGCCGAAGAAAATCATATAAGTACATCAACATATTACTTCTCTGAAGTTTTGATAAACGAATAAAAACGGATAAAGCAATGGTAAAGAAACATTTTAGAATAATTCTCACTGTTATAAGTATATTAGTTGTTTGCAATGTTGTAACATTGACATTATTGTTGACCAACGATAGCAAGAAGCATGCTCACAGACCTCATAAAGAAAAATGTTTCTTAAAGTCTAAATTAGATCTTACCGAAGAACAATCTGTTGCATTCGATTCGATAAAGAAGAAATACAAGTCGCATGCAAAAGAATTGGATAAAGAATTAAAATCATGCCAAAGAGATATGATTATGCTTGTTTCGGAGGTTGATGTGGATACTATAAAAATGCAAGAAACCAAAGAAAGAATAATTCTTTTGCAAGATGCACTTTTTCAAACAACGATTAGACAGTACAAAGAATATATGAATGTATTGGATAGTACAAAACAAGAAACACTTAAAGAATTGTATTTAGAAATGTTTCGTTGCAAGAAAGATTGTCGCAAGCATACAAAATGTGCAAAAGATATTAAGTAGTTTTTTAGATTGAGAATATAGTAGTATAACGTTTTTGGGAAAGACGAACTGATAGATGGAATGTGTAGTAGCCAAACTTATGGAATTGCAAGATTTGCAGTATCGCGATTTTGTTTCCAAGTTGACGCCGTCTGTTGATAAAGAAAAGATAATAGGTGTTCGTGTTCCACAACTAAGAGTATTTGCAAAGGAATTTGCTAATACTGAAGATAAAAATCTTTTTTTAAGAGAATTGCCTCATATATATTACGAAGAAAACAATCTGCATGCCATTCTTTTGCTTACCATAAGTAAGAATATAATAGAAGTGATGGAATATGTAGAACAATTTCTTCCTTACATCGATAATTGGGCTACCTGTGATACCCTTACACCAAAAATATTTGCGAAACATCCGGATATAGTAAAGTCGCATGTATGTAGGTGGATACGTTCGGAGCATACCTATACTGTGCGTTTCGGTATAGTGACATTGTTGCATTTTTTTCTGGATGACAATTTTGATATGGCAGATCTTGAACTTGTAGCTTCGATATGTTCGGACGAGTACTATATAAATATGGCAATAGCATGGTATTATAGTTTTGCGTTTATAAAACAATACCATGCTACGTTACCTATATTTGAAAATAAACATCTAAACAAGTGGGTACACAACAAAGCTATACAAAAAGCTATTGAAAGTTACCGTATAGGCGACGAAAAAAAACAATATCTTCGTAGTTTGAAGTTGTAATTTTATTGTTTTTCCGTTTATTTTATTCGACAATTCAATAATGGTTTTCCTTCCAAAAATCCTTCTAAATTATCGCCAATTTGTATTGGTCCCACACCGGCAGGTGTACCTGTAAATATGTAGTCGCCAATTTTCAAAGTCATAAATTGAGAAATATATTCTATGAGCTCGTCGATGTGGAAAAGCATATCGGCTGTAAATCCTTTTTGAACAGTGGTTCCGTTTTTCTGCAATTCGAAGTTTAGATTTTGAATATCTTTTCCTAACGAGTCGATAGTTACAAAGTCGCTTACCACAGCAGAATCGTCGAAACTTTTAGATAGGGTCCATGGCTCGCCGCGTTCAATGGCGGTACGTTGTAAATCTCGTGCAGTAAAGTCGATGCCAAGTCCTACTTCGTTGTAATATTTGTGGGCAAATTTTTTCTGAATATTTTTTCCCAAACGATTGATTCGTACCACCAACTCTATTTCGTAGTGGATTTCTGTCGAAAAATCGGGGTAGAAGAAAGGTTGTCCTTTTTGTAGTAATGCACTATCCGGTTTTATGAAAAATATAGGTTGTTCTGGTAGTTGGTGTTGCAACTCCCGGACATGTTCTTTATAGTTTCGACCAATACAGATTATTTTCATGTCAAAAAAACTTACGACGTACTCTGTTAAAACAATTTTCCTTGTGGAGCTTTAAATTTAGATCTCAATCTTATATCTGTAATAACACGTTTGGTAGATAGAGGAAAGTCGGCTTTCATCATCCAATCGTAGTATGCAGGTTCTATAATGAATACCTCTTCGACAGCTTTACCTTTATATTTCCCGAAATTAAATATTTCTTTTCCGTCTTTGTTGTATCCTAAGTGTCCTACCAAATCAGCCCAATTAGAATTTGTGGTAAACTCTTGCAATTTCTTTATATCGTTCACTATCGGGCAACTTATATTACCATCTCTGTCTTCGTATTCCACACCTTCGTAGCGTTCTATCTGGGCAAGCAGAATTTCGTAGGTGGCCATAGTATCGGCTTCGGCAGAGTGAGCATTGTCTAAGTTCTTTCCGCAGTAAAACTTATAAGCAGCTTTTAGGGTTCTGGGTTCCATTTTGTGGAAGATATTTTGAACGTCTATCAGTTTGCGGTTTTGTATATCGAAATTTATTCCTACACGCAAAAATTCTTCTACCAACAACGGTACGTCGAATTTGTTAGAGTTGTATCCAGCCAAATCAGAATCGCCTATAAAATTTGCTATTTCGGCAGATAGCTCTTTGAATGTAGGTTTGTCTTTTACCATTTCATCTGTGATACCATGTATTTCTGTTGATTGTGGCGGTATTGGCATAGAAGGGTTTACTCTGTGTACCAAAGTAGATACTTCGCCATTAACAGCAACTTTCAAAAGGCATATTTCTATTATTCTGTCGCTTCCTACTTGTATGCCTGTTGTTTCCAAATCGAAGAAAACCAATGGTTTTGTCAAGTTTAATTTCATAGTTTTGTCGTATATATGTATTTTGTAGTTTTAATTGTATTCCTATCGAACACAAGTCTTACTATTATTTTATTTCCATATTAGCAGCTTTGTGTATAGCCAACAAGCGTTTAAGCAAAGGCTCTGCAAGTTCAAGGTGTAGCATATTTGCTCCGTCGGATTTTGCGTATAGAGGATATGGATGTGTTTCCATAAAAATTCCATCTACACCAACAGCTACTGCTGCACGAGCTATTGTTTCTATCATTTCCGGATTTCCGCCTGTTACACCTGCTGCCTGGTTGGGTTTTTGCAACGAATGTGTGATGTCTACCACCACCGATACATTGTTGGTTTTCATTGTAGGTACCCCTCTAAAATCTACTACCAAGTCTTGATAGCCAAATGTTGTACCTCTTTCGGTAAGTATAATGTTGCTATCTTGTCCTCCATAGTATCTTACTTTGTCGACGGCGTGTGTCATGGCCTCCGGCGACAAGAATTGTCCCTTTTTAATGTTTACCACTTTGCCTGTTTTGGCGGCAGCTTCCAGTAGAGAAGTTTGTCGGCATAGAAACGCAGGAATTTGCAATACGTCGACATAGTGTGAAGCCATCTCTGCTTCGGTTTCGGTGTGTATGTCGGTAACAACCGGAATATCGTATTTTTCGCCTATCTCTTTTAGCAGTTCCAAACCTTCCCAATCGCCGATTCCTACAAACGAATCAACCCTCGAACGGTTAGCTTTGCGATACGACGCTTTGAATGCAAATGGTATTTGAAGTTTGTCGGTTATTTCCAGCAAACGTTCTACAATTTCGAAGGGTACTACTTTGTCTTCTATAACACATGGACCCGCAATTAAAAAGAAATTGCCGGTGTCTAGGTGTTTCATCTTGGGTATATTTGGATACATAACAATCGTTTTAGTCCTTATTTATGATTTAGTTTCAATAGTTTTTATAGTCGAAAAACTTTTGCAAAGTTACTATTTTTTTTGCTATTCGCGCCAATTCTGACACAAAAACTTGCATTTATTTGTTCCGGAATAGAAACAAGGTGTTCGGTAGTCGTCTTGCACACTATCAACAACTATTTTTTTCGGTATTTGTTTATAGGAAATAAACAACCTTAAAAAATAGCTTTATGAAAAGAAAGATAATAACTTTTTTGTTGATGGTAACTATGTCGATAATCTCGTTTGGGCAAATTCTGTTTACAGTGAATGGAATTGTGGAAGATAATCAGACGCGCAAGCCATTGAAGAATGTGTCGATAACTATTCCCAATCAGGGTACCATAACTACCAATTCGAGCGGATATTTCAGTTTTGAGATTACAAGCAGGGATATGCCTTTGATGATAAAATTTACCACTCCTGAATATTTGAAAAGAACCTACAAGGTGGAACGTGCACGCTTTAATAAAAACAACGAACTGTGGCTTAATATCTTTATGCACCCTGCCGATAGCGGAAAGGTAAAGATGAGTGCTGATAACATAGGTATACCAGTGGTGAAGATTCCGGAAGTTAATGTGTTGGATTTTCATATAGTGGAAGATTTGTTGTATGTGCTTATAGAAACTACACAAGGTTTCGATTATTTGCAAGTTTACGACCTTAACGATTCGCTTTTGGCACAGATGGAAGTCGAATACAAGTACGAGAACTTTTACCACAACTCTGAGTTTGAATGTTACATTGCCGACCAAGATTATGGCTGTATGCGACGTGTGTATTACGATAATGGTATGTTGAAACTTGGAAAAGAAAAGTGTGTGGCAGGATTTGTATATTGGGCTTTTGGCGATGCCAAGGTGGGTGACGAAATTCTTCAGCAACAAGATATTTATACTCCGCAGACTCTGAGAGTTTTTTATCTTACGCCGGAACTTACCTTAGACTTTGATTATTATCAATTGGTATATGTGGCATCGCTAAACAATTATATAGTGCGTGGCGATACTGCTCAATACAATTATGTAAGGAACGAATGTATAAATGGTCGTTTTGCCGACGACCTCCAAACATTTATCGATAGTAAGATAAAGCAAAATCCGAACTATAAAGATAGCATAACCGAACTTACAAAATTTTATGTAGATACTATGTACAACGATTGGTTTAAGGTAAAAGCAACGTCTATAATATATGGCTCGTTGGACGAAGCATATAAGATAAAAGACGATATGAACGATTACGATTACAGATACTTTCCTATTTGCCGCCCGACGTTTTTGAAAATAGATACAAACTATTATATATTTAATTTTAATAGTCTTACTCTTACAAAATTTACTCTCGATATGAAGTTTGTATCCACTATAAACTTAGATCCCGGCTTCTTTGATTATTTTTATCGTCGCGACCACAATATAATATCGTCCTATCGAAATGCGTATGCCATAAGCAGTAGCGACGATTTGGGAGTGGTCAGACTGGTGGATTTGGATAAAGGGACACTGATTGGGACACAAACTTTGCTACGAACCATAACCAGCGAACATCGTGTGGAAATACGAAATGGATATATTTACTACTTGTCGTACTATGCATATTTGGAGAAAAACTTGTACAAAGAGCCGCTAAATATGGAGGAAATAGACGAGTGAAAGATTTTTTTGTAAGTTTAATAACTTGGCAATAAGCAATGTAATGTCTTTGAAGAAAAAATATCTTTTCCATATCAAAAAAAATATGTAATTTTGCAAAGTCAAACGAAGACAATTTTGTTGGGGTATTAGCTCAGTTGGCTAGAGCGTTTGACTGGCAGTCAAAAGGTCAACGGTTCGATTCCGTTATACTCCACAAGAAGCCGCTAAACTTTTTAGCGGTTTCTTTTTTTTATGTCTGTTATAATCTTATTTTTAGTGCGTCGGTCTTTTGTATTCGTATCAGTCTTTTCGTGCAAAGATTGTATGATATTTGCTTTAGGGAACGGAAACAAAGCGTCAATTTGAATTTCCGGATATTATATTGGGGCCTGCAATGCTCCAAATTTCATGCGGCAGAGTAGTTATAATTAGATCCTGATGGCGGTATATCGTCATCGAGATGGTGGTATATTGTCATCGGGATGATGGTATATCGTCATCGCGATAAAATAATAATTGCAATAGGGGAGTGCTTTCAATGGTGATTTATCGTCGCAAATTCTTTGTGTCGGATATTATTAAAATTGCTGTCAATCTTATTTTTGTTGCATCTGCATATGTTTGTGTCTTTGATTGGTGTGTGGCTGTACGTTGCGGTATAATGTTTGTGAATTTGTTGAAATACAATATACTATGCAGATGTTGTGTGTAATGTGTTGTTTGGGTAAACATTTTGCTGAAAAAGCAGTATGTATTGCTGAAAAATTACTGTTAAATGCGCAATATTTTACCTTTGGGTTAATATTATTTTACGTTGATGAACATTCAGCATTTCAAATGGTTATAGTGTAAATGGAATAGTAATATGATAAATAATTGCAGAATATTTTCTATTAGTCGAAAAATAAGTGTAAATTTGTAGTTGAAAACATATAAAGAATATTATTTTGGATATAATGACAACAGATCCTCTGCCGGAGTTTTTTACAGCAACCAACATCATGCTTTTGGTTGGAATTTTAGTTTTATTCTTTTTGTCGGCACTCTCTACCTTCTTTTATCGAGCGATGGAAGAGCTGAATCGTAGCGACTATTCTGAAATTAAAAGCAAAGGGACTACCTATTCATCTATAATTGTACGGCTTCTTGACAAAGAAGACACCACGATGACAGCTTTGGAATTTTCTGCACTTATTTTTCGCGGTTTTTCCTTGTTGCTTGGTGTGTTGCTTTTTACAGCTGTAGTGCCAAGTTCTATGCCGTTGTACTATCTTGCCATTGTGTTTGCAACGGTGTTTTATTTGTTTTTGTTTGCATTGCTTACTATCAGGTTGCCACACCACTTTGCACAAAAAGACGATGTAGATATAGTGTGCCGTTGGGCATTGATGATAAAAGTTTTGGTTATGATATTTTCGCCATTCGCATTTGTCATCAATAAGTTGGTGAGCAATAAACCCACCAACAACAATTCTAATGCGCTTTCGGGCGACGAGATGTCTGATGTGATAGAGATTGCCGAAGGTGGCGATGATGTGGAAACAGAGACTAAAATGCTGAAAGGTATAGTTCGTTTTAGCGATTTGGTTGTTAGTGAAATTATGAAGTCGAGAGTTGATGTGGTGGCTGTAGAGAAACGAACCTCGATAACAGAGATAGTTAATATAGCAAAGGAAACAGGTTTTTCTCGTATTCCGGTATTCGAAACCTCGATAGACAATATACTTGGAGTTTTGTATATAAAAGATTTGTTGCCATTGATGAATGGTTGTCAGACATCGGAGTGGAACAACCTTATACGTCCTGCCGTTTTCGTTCCCGAAACCAAGAGTGTAAGCGATTTGTTGCACGAGTTTCAAGAAAACAAAATACACGTTGCCATTGTGGTAGACGAATATGGCGGCACATCGGGATTGGTGACACTGGAAGATATTATTGAAGAAATAGTTGGCGAAATAACCGACGAATACGACAAAACAGAACTTATTTATACAAAAAACGACGACGATACTTTCTTGTTTCAAGGCAAGACAAGCATAATAGACTTTTGCAAAATTATAGGAATATCCGACGAGTGGTTCGACGAGATGCGTGGCGATGCCGAAACATTGGCCGGACTTATTCTTGAAGTGGCCGGAGAGATTCCTGCCGAGAAGGAAACGATAAGTATAGAACACTTTGACTTTGTGATTGCAAAAGCCGACAACAGACGAATAGAACAAATACAAGTTAAAATTAATACCCCTTGCGAAGATGAGTAATAGAACAATAAAATACCTTTTTGAAAAAGGATACAATATATTTAAATCGGGCGACGAAGATGTTGCAAAAATGAGTATGCCAAGTTTTAGAAAAACTATGTGTGTTTTTGTTGCTATAGCTTTTGTGGCTACACTGTTTGTAGGTTGCAATTCTGCCGACAATTATACACCAAAGCCGTCGACATACTATCGCATTTCGTTTCCCGAAAAGGAGTATTTGAAATACGACACTGCATGTATTCCTTTTGTGTTTGAATACCCTAAGTATTCAGAAATAAAAATGAAGAAAAACGATGGCGATGTGTGGTTTGACGTGGTTGTACCATCGTTGAACGGTGTGATATTTCTAAGTTACAAACCTCTGACATCGCAGAATACTTTGGCTTCCGAAGCCGATATAGCACACAAGACAGTATCTGTACATTTTAATATGGCATCGGGAGTATACGAGCAGTCGTACACCGACAACGAAAACAAAGTATATGCAAATTCGTACACATTGAAGGGGAAGAGCATTGCCTCTACATATCAGTTTTGGGCTACCGATAGTGTAAAACATTTCGTCAAAGGTGCTTTCTACATAAATGGTAATCCTAACTACGATTCGTTGCAACCTGTTTACGAGTTTTTGCATAAAGACATAATGCATCTTATAGAAACTATACGTTGGAAAGAATAAATTCATTGAAACAAACCTATGAAAGTATTTAAATTTGGAGGCGCATCGGTTAATAGTGCTTCGGCTGTAGTAAATATGGCAGGCATTGTAGAACAATATCGTTCCGAGCCGTTGGTTATTGTGGTGTCTGCAATGGGTAAGACAACAAACAATTTAGAGTTGTTGCTTTCGGAAAAAACGGGTGTTGCAGATGATTGGCAGTCTACGTTGAGCAGGCTTAAAGACTATCATTACGAGATTATAGATAACCTTTTTGGTGCCGATGTCGAAGAAGTGAGAAGCAAGATAGACCATTTCTTCAGGATGTTGGAAGAGCAAATGCAGTTGGCCTCCTTTGATTATAACTTCAATTACGACCAAATAGTTTCGATAGGTGAGTTGGTTTCTACTACAATAATAAGCGAATATCTAAACCATATAGGTATAAGCAATCGTTGGCTTGATGTGAGAACGATAATAAAAACAGATTCGACATATCGTGAAGGAAAGGTAGAGTGGGAGATGACACAAAGCCTTGCCAACAAGTATTTGCAGCCAATGATAGACAGCTGTGGTATTGTAGTGACGCAAGGTTTTATAGCCGGCAGCCTACAAGGTACTACTACTACATTGGGACGCGAAGGCTCCGACTATTCGGCAGCTATATTGTCTTATTGTTTGTCGGCCGAAGCAATGATAATATGGAAAGACGTGCCCGGATTCCTAAATGCCGACCCTAAATACTTTGCCAACACTAAAAAGATAAACACTATTCCCTACAACGAAGCCATAGAACTTGCATACTATGGTGCATCAATTATACATCCAAAGACTGTGAAACCTTTGCAAAACAAAGAAATTCCGTTGCATGTAAAGTCGTTTGTTACTCCGCAGTCTGAGGGTTCTGTGATAAGAAATGCTGATAGTATCGACCCTGAAACGCCGTTGTATATTTTCAAAAACAATCAGGTGTTGCTGTCTATTATGCCTAAGGACTTCTCGTTTATAGCCGAAGATAATTTGCAAAAGATATTCGGCCAGTTTGCCAAAATGGGTGTAAAGGTTAATATGATACAAAACTCTGCTCTTAGTTTTTCGGTGTGTATGGATAATAAAGATGTTGTTTTCGACAGGCTTATTCCTGTTTTGCAGAAAGACTTCCACGTTCGTTACAACAACAATTTGCAGCTTATAACTATTCGCTACTACACTAGCGAGATTATAAACTCGATAGTGGGCGAACGCAAGATATACCTTGAACAGCATAGCCGTGTTACGGCACAACTCCTTGTAAGCGAACAATAGTAATTGCCCATAATATAACATATAGTTAAAAAGAAACCGCCTACAGGATTTAGTGATATTGTTCTGTAGGCGGTTTTGTATTTGATGTCAATATTGTATAATCTTATTTCGAAAGTATGTCTAATAGTTCTACATATTTAGGAGTAAGAATTATTTCGGTGCGGCGGTTTATTGCTCTGTTCTCTTTGGTATCGTTTTCTACTTTTGGAGAGTGTTCGCCACGACCGCATGCCGTGATGCGTGTAGGACTTATGTTTTTGTTTTTCAACAATGCTTTTACTATCGAAGTAGAACGCATAACGCTCAAATCCCAGTTATCTTTTATGTTGCCGTTGCCACGATAAGCCACATTGTCGGTATGTCCTTCCACCATAACATCTATATCCGGATTTTCTTCTAATATTTTAGAAAGTTCGTTTATGGCTTTCATACCTTCGGCCGATACGTCCCAACGTCCTGATGCAAACAATAATTTGTCTTCCATCGATACATAAACTTTGCCGTCTTTTACATCTATTTTCAATCCTTTGTTTTCGAACCCTACCAAAGCATTGGCTACTTTTTGACGTATGTCGTTCACTGCTTTTTCTTTTTCTGCTATGGCAGCTTTAAGTTCGTTTTCTTTTTCTTCAAGTTTTCTGGCCAAGTCGTCGGCACGCTCTTTGCGTTCTTCGTATTCTTTTTGTAGCACTTCCAAACGGCTTTCTTTGTCGTTAAGTTCTTTTTCTTTTTCTGCCAATAATTCTTTTGCCGAGTTTAGGTCAAGGTTTTTGCCTGTCAGTTGTTTTAAGTAGCCTTGTTCTGTTTGTTCGTATTTTTGTTTTAGCTCGGCATATTGTTGGTTCAGTTTTACTATTTCTTTTTCCAAGTCGGCAATTTTGTTTTCGTCTTGTCGCATAGTGGCCTTTGCTTGTTTGTTTTGTTCAAGCAGGCGTTTGTTTTCGGCTGTCATTGCAGCCAACTCGTCTTGCGATATCGAATATTGCTTGTTTAGTTGGTCGTTTTTAGATTGTAGTGCCGAATATTTTTCCATCGTAACACACGAACTTAACAAGCCCGACACCAAAGCTATTGTAAAAATCTTTTGTTTCATAATGTTGATTGTTTTTTTTGATTTGCTACTAATAACGATTTGTTTTAGTGTTTAGTATGTTTATGTCTATTGGTCCGATATTTCGGTTATCATAGGGCAGTGATCAGAGTGGTAGGCATTGGCTAATATTACCGAGCGTTGCAATCTGTTTTCCAATGGTTGTGCTGCCATTATATAGTCGATACGCCACCCTTTATTGTTTTCTCTTGCATGAAAACGATAACTCCACCATGTGTAGTTGTGAGGTTGGTCGTTGAAGTAACGAAAAGTATCTATAAATCCCGTTTTCATAAATCCGTCTATCCATTCGCGTTCTTCGGGCAAGAAACCGGAATTTTTGGCATTTCGTATTGGGTCGTGAATATCGATAGGTTGGTGGCAAATGTTGAAGTCGCCGCAAATGATAAGGTTCGGACGTTCTTTTTTCAGTTCGGTTATGTAGTTTTGGAAGTCGTCGAGCCATTTCATTTTAAAGTCTTGGCGTTCATCTCCACTTGTCCCCGAAGGGTGATAAACACTTATAACCGACACGTCGCCAAAGTCGGCACGTATAAAGCGGCCTTCCTTGTCATATTCAGGAATGCCTATTCCTACCACTACATTGTCGGGCATTTGTTTCGACAATATGGCTACTCCGCTGTAGCCTTTTTTTTCGGCCGAATGTGCATAAGTGTGATAGCCTGCCATTGTAAAGTCCATGGTAGGTATTTGGTCGGGTTGCGCTTTTGTTTCTTGAATACACAATACATCGGGTGAGGTGGCTGTCAGCCAGTCTATAAATCCTTTGCCCATTGCTGCTCGTATACCGTTGACGTTATATGTTACTATTTTCATTGTTATTCTTGCCTTTTTTTGTGTTATTGTTTATTTCAACGACAAAACATCTACAATATTTTGTGGCAAAGTGTTTTTTCTGACAATATTTTTCTGTTGCAAATATTTCTTCGACACCAAAACTGCTGTGTTTCGTTTGTGCTTGCTGTTGTTTGCAGTAGTTTTATTGCAAAATTGCGGTTACGTTGCGTGTTTTTTGTCTTTACGTTTTTAGGCAGGTAGTTTTTACGTTATGTTGATGGTTTGCTATCGGCGATAGCGGACCTCTATACTAACGTAAACATGATCATATACCAAACGTAAATATAATCATGCACCAAACGTAAAGGCAAAAGTATGCCAATGCAAAGCAAAATACGGTGTAGGCAAAACGCAAATGCGATGTTGCTGCAACGGCAGAAAAATATAGAGTAGGCTTGTAAATGATTTCGTACAAGATGTTATCACAATTTATTGAGTGTTTTTGCGTTTACATATCTATATATTTGCATTGTTGTAGTAGCGGTAGTGTACATATATTAATGTGAAATTTGCCATCAATTGATATTGCGGTAAATGATATTTTGGAGAAATAACGAAAAAAATGCAATTGTGGTAAATTGAAAAACAGTACATTATCAAAACATAAAAAAAAACAGCAAATATTGCTAAAAAATATGTATCTTTGCAAGCTATTTTGATGTATTATGCAGTTTAAAGACATTATAGGACAACGACCATTAATAAACCGACTTACTCGAATAATAGATTCGGGAAGAATAAGTCATGCACAGTTGTTTTTTGGCAAAAATGGATATGGAGGATTGGCCTTGGCTTTGGCCTACGCACAGTATCTGAATTGCGAAAACAGAGTAAACTATGGCACTGTCGACGAAGAGAGAGAACTTCGTGCCGACTCGTGCGGCTGTTGTCCGTCGTGCAAAAAGTATCAGCAATTGGCTCATAGCGATTTGCACTTCGTCTTTCCATCGGCTGCCACAAAAGCTGTAAGCTCGAACCATTCGTCGAAAGATTTTATGAAAGAGTTTCACAGCTACCTGCTTGAAAATAATTACTATGTTCAGCTAGAAGGCTTTTTCGAATATTTGGATATAGAAAACAAACAGGGGCAGATAAATGTAAGAGATGCAGCCGAAATAATACGAATATTAAACTTGAAAACCTACGAATCCAAATACAAAATAATGATAATTTGGATGATAGAAAAACTGCATGGTGCGGCTGCTCCGAAACTGCTGAAGATACTGGAAGAACCTACCGAAAACACTTTGTTTTTGCTTGTAAGCGAAAATCAAGACAAAATATTGTCTACAATATTGTCGAGGGTGCAGATGGTACCGGTAAAAAAAATAGACAACCAAAGCATGAGCCAATACCTTTCTACTTTGGATTTGCCGGCAAATCTTGATGTACCTATGGTGTTGGAAGCGGCAGAGGGCAATGTGATAAATGCTCTGAACATTGTGAACCAATCTGTACAGAAACAACTCTTTGCCGAAATGTTTGTGGTATGGACTAGACAACTGTTCAAGTTGCAAATGCTTTCGTTGTCGAAATGGGTAGAGAAGGCAAGTGCCATGGGACGAGAACAACAAAAACAATTTCTTAACTATGCATTGGAATCGTTTCGTGCGTGTTTCTTGAAAACAGTGGCAGGTGTAAACTTGAGCTATCAGTTGGATTTTGGCGACGAAAAGTTCAACAATGCATTTCCCGGAAGAATAACAGAACGCAACATAGAGATGATAGAAAAATCAATAAACAAAACTATATATGCCATCGAACGCAACGTGAATTCGAAATTGTTGTTCATGGATTTATCTTTTTCAATAAGTAAATTACTAAAATAGACCTACAATGAAAGACAGCGAAAAAATAAATATTACAGATAATAATATTGATAATTTAGACACTGAAAATACACTAAACGAAACTACCGAAATGGCAGAGATGAAAAGTAAGACAGATACTGCCGTTAAGGAAAACTATGAATACGAAGAATTTGGTCAGTATAGAGAACAAGATTTAGGAACAGATCCATATACCGAGCCGGATCCAAATATTCCAAACGTAAAGT
The DNA here is from genome assembly GCA_017561155.1 of Bacteroidales bacterium. Classification (GTDB taxonomy): domain Bacteria; phylum Bacteroidota; class Bacteroidia; order Bacteroidales; family P3; genus HGM05376. The sequence goes on along the minus strand of JAFZDP010000004.1, from coordinate 20,868 downwards.
ATACCGAGTCGGAATTCTTATGGAGAGGCTGCAACCATTGTCCGGAATCGTACACTCCGGTATCGGGTACAGAGATGGGTAGCTGTTGCAAATTGCATTCGTACAACTGGATGAAGAATATTCGTCCTTCGCACGAAGTGATATTCGACATAGTAGAGGTGCGTTTCAAAAATAATAGAAAAGATTTTTATCGTTTGCCCGATGGCCTTGAAGTTACAGAAGGCGACGTGGTGGCTGTGGAAGGTGTGCCCGGACATGACATAGGAATAGTGAGCATGACCGGCGAACTATGCCGACTACAAATAAAGAAGCGTAAGATAGACATAGATTCCGACAACATAAAAAGATTGTTTCGTCGTGCCAAAAAGAGCGATATAGACAGATGGGAAGAATCGATGAAGGAAGAGTACGCCGCCCTAATAAAGACAAGAAAGATATGTGAAGACTTGGGACTATCGATGAAGATAAACGACATAGAGTTTCAAGGCGACCATTCGAAAGCTATCTTTTACTATACCGCCGACGACCGTGTGGACTTCCGCAACCTGATAAAAGTGTTGGCCGAAGAGTTTAAAGTACGTGTAGAAATGAAGCAGATAGGTATCCGCCAAGAAGCCGGAAAGATAGGTGGGATAGGTACCTGTGGACGCGAACTTTGTTGCAGTACATGGCTTACAAATTTCCAATCGGTAACAACCGGTGTGGCAAAAACACAACAAATATTGCCAAACCCACAAAAACTTGCGGGACAGTGTGGTAAGTTGAAGTGTTGTTTGAACTTTGAATACGATGTATATGCCGACGCGTTGAAAAGTTTCCCACCTGCCAATACCAATATAAGAACAAAGAAAGGTTTGGGATTGTATAGAAAGACCGATGTTTTGAGAGGTATTATGTGGTATTCGTACGAAAACGAAAATGACCTTTATGCAATACCGGCCGAAGCTGTGAAAGCGATAATAGAAATGAACAACAGACAAGAGTATCCGGAAAAGTTGGAAGACTACCAAATAGAACTAATGTCGGCATCGGGATTGGTAGAGGACAATTCGCACGATTTTGAATTGGAATTGATGAAGATGGAAGACACTGCCGAAAACATCGATACTGCAAAACAAAATCAGCCCAAGAAAGGCAATATGCAGGCCAACAAGAACAAAAACAGAGAAAAACAAAACCATACAAATGTCGAAAAGAATACAAAACCGGCAAAAGAAGGCGAGCATAAAAATACAAACCATAGAAATATGCGTAAGCCAAACAAACATAAACATACTAAAAACAGTAACGAATAGATAGCAGAAAAGGCTAAAATATAAAGAAACAATGATGAAACATTTGCTAAAAAGCATAAAGTACGGAATGTTTACAGCTATTGTTGCAACAATGGTAAGTTGCGACTTGTCTGTATTTTACAACGACAATTATACAATAAAAGATAAAGTTTGGGCCATCGACGACAAAGCCGTTTTTGACGTTGATGTAGACAAAGAAGATATATCTAATTCGTATAATTTCTTTGTAGATCTTCGCAATACCAAAGACTATCCATACTCCAACGCATTCCTTTTTATCAAAACAATATTTCCTGATGGGGGATATGCACTGGACACAATGGAATGCCCACTTACCGAAGCATCGGGAAAATGGTTGGGAAAGGTATCAAGCAATCATGTAGACAATAGATTTTATTTGCGAAAAAACACAATCTTTCCACAAGAAGGATTGTACCGTTTTGAAATAACACATGCATTGAGAGATACTAATGTGGTTGGAATAGAACACATAGGATTGAGAATAGAATACATGGAACAATAAAAATATTTGACAACAAAAAACATTTATTATGGCACAAAATAAACCAAATCAGAAAAAAACTCCAAAGAAATCAATCTACAAAGTATTGTGGAAATTATTTGCCTTTGGCTGGATTGCAATAATATTGTATTTCGTTATGCTTTCGTTAGGTTGGTTTGGCTTTATGCCGTCGTTCGAGGAACTTGAAAACCCCAAAAGCAATCTTGCTACAGAAGTATATTCGGCCGACGGTGAAGTGTTGGGTGTTATCGGTGTAGAAAATCGTTCGAATATTTTCTACTCTGAACTTTCTCCTAATTTGGTCAACGCACTTATCGCAACAGAAGATGTTCGCTTTTACGACCACTCCGGAATCGACTTCAGAAGCTTGTTCAGAGTGCTTGGAAAAACAGTATTGGGAGGCGACAAAAGTTCAGGAGGTGGTAGTACTATAACACAACAGTTGGCAAAAAACCTATTTCCTCGCGAACAAAAATCAAAGTTAGGATTGGTACATGCTAAACTTAAAGAGTGGGTAGTGGCAGCAAAATTGGAACACAACTACTCTAAAACCGAAATCATTGCAATGTATTTAAACACCGTAGACTTTGGTAGTAACTCTTTTGGTATAAAAGCAGCTGCGAAAACATTCTTCGGAAAAACTCCAACCGATTTGACTGTAGAAGAAGCAGCTACATTGGTAGGATTGCTTAAAGCTCCTACTACATACAGTCCTGTGCTAAATCCGGAAAACTCTAAACACCGCAGAAATGTGGTAATGCACCAAATGGTAAAAGCCGGATATCTAAGCCAGGAAGAGTTCGACCAAAAGAAGGAAGAGCCGATAAATATGGCCAAATATTCGCCTCAAACACACAACGAAGGTATTGCTACATACCTAAGAGAGTATGTAAGAACCTATATGAAAGACTGGTGCAAGAAACATGAAAAACCAAATGGCGAAAACTACGATGTTCATAAAGATGGTCTTAGAGTGTATACTACTATAGACTCTCGCATGCAACGATATGCCGAAGAAGCCGTGGCTCAACACTTGGGTAAAGACTTGCAACCTGCATTTTTCAAAGAAATGAAAGGAAGAAAAGATGCACCGTTTGTGAATATAAGTGCCGAACAGATAAACACCTATATGACCCAAGCCATGAAGCAGTCGGATAGGTATCGTGCATTGAAGAAACAAGGTATGTCGGAAAAAGAGATCCGTGCTGCCTTCGACGAAAAAGTGAAGATGAGAGTATTTTCGTGGAAAGGTACACGCGACACAGTAATGTCGCCATGGGATTCGTTGCGTTACTACAAATCGTTTTTACATACTGGTGTGATGTCGGTAGAACCAGGAACAGGCTATGTTAAAGCTTATGTAGGAGGTATAAATTACCGACACTTTAAATACGACAATGTTACACAAGGAAAACGACAAGTAGGTTCGACATTTAAACCATTTGTATATACAATGGCAATGCAAGATGGATCGTTCTATCCATGTAGCGAAGTGCCAAACTCGCAAGTATGTTTTGAAAGTGGCGATGGCGGCGAAGACTGGTGTCCTAAGAACTCGACAGATCAACGCGAAGACGAAATGGTAACGCTGAAATGGGCATTGGCAAACTCTGTAAACTATGTGAGTGCATACCTTATGAAACAAGGTTCGCCTGAAGTAGTGATAGAGTTGGCTCGACGTATGGGTATCACATCGCCAATAGACCCCGTGCCGGCAATATGTTTGGGAACACCAGATATATCGGTATATGAGATGGCAGGTGCCATGGCTACTTATGCCAATAAGGGTGAGTATGTAGAACCAATAATAATAACACGTATCGAAGACAACAAAGGTATGCTTCTCGACCACTTCGTGCCAAAACGCAACGAAGCTATCGACGAGAAAACTGCATACATGATGATAGAGTTGATGAAAGGTGTGGTAAGTAGCGGTACCGGTGTTAGACTACGTTACAAATATGGTTTGGACTACCCGATAGCAGGTAAAACAGGTACAACTCAAAACAACTCTGATGGCTGGTTTATTGGAATCACTCCGAAATTGGCTACAGCTGTTTGGGTAGGCGGTGAGATACGTTCTATACACTTCCGTTCGATGGCTCATGGGCAAGGTGCAAACGCTGCATTGCCAATATGGGCTTTGTATATGAAAAAAGTATACAACGACAAGGCTATAAACTTCTACAAGGGAGACTTTGACAAGCCAAGTATACCTTTGGACATAGAAATGAATTGTGACAAATATCAGGAAGAATTGGGAAAAGAAACAGACAATTATAGATTCTAATCTGTAAAGGTAATTTCTAAAAATTGCTTTGCAGGTGATTCGCGGAATTTTTTAGAGACGTACCGAGGTACGTCTTTGCAATGCACAGCGAGCTATGCAATTGAAAAAGAAATAAAAAGATTCCAGGCGAAAATGCAAATCACGCAAAAGTTCTTTTATCATATGATAATATTTCATAGAACGTGGAATTTTTAGAAGTTACCTAAAGAATATATAATATTTACACATCGAACTACAGAGTTTATTCCATAGAGTAAATTCTGTAGTTTTTTTGTTTTGTTTGGTTCGGTAGTTATGCACGGCATAGATAGGTAGGAATAGGTAAGGAGCCAACCGCAAAAGCGTTATACAATAAATAATAAACAAAAGCGTGCTCAAAGTTATATTCTATTAGGCTGTTTCGTAAAAAATATGTATTTTTGCACTTTAAATATATATAGAAATGAAGCCAACGAAACTATTGTTACCATCAAGACAATCGTCTTTATCACAATTGAATAGATTGCTAAATACCGAAAAATATTCTTCGGCTAAATATTTTATTCTTACCGACGAAAATACGTCGGAACACTGTTTGCCACTATTAGTATCGGAAGTAGAGGCATTGCAAGAGTCGGAATTTTTAGAAATAGAATGCGGCGAAGACAATAAAACTTTAGAGATAGCTTCGCAATTGTGGCAAGCGTTGCTTGATATGCCAGCCGACCGTCAATCTATTATAGTAAACCTTGGTGGCGGAATGGTAAGCGACATGGGCGGCTTTGTGGCAGCAGCATTCAAACGTGGAATACGTTACATAAATATTCCTACTACATTGGTGGGAATGATAGATGCAGCCATTGGTGGTAAAACAGCAGTAAACATTGAAGGAATAAAAAACCAGATAGGTTTTTTCTATGCTCCGGAAGTAGTGTGTATAGAGCCTAAGTTTTTGGAAACATTACCACAGCGTGAATGGATGTCGGGATTGTTCGAGATGATAAAAACGTTCATGGTAGGCGATGCTGCTATGTATGCAGAACTTTGCGAAAAGCTTGGCGACGAAAATCCAACCATAAGTCCAAGTATGATAAGAGCAGCGGCACAGATAAAAACTGCTATTGTGAAAACCGACCAATACGATTTGGGAATAAGAAAGATGCTAAACTTCGGACATACATTGGGACATGCAATAGAAAGTTTCTCGTTGCGTCATCATGAAAATCCACTTTCGCATGGCGAAGCTGTGGGTATAGGTATGGTAGGCGAAGCATATCTTTCTATGAAAAAAGTAGGCTTTTCGACCGACGAATACAACAAACTACTCAATATGGTAAGTCAGATGGTGGCTATGCCAAACTATAAACTTACAGATTTGGAAGAACTATTGGCGTATGTGGCTGCCGATAAGAAAAACAGTAACGGAAATATATACTGTACATTGTTGCACGATGTAGGCGAAGCAATGATAGATGTTGCGGTGTCGGAAAATGAAATATGCGATGCCTTTATGCAATTGTGCAAAAAGTAAAGATAATGTTTGAAGATATAGTAGATCTACGTCGTTGGTTGCATTCCAATCCTGAATTATCGGGAAACGAGAGGAATACAGGTGCTATGCTTGTACGCCTATTAGAAAATTTGTCGCCAACACACTTGCATCAAAATGTGGGTGGCTGTGGAATAGTGGCTGTATGGCACTACTCTGATAGTGCAAAAACAGTGGCTTTTCGTGCCGATATAGATGCCTTGCCAATAAATGAAACACTGGATGTGCCGTATAAATCGGTGGTAGATGGTGTGTCGCACAAATGTGGTCACGATGGGCATGCTGCTATATTGTTAAAGTTGGCCGAACTAGTGGCTGCAAACAAGCCTAAGTTGAATATAGTACTGATATTCCAAGCCGAAGAAGAAACCGGTAACGGAGCAAAGAATATTCTTAACTCCGGAGTATTAGACAAATATTCGATAGATGAGATATATGGCTTTCATAATTTGCCTAAGTATTCGCTGAATGCAGTAGTGTTGAAACATGGAACATTTGCAGCAGCATCGGTGGGAGTCGTAATAAAAATGCAAGGACGACAAACTCATGCTGCACACCCTGAAAAAGGAATAAATCCGGACAAAGCTATAGCAAACATCATAAATAGTATGACAAAGTACAACCAACACTATGTCGATACCAACGATGTGCGACAAGCAACATTAATATATATAAAGGCAGGCGAAGTGGCTTTTGGTACAGCAGCAGGAAATGCCGAAATAGGATACACTCTTAGAGCCTTTACAAACAATGCAATGTCTGAGTTGCAGGAATTTTTGAATGCAGAGTTAGACAGATTAAAAGAAGAGTATGGCTTGGAAATATCTACAGAATATAGAGAACCATTTGCAGCTACAGAAAATAATAATGAGTCGGTAGATGTTGTAAAACAAGTAGCAGATAAGTTGGAAACAGAAGTGTGTCAATTGGATTTGCCTTTTAGATGGTCGGAAGATTTTGCCGAGTATTTGAAGTGCTACAAAGGAGCATTTTTCGGAGTAGGAGCGGGGAAGGAATGTTTAGAGTTACATCATCCAAACTACGACTTTCCGGACGATATAATAATTCCTACGGCAAACTTCTTGTTCGCTATTGCCAAAGAGTTCGAAGATAGAAACAACTAATATATATGTATAAGACTAAGGCCTTAGAAATGATAAAAAATACATATACTGCAAAATAAAATAGGGAAAAAATTGTTATTTAAAAGTTTACAGCAATAATAGAAATAATACATAATTATATTACACGACTATGATGAAACGCATATATCTTTGTTTTTTGTTCGCAATGCTGTTTTGTGTTGAAGGTATGGCTCAAACCAACAATGAAGCACAGGCAGCCGAATACTATTTTAGAAACAAAGAGTATGACAAAGCAGCCGAATTGTATGAGCGATTCTACGAAAAGTCGCAAAATAATTTCTATTATCAGCAATTGCTTACATCGTATTTAGAATTGGAAAAATACAAGGACGCACAGCGATTGGTGGAAAAGCGAATGAAGAAAGAATCCAACAATTTGAATTTATATGTGGACTTGGGATATGTCTACCTTAGAGAAGGTAAGGATTCTAAAGCTGAGAAAGTATTTGCTAAAGCCTTAGAGATGCTGACACCCGATGCACAACGTGTAAATGGTTTGGCTGCTGCTTTTGAGCAAAAAGAGTTGTACGACTATGCTATAGAATCGTACTTGACGGCAAGAAAGAAGATGAATAGTAATCAGTTTTATGTGTTTGAGTTGGCAACGTTGTATGAAAAGAAAGGCAGTTTCGATGCAATGATGAAGGAGTACTTGGATTTTCTAGAGATAAATCCGGCAATAAAATCACAGATGCAAGTGTTCCTGCAAAAGTCGCTAAACCAAACAGACAATCCACGCTTGGCTGAAAGTTTGAGAAAAGCATTGGTTGGCAGGTTGCAAAAGTCGCCAAACAATAATACATATTTGGAAATGATGATATGGTTTTCTGTTCAGCAAAAAGATTTCGATTTTGCGTTGAAACAGGCACAAGCTGTAGACAGTCGTTTCCCACAGGCTAATGCAGAACAGGTGTTCAAGGTGGCCAATATGGCAAAGACAAACGAAATATACGACATTGCACAACAAGCCTACGACTATATAGTGAAAAAAGGACCGGAGAATCCATACTATATTGCAAGTAAGGTAGAACTGCTTAATGTGAAATTCAATAAGATAAATAAAAACTATGCATTGTCGGAAAAGGAATTGTCGGTACTGGTAGGAGAATACGAACAAACACTTAACGAATTGGGAAAAAATGTTCAAACAATACCGATAATGAGGAATTATGCTAATATTTTGGCATTCTATGTATACGATATACAGAAGGCAGCAGATATATTGTACGATATTGTAGACATGAAAGGTGCAGCAAAGAAAGATATAGACGCAGTGAAGTTAGAACTTGGCGATATATTGATATTTGGCGGCGAAATGTGGGAGTCGGCATTGCTGTATATGCAAGTGGAAAAAGCCAATAAGAATGATATTATTGGCGCTATGGCAAAACTAAAGAATGCAAAACTGTCGTACTACAAAGGCGATTTTGAATGGGCAAAATCCCAGTTAGATGTTTTGAGAGCTTCTACATCGAAACTTGTTGCTAACGACGCCATGCAATTGTCGTTGCTGATAAGTGACAATATGGAAGACGATAGTACATATACATCGTTGGAGTACTTTGCCAAAGCCGATTTACTGATATACCAAAACAAATTTGAGCAAGCGTGGATATATTTTGATTCCATATTGGAAACTAATTTATCGCATGCTTTGTTCGACGAGGTGCTTATGCGTAAGGCTCAAATAGCATTAAAGCAAAATAATTTTTTGCAAGCGGATACGTTACTACAAAAAATTGTAGACTTTTATGGTAGTGATATTCTTGCCGACGATGCTTTGTTTATGCTTGGCGATATGTACGAAACCAAACTTAACGATACTGTAAAAGCAAAAGAATATTACGAGAAAATACTTTTAGACTATTCTGCAAGCTTGTATGTTGTAGAAGCAAGGAAAAGATATAATAAACTAAAATAACAACTATAAATAATATAAATGAAAGATGAATGTAAATGAAATTTTATTTTTTGGAGGGTTTTTAGTGATAGTTACCCTTATGTTAGTTCTCGATTTGGGAGTTTTTCATAAGAAAGATCACGTTATTTCTTTTAAAGAGGCAACAGCATGGACATGTGTGTGGATAAGCTTGGCACTGTTGTTTGCCGGCGTTATTTATTTTGGTGCCGAATGGATTCATGGTGTAAACACAATGGAGCAATTGCAGACAATCAATATCAAACATGGGCACAATCTGCATCTCGATGCTTCGTTAGGACTAGAAGCCAATATGGATATTTATCGTAAAGCTTTAACGTTGGAATATCTTACCGGTTATTTGTTAGAAAAAGCATTGTCTATCGATAATATATTTGTGATGATAATGATATTCATCAGTTTTGGTATAGATCAAAAATATTATCACAGAGTATTGTTTTGGGGAATTATAGGTGCAATAGTATTGCGTTTTGTATTTATATTTGCCAGTGCAGCCCTTATTCAACGTTTCTCGTGGATATTGGCAGTGTTCGGAGGTATATTAGTAATATCCGGTATCAAAATGTTTTTCGATAAGAATGATGAAAAGATAGATACAGAAAAACACCCTATGGTACGCTTTGCTTCTAAACATTTTCGTTTGTTGCCACAAGGTCACGGCCATGATTTCTTTGCACGTGTAGACGGAAAAAGATATATAACTCCGCTATTTGTGGTGCTGTTGGTAATAGAATTCTCTGATGTGATATTCGCTGTAGACTCTATTCCTGCGGTGTTTTCTGTTACACAAGACCCATTTATTGTGTTCTTCTCTAATATTTTTGCTATATTGGGATTGCGTTCGTTGTTCTTTATGCTAAGCAATGTAATGAATATGTTCTGGACTTTGAAATATGGTTTGGGCGTACTGCTTACATTTATAGGAGTGAAAATGTTGCTACACACATTCTGGCATATAGAAATAGGAACAGGAATGTCGTTGATGATTATTGCACTGATACTTGTATTGAGTATTGTAGTGTCGCTTATATTTCCCAAAAAGGAAAAAGTAGAAAGTGCTTCGTAAAAAGAGAACTTTAAAGCATAATATTTGATAATAAAAAGGTACAAAAGATACATTAAAAACATAATATAAAAGAAACAGAAAATGATAAAAAAAATCTTAGTAGCATTATTGCTTATTTGCGGAACAGCAGTTTCTGCTTATGCATGTAGTATAGAATTTACATTGCAAGACAAGAATGGAAAAATAGTAAATCCGGACAAAGTTAAAGTAGGCGAAGAGTATGTTTTGGTAGTGAAATTTGAAACAACACATGGAAATTGTGGGTTGGATGTTACCGATACAAAATTTAAATTGGATGGTATAAAAGTAGAAAAAGCTTCCGATTGGGTAGAAGTAGGTAACGAAATTTACACCAGAAAACTGATAATAAAAATTACAGAAAACAAGAAAGATGCCGTAAGTCTTGTGGTGGTACGCGATTGTGGACGCGGTGGCGCTTTGGCCGAATTTAAGTTGAAAAAATAAATAAACCGGTAGTTTAGGCAAATTCTAAAAATTGTGGTGCAAGTATAGATTCGCCAACGGAATACTTCTAATTAGATGTATTGTTGGCGAATCTTTGTTATATATATGATTGACTATAGCAGACTATGTGATTGAACGAGACAGAACGATTTCGACAGCACCGCTAAGTTCTCTAAAGGTAATATATAAAAATTGCTTTGCAAGTGCTTTAATGGAATTTTATAGAACCACCCTGAATAATCCACACAAAAAAAGCGAAGCACTTGTGTGCTCCGCTTTTAATAAATTGAATGAATCGGATAAATCTAACAAGCTTCGCTTTAATCTGATACAGGATGTACTTCGACTATCATTGTTTTAGTGTTGTTATAAACATCATCCGAAGTTATATCAACAAAGGTAATGTCTATTATGAACATCTTTATCAATAATGCATAAATAATCAAATTTATCACTTTGCTTTTTATAACAGCATATTTGAGTTTATTAAATACGTTTTACATACAATATGGAACCATTTTTATCATACAAAATACTTTCAACATAAGGTTTATGTCCAAAATCTTTCTCCAATTCTTTAGTAAAATCTAAAACAATTTGTTTCAGAATATCTAATTGTTCTCTCGAGAATTGGGTTTCTGAATAGGGAACAGTCCATGTTACTTTACAAGAATTACCAACAACTTTCAAAGATTTTATAGTTAAATGAAATGTATCTTCTCCAAGATCTACAGGACACTCCTTATTGATTTCTCTAACAGCATCTCTCCAATCATTAGATTGACCTTCGATTACCCACTCATAACCATTCCATCTTTCCGTTGCAAATAAACTTCCATTTGCTTTATAATATTTACGAGTCAGTTGTATAGTTCCTTCATCATTATAAGTAATAATTACTTTATGATAGCCAATACTATTGTTAATAGGATTCCCCTTTGTATCAAATATTGCATCTTCCATTATATTATTAGAATTCTCAGCATATTTATATGTCTCTTTGTGGTATCCATTAACCATTATAGGTTGTCCATTTGTTCCCCAATATGCTTCTTCAATCCTTCGGTCATGTTTATCATAAAGATAAGTCTGCTTATGATAGCCATCTGAACATAACACTGTTTTATCTTTCTCATTGAAGAAAGATAATGATATAATATTGTTTCTTCTATCATATTCTGCTCTACGTATAGACCATTTCTCGCCAGGATATAAGATATAGTTACCCTTACTATCCTGCTCAGCAAGCATAGTCACATTTCCCCATTTGTCGTATTCTATCACTTCAACGGGAGCCATTACCTTGGGGTCTGTAGAATTGCCATCTGTACCAAAATAGCATTGCTTTACAACACGACCATAAGAATCATATTCGCTTGTAGCACTGCTCCACCCCTTATCAAAATTAGTCATACAAGGTTTACCGTCAACACCAAAATAGCTATAACGTACGACATTTCCTTTCTCGTCATATTCAAATATTGCAGAGGACCAATTTTCGTCACTCATTACAGGACTTCCATCTGTTCCATAATGATACCTCTCGATTACTTGATTTCTGCTATTGTACTTGTAGACATACTTGTGAATATTATGGCTATTTTTGGCAGCCCCAGTTTTACTATATAGGGACGATTCGATAACATTATTATATTTGTCATATTTGTATCGTTGAATTAGGTATCCGTATGCAAGATTACCGTCTGTGCCGATTGGTTTTTCTTCAAGAATATTTCCACTAATATCCCTAACATATTCATATCCAGAAATTCCATTTATAGAAATCAATTGTCCGTTTAAGTTATAGTACTTATATGACTTTAGATTGCCATTTTCATCATAAGAATATATTTTCTTGGCACAATGAATGCCAGAAGGAATAAATGAATTTCCGTTTTTATCAAAGAAATTCCGTTCAATATGTCTGCCCATTTCATCGTAGACATCATTCCATCCCGCAGTTCCCTCATTATTATAAATAGGCGAAGACCCATCTACATCAAAGAAAGAAACTTTTGTTGTGTTTCCACGCTGATCGTATTCAAAAACAATAACAGCAATGTTGTTGACATTTTGCACAGGATTTAGTTCTTTGTTAAGATAAGTCACCCTTGTTACCAAATTTTTGTTATTAAACTCATACGCCTCACCTGATGTGCCGTTAGATGTCTCACAGGGCATTTGATCATTCCCATAATATACAATCTTGATTTGATTGCCGATGGAATCATATTCACACTTAACACCAGCAAATCCATTACTTCCAGAACAAAGTTCATTATCCAACGAATACATCCATGACTCAAGAATATTACCATGTTCATCATTCACAAATGTATTGGAGGCATAACCTGCCGAAGTTTCTACGAGGTTACCATCAGGATCCAAGAAGATAGTTTTCGCCAAATATCCATTTTGGTCATATTCACTTTCGACAATGGCAAAACCTTGCCCGTTTACAAACATTGGTTTTTTGTCACTATCCAAGTACTCTGTTCGTATTTCAAAACCTTTATTATCATAAATATAGTGATAGCCAGCGATGTTGTTCATCTTCGGATACATTAATGAACCATCTGGAGCTTGATGGAGAGCATATTCAACATTTCCGTATTTGTCATATTCCATAACATAAACGCCAACACCATCATCAACATCATAAGCAGGTTGCCCGTCGATAGTCAAATATTCGGCTTTTACCCAATTGTCGTCATCGTCATAGTAGAATTTTTTAATGCCAAGACCCCATTTTGTTGGCTGAGGTTCTCCATCGCGTCCGATGTAGTGTATTTCAGTAGCTCTACCTTTATTGTCTCTCACAAATTTTCTTCCATAAATACCATTTTCATCACATACAGAAGAATTGTCAAGACCAGCATACCTAATTGTTGTAACATATCCCTTTTCATCATACTCTATCCACCAACGAGATATACGTCCTCGGTCATCAGCATTCTGTTCTAACAAACGTCCGTATCCGACAGTTTTATTGGATATAGTACGTTCCGTTCCATGTTCATCATTATACTGAAAGGCCATCGTGTTCAACTTGTCGTTGTAGCTCTTCACATACAGAATCTTGCCACTACGGTCTTTCACAACAACACGACTTACCTTACCATTGTCAGTATAGAAGAATTCTTGATCAATTGGCCGTTCATTGCGTTCGCTTTCTCCATCATCAATTAGTTTGTCTAAACTATTGACATGAGAAACACGAAGAAGTTTCCTCTTCTTGTACACGAATTTGTATGAACGGTGAGAATGACTGTGTTCTCTCGAACTAAGTTTTCCCACACCTTGCGGAATGCCCCACACCTCTACATAATCCTTGAAATACCTCACCTTTGTACGGTTATAGTCCCATACATAAAATCCAGAACCTATAATCAAAGCAATGATAGCTGCCGCCACAAACTTCATCCAAGTCTTTGGCTTCCATGGATAGATGGCATTATGAAGAGCCTTTTTGAACTCTTCACAACTTTGGTAACGATCTTCCGGATTTTTTGCTGTTGCTTTATCCACTACTGCTTGCACCTTGTCAGAAACATACTTGTAATAAGTACGCATCCTAGGTAATGGTTCATCCACAACTTTTTTGTTTATTTCATATTCTGTAAGAGTAGTTGTATCGTATGGAGCATTACCTGTAAGCATTTGATGCAGTAATACCCCCAATGAATAAATATCTGAACGTTCGTCAAGATGTTCCCCTTTTACTTGTTCTGGACTCATGTATGAGGGAGTTCCCATAACAAGATTATCTGACTCGTCATCGTCACTCTTATTGATAATTTTTGCGATACCGAAGTCAAGAATCTTTGGAACACCGTCTGTTGAAATTACGATGTTTGCCGGTTTGATATCACGGTGCAAAATACCTTTTTTGTGAGCATATCCCACAGCATCAAGAATTGGCTCAAACATCGGACAAATTCTATCTTCAACAATCAGTCCATTGATATTTTTGATATACGATTCTAGACTTTCTCCTTCGGCATACTCCATAATGAGATAGATATTTCCTTCCTTGTCGATGTGAAAATCTAAGAATGAAACAATATTATGGTGATGTAAACCGGCAAGGTGTTGAGCCTCATCTTTGAGCATTTTGCGGGTAAAGTCGTTAACCATATTGGCGTTAATTACTTTAATAGCGGCTTTCTGCGTTCCAATATTTTTATGTTCAGCCAAGTAGACAGCTCCCATGCCACCTTTTCCAATCAACGATACAATACGATAATTCAATATTTCTTTTCCTATTATGTTCATAATTGTGATATTTAATATTCGTTTTTATAATTTAGATACTTCATCTTCTACACCTTCAATTACTTCTACCAATTTATAGAATACTGAAGTAAAGGCAGTTGATGAATTGACAAACATTTCAACTCCAATACTAAATAATTCTTTGTGTGGAGTCACTTTACAACTCTTGTAACTATTGTTTGCATTAAAAAATATTAGTTTACTTCGTGATATATTGTCACTATATTCATAGTATCTTGACAAAGATACATACATTGGGTTTTCATCTGTTGCTGATATTCTGATAAAATAAGTTTTTCCTTGTCGTTTAAATTTTATATCTCCATCACTATCTATTTCAGGCTGAAAGCCCTCGGTTCTTAAATACGATTTAATATTGTCTCTAAGAGAAATTTGAGATCTAGTAAGATCGTTGCTTTGTGCAAAAACAGAACAACCAAAGCAAAACATAATTGTAATGTATAATACTATTTTTTTCATTTTTACTAATTTTATATTGATACAATTGTTGTAATTATATTTACTACAAAACCTACCCAAGCTATTGTATTAGCTTGAGAAGCCTTACGAGGATAATCGTCTTTCCACACAAAATACATTATCCATCCTGCAATTGGTATAAGGAAAGCCAATATTCCCCATCCAATAGCAATACTATCTTCTTTTATATAGGAAATTTCTTGTCTATTCGAATTCATATTATAGTTTATGGTTTCACCTTCATATGGATTAACACCTTTCAGTGGTAGCATTGAATAAACTTGACTCCATGGTAGTGGCACTTTGCCTGCAAGTAAAATTTCTGTTCCTGCAGCAATAGATACTCTATCCCCATGAATAACCCGACCTCCTATCACCGAGCCATTTTTACCTACATCCTCGTAAACATATTGCCCACCCACAATAGAGATACGTGCATGTTCTCGACTAACTTTATCATTTGGAATTATTATATCGCAGCTACTGCTACGACCTATTGTTACAACTGATTTCATAGATTTTGAATTATAATATTAATAATAGAATTAACTACAAATCCGATAATAGCTACTTTTAAAGCTTTAGCTGCTTTTGAGGGATGTTCTGATTTCCACACACCCCAAAGTACTAACCCAACTAATGGTACTAAAAAACATGCTATGCCAATTAATAATCCAAGATTTTCTTTTGGATCAGGAGATGGTGGAGACAGAAAAATTTCTCTTTCCGGATTCCACCCCTTATTTTTTAATTTGGAGATAACTTCATTCCAATTTAACTGACATTCTTCTCTCGCAGCCAAAAGAATATTGGGTAAGTTTACAGTGTCATTATAATCTATAATAATTGAAGCATTCTTTAATGGACGACCATCAACACCGGTACCATTTGTACTTTTATCTATTATTTCAATGGAATATTTTGATTTACCTCCAGTTGTTGGCTGTTCAATACCCTTAATAGTAAGATGGTGTCTGCTGACATACATATTGCTAATTTGAATATCATTATCATTATTACTGCCAACTGTAATGCGTGGAACAGATCGCCCACATATATCACTCAAGGCATCTTTAAAATCGGATGCTGTCTGATAACGATTCTTCATATTTTTATCAACCGACTTCAGAAAAACTTTATCTATTCCCAAAGGCAGTGCTGATATTGTATGAGATGGTAAAGGCATATTACCGTGAAGAATATTTGCAATTGTATCATGATCACTATTAGCTTTTGGTATAGCATGTCGTCCGGTAAGAATATAATAAAAAACACAACCTATGGAATAAATATCAGTACGATGATCTATATTCATCCCATTAGCTTGTTCCGGACTCATATAACCATCAGTTCCAATTATTCTACCAACAGTCTTTCCCGTTCCTCCAATACGTGCATCTTTGGCAATTCCAAAATCTATTATGCATATTCTTCCATCGGGGCGAATCATAATATTGGAAGGTTTGAGGTCTCTATGTATTCTTTTTTGATCATGAATATACTGAATAGCTTCCAGTATATTCAACATCAGATTTACAGCTTTATCAATAGAAAATGCTCCATTTAAGCCTACATATTGTTCGATAGTCATTCCTTCAATAAACTCCATTGGTAAATAATAA
Source organism: Bacteroidales bacterium (assembly GCA_017561155.1). GTDB lineage: Bacteria > Bacteroidota > Bacteroidia > Bacteroidales > P3 > HGM05376. The sequence continues at coordinate 4,240 of JAFZDP010000004.1, read as the reverse complement.
TTACCTGCTGTGTCATTGTATGGCTCTCCTACAATACGAACAATTGAAGGATGTTTCATCCGTCGTAGAGTATCTACCTCCGATTTAAATAGTTCTCGATATTCAGGATAACAAGTTACTCTATTACTCATCATTTTGAGAGCAATAATTGTACCATCGTACCCTTTAGCCTTATAGACGCATCCCATACCTCCACGTCCTAATTCTTCAATAATAGTATATGACATAACAAACTAAGGTTTTCTTACACTTATTATAAATTCTCCGATGCCGTTATTCAGAGGTATTTTTATTTCAGCTTCTTTTTTTGGTACTCTATCATTTTGCACAACAATCTTACACACTATTCCATCATTACATTCGTAGGAGTACCAACTAGTAGAATCTTTACAAGACTTAAAAGCATATGTTCGTCCAGAATAAATCGTATCCTTGTTTGATTTACCTGTTCCCATTTTCAGTAATATATGTTTTTCCCCATTTCCTTTTACGCGAACAACAGGTATTACAGATTCAGAGGAATCTATTTTTGGCATTACCTTCTTAGCTATTCCCTGGATTTTGTTACTGTCAGGGATATTTTCCATCTCTTCGTCAGAATATTCATCGTATTTTAATTGTATACGATAGATTGTATCCCAATTAGCAAAATGAATTTGGATATAGCCAACATCAATTGGTTTCTTATCAGAACTGATAATAATATGTAATTGATTGTCTTTTTCATTCAAACTAAAATAATTAAATGGTGTTATAAAAATACTATCCTTTTCTATATTTTTACATTTTAGTGTAATTGATATAGAATTATTATCTTTATCTGTAAATTTTATATATGCTCCATCATATGCTCCACCTAAATCTTTGTGTCTATCAATTATTATCTTTGTTTTATTGGGATCAATTGTGCCAATGTTTCTAATAGTTTTTTTACTGTCAGATTTAACAACCTCAATATTTTCTATAGGCCCATTATTTCCTTTAAAATATTTCCATAAAGCATATCCTCCAACTCCTAACAATAATACTATTGCTAAACATGGCAAAATATAATGTACAAGAATTCGTTTCGTTCTATTATTTTCACCAATTACTGAAGTAGGAGTAATACCAAACTCAACAATAAGACATGTTATATTATCAAGACCTCCGTTATTACGTGCCCTTTGAATCAATTCATTAACACGTTTTTCTTGTGTCATACTAGACTGATTGCTGACCACTTTCATTATTTCGGAATCTGAAAGCATACCGCTCAATCCATCAGAACACAATAAAAAGCTATCACCGGCTTCAGGTTCTATCGGTTTTTCAAGAACTGTGGCCGGTTTCATTGAAGGTATTCCCAAAGCATTTGTGATTTCATTTTTACGTGGATGATGTTCTGCTTGTTCTTTGGTGATTAAACCTTCATCTATAAGAATTTGAACATAACTTTGATCTTTAGTTAATTGAGTGATTCTCTTGCTTCTAATAAGGTATATCCTACTATCGCCGACAGAACCCATATAAACTTTACCGTTGCGGACAATCAACATAACACAAGTCGACCCCATACCTGTAAGTTCGGGTTGTTGTAATGTGCGATTCAATATCGCCGCATTTGCAGCATCACAAGCTTCGATAATTGCCCTGCGAGGATCTTCGAAATATTTATCTTTTAGAAACTGTCTAATCGTATCTACAGCAAGATGTGATGCTACAGCTCCTCCTACATGACCTCCCATCCCATCACAAACAACAGAAACCCATCCATTATCGCATTGAAATTGGTCATACCAATCTTCATTTGCCTTACGCTTACATCCAACATCTGTACCACCAACTACATTACAATAGTCGTATAGATTATTTTTTTTCATATTCTAAACATATTAAAATTCAGGAATTGCAAGAAATACAAATTTCGTTTTACCAAGTATTAGAACATCATTGGTTTTTAATTCAATAGATTCGTCCATTGCATAAACTTGACCATTTACAAAAGTTCCATTAGACGAACCTTGATCTTTTGCCTTAAATACACCTTTCAATGGAACATACTGAATAAGCAGATGTTTCGAAGAGATATTCATATCATTAGTAATAGCAATATCGCAAGTAACATTACGACCTATCGTTGTCGTTCCCTCGTAAATTTTATAAATTTCACCGGCAGGATTTGTATCATACGAAATTAAAAGTCCAACAACTTTACGACCTCCATCCGGATTAGAAGTTTCGGAATTATTAAGTCCACGAATAATAGTTCTTCCTCCTCCAATATCATCCGAATAAGGAATGGTTGGATCTTGATATAAATCTCCTCCTCCAATAGGACGTGTCGGATATTCAAAATTGTCATTTTCATTTACACTTGTTGCTCTTGTGTGATTACTTTCCGGACAAAATGGACAATTGTCTCCATAAATACTATGATCATATTGATGACCGTTTGGACATTTTTTTGGTTTTAGTGCCATAATTTATTTATTTTTTATTTGTTAATATCTTTATTTAATTACTAATATACGTTTTTAATAAAATTTGCTGCTGGATATGGTTTAATTGCTTGATTATGCTGAGCCGGAATTGACTGAATTTTTCCGGAAGGACTAACTGTTTGAAATTCTTGGCCTGAAACAATAATTCCTGCGAATCTTCCTTTAGTGTCAAATACGGGAGAACCACTCGCTCCATGTGTTACATTGATGTTATGTCCATACAAGAATTCATTCACTGTTTGATTAACAGTACCGCTCTCGTTGGTAGCTTGAATTCCTTGTTGTGTCAAAGCCCACTCCAATCCTTTTGGGAACCCAATAGTATATAATTTTTTCCCCATTGATAAATGTTTATCATCAGTTAAATTGTTTAAATCTATCAATTGTGTAACCGATGTCGGTGTTTCTTTTGTATTTAATTGAATTACTGCCACGTCCAAATTATTATTATCGCTAACTTTCAGAATAGTACATGGAAGTAAATCCTTTTCACTACCAAGATGTGCATCATTCATAGCAATAGAAATAGATTGTACATATTGAACATCCATAGCATTGACAACCGGGAATGCTTGACTTCCATATTTATCTACTAATAAATTCGACAATGTTGATTTTATATAGTTAGCAATTGCATTTTCATATCCCATAAGAGAGACAACATGTTTGTTTGTTGCAATTCTTCCATCAGAAGAAACAAAAAAACCTGTTCCACTTGAACCGGCAACTCCGGCTTGCAATTCCCCTTTTCCATCAATATAATAATTATTCGGAAAACTACTCACTATATCATTTAAATCATAGTTTCCCACTGTTACTTTAAATGTATATTGGTTATATATAAAAACGACACTTTTCTTATACATTGCGTAAATTTCTTCCGGTGGAAGTTCCTTAGCTTCTTTTATTATATTGTATCCAAATATTCCGCCTCCTATAAGAAAAATGCATATTACAAAAACTGCTGCCACTTTATCCCATCTAATTTTTGGTTGAGGTTTTATTTCATTTACTCTATATATACTTTCCCAATCGAGAGAATAATTACGGGTTATAGTTACCTTGTCTCCCGGTAGTAATTCTTTACTGGTTATCTTTATCCCATTTACATAAGTTCCATTTGTTGACCCTCTATCTTCAATAACAATTGCTCCTGTTTCTGTTTTATAAATAACAGCATGTTCTCGAGAAACATCATCCTGTGTAAATTTGATATCACAAGAAATATTTTTACCAATAGTCTTTCTGTTAATACCAGGTAATACCGTTTTAATTTTTGTCTTATTACCTTTGCTTACTATTTCTGTTAACGAAGTTGTTTCAGAACCAAATCTAATTACATCATTAGCAGTTACAGGTACATTTCCCATAATTTTTTTCCCATTTACAAACGTACCATTCGTAGAATTCAAATCTTTCAATATCCATTTTTCACCTGTATCATCTAAAATCAATTCAGCATGAATACTAGATACTGTAGAATTAGAAAATACACAATTATTTGTATTAGAACGTCCTATTTTTATTATCTTCATTTCTTAATCAATTTTATCTAGTCCTTATCAAAAACATCGAAGTGGAAAGCAAACCCCGTAAGGTTTGCCTTCCATTTCTGAGTTGTTTCGTTATCCTTCAAAGCCACCGCCGCCGGAGTTTCCACCGCCTTGGTTGCCTTGGTCGTTGTTGTCGTCGCCGCCTTCGGGTTGTTGTTCGTCGTCATCGTCCGGTGTTTTTCCCGTCGACGGCAGTACGTCTAT
>JAFZDP010000050.1 GCA_017561155.1 Bacteroidales bacterium | reverse complement strand
TCCATAAAAAGACATAGAAAAGCCATCTTTCAGCGAAAATATTTTATGGTAAACACTACTGTATATCAGATATATTTGTTATTGAAGTAATATTTTATAGGAAAAATGTTTGGTATTTAGAAATAAGTTTGTATATTTGCAGCGTAATTAAAAAAACATATCAACTATGAAAACACATCTACTTTCTTACCGCACAAAAAAGATAGCCGTAGTATTATTTGTATCATTATTTGCTTTGTGGAATACACATCTTAAAGCCCAAGATACTATTTTTTGTCCAAACGACAAGTATTATTGGAATGGTGAGCCTTGCAACGGTGGGTATTTTAGTCATACAGCTTGGGATGGTTCAGCAGAATATTATTATAATCTGACCGATAAAGAATTGACAAGACCTGCGATACTAAAGGAAATAGTATTTCCAAAAGGTAGTGAAACATATATTTATGGTATTGCAGGTACTACTATAGGTTGTAATAATCCAAAAGGTTGTTATTTTTATCTTTGTAAGAAAATAAATGGTCAATTTGTAATATTAGATTCTGCAGCATGGAGTCATAAAACTGATTATGATTATATCGATTACTGTAATAATGTAACAAATGTTGATACATCGTGTAATCAAAAATTTATGTATATACAACAATATAATGATATAGTTACAAATGATGGGATTCCGGCTTTTGACACAATAAATAATAGTTTCCCTATATTTGAAGCATATTTTACAAATCCTATAGCAGTAGCAGATACTTTTTATATAGGAATGAACTCTAATGGAGTGCTTGCACCTATGTATTATTCAGATAATCCGTCGCTTTTACCAAATAACTCCTATAGGAGAAATTATTCATTATTAGTTACAAGAACTAGTCCTATAGCAACTCCTAATGTTATTTATTGTTCATGGATTCATGCACCATTCGATAACACAAATAGAAAAGAATGGGAGCAAAACATTTATTTCAACGGTTTTTTTCCTATATTGGAAGCCCATTCATGCCCTCAGGTTGTAGAGATTTCTGCAGATAGCTTAACGTATAATAGTGCTTATATTGCTTGGAATCTTCCTTACGCTTCATCTTTTTTCCGTTTAGAGTATGGAAAAGAGGGGTTTGTGCAAGGAAATGGAACAATAATAGATAATATCAATGCTACAAATATCACACTAAACAATTTGGAACCCAATACTCGATACATCGCTTATATTCAATCGCATTGTATTTCTAACGACACTTCTAGCAGTTGAACTAGCATAAGTTTTCAAACATTAGACACTGTGTGCCCGGCATTGGAAAACTTGCGTATGCTGTATGTGAGAGATGTTCGTGCCAAGATACGTTGGGACAACCCCTCGGCAGAGGTTAGCCACTGCGAATTGGAGTGGGGCGAAAGTGGTTTCGAGCAAGGTCAAGGCAACTATGTTCGCTATGTATACGACACCTCGTATTCGTTCCTAAGTCTTGCTGCAGGCACCACCTACGATGTGTATATCCGCACCTATTGCCCACGCAGCAACGTGTATGGCGATTGGCAAAAGCTGACATTTACCACAGATGGTAACAGTATAGACGAAGCAGAAAACCAACTGCCAATAAGCGTAAATCCTAACCCTACCACCGGTATGGTAGAGGTAACTCTTCCACAAGGCTACGAAAACCAAACAGTGGAGGTGTATGATGTGCAAGGCAAGTTGCTACAAAGCCAACATTTGCAAAACGGCAAAGCTACTTTCAACCTTTCGGAATATCCTAATGGTGTATATGTGATAAAGGTAGGCAACGCAAGCTGCAGAGTGGTGAAAAGCAAATAGAGAATATTTATTCAAACATACGAAAAAGGGCATTATCCTACATTGTGATAATGCCTTTTTTATATTATTACACCTATTTATCTACTTTAAAATCGAGTAGTTTTGTGGTATTTATTTTGCAAAAATATGTGCCAAATTTGCTGTTTTTACAGTGTAGGAAAGGGAAAAATAAGGCTTTCCGGGTATTGTGGCGAAATATTTTTTTTATTTATATAGTGTTGTAGAACAATATGTTTAACTTGTAGATGCTATGTTTATGAAGAAAAAGTATTGCTATATCAAAAAAAAGTTGTACTTTTGCAAATGGGTAAGTCTTGTACGACCAGCTCCCATTGAATCCCCCAGGGTAGGAATACAGCAAGGGTGTTTGGTTGTAGCGGTGCGATACAAGTAGCTTGCCCTTTTTTTGTGTCTATACGAAATCGAGATAAGAGTGTTATAAAAAACAAAAGGCGAGAGAATCAAGTTCTCTCGCCTTTTCTGTGTATGTATTTTAGAAGTAAATATCACGCTGACCGTTTTCTATCTTGTTAAGGTTATCTTCTATTTTAGGAACAAGGTTTTTGTGTTCCACAGTAGTAAGCATTTCTTTTATCAGCTTTATACCTTTTTCTTTTAGTTCCGGCGAAGCAAAGTCTTCCAAATATTCTTTGAATGTAAACATAGCGTTAGGCAGGCAGAATTGTTTTATTAGTCCCGGTTTTGCAAGGTCCATAAAGTCGTTGCCTACTCTGCCATGTCTGTAGCAGCCTGTGCAGAACGAAGGTATATATCCCTCGTCTACAAACGAAGATATTACTTGATCCAAATCTCTGTTGTCGGCCAACGAGAATTGGCTTCCTGTATGTCCTTCGTCGTGGGCATACGAACCCGGATTGGTTTTGCTGCCGGCACTTATTTGGCTTACTCCATAGTTTATAAGTTCGTTTCTCATCTGAGCATTTTCGCGAGTGCTTAGAATAATGCCGGTATATGGCAATGCTATTCTTATTACAGCCACAATCTTTTTAAAGTCGTCGTCGCTAACGGGGTTTGGTACATTTTCGGCATCCGGAGCACCTACGGCAGGTTCCATTCTAGGCACCGATACGGTGTGAGGTCCACAACCATAGCAGCGTTCAAGGTGTGCCGCATGTTCCATCATAGCCAACACCTCGAAACGGTAGTCGCCCAATCCAAACAAAGCACCTATACCTACATCGTTTACACCGCCTTCCATAGCACGGTCCATAACAGTAAGTCTGTAGCCATAGTCGGCTTTAGGTGTTCCTGCAGGGTGGAAACGTTGGTAAAGAACGGGGTCGTAGGTTTCTTGGAAACATACGTATGTGCCTATTTTTTCGGCATGAAGTCGTGCAAAGTCTTCAACTTCCATAGGAGCAAGTTCTACATTTATACGGCGTATGTAGTCTTTGCCATCACGTTCCTTCACTCCGTAGGTTGTTCTTATGGCTTCTACCATATAGTCGGTACCGTTTTTGTTGTTTTCCCCACATATCAAAAGCACACGTTTGTGTCCTTGTTTTAGTAATGCACGGGTTTCTTGTGCTATTTCGTCCATAGTAAGTATGGTGCGTTTTATCAGCTTGTTGTCGCGACGAAACGAGCAGTAGGTACAGTTGTTTACACAAACATTGCCGGTGTATATGGGAGCAAATAGTACTAAACGTTTGCCATAAATTTCTTCTTTTACAGTCTTGGCAGTTTCCATTATGCGGTGTATTGTGTCTACATCTTCTACACGCAAAAGGGTGGCAACATCTTCCAAGTTCAAGCCTTGTAGTTTAAGAGCTTTGTTAAGTATGTCGTTTACTTCGTTTTCTGTTGGTGTTTTACCATCAATAAGGGAGTACAATTTGTCCCTGTCAATAAATATTTTGTTGCGTTCTTCTGTATTCATGACATTATCTGTTTTTATGGTTATAAACTTTTGTAAAGTGTTTAAAGTTTTATATTCTATTGATTAATTTCAGTTTTGGATGTGCTTTTTGCTACCATGGTTTTTACTTCTACATCTTTAATTTTGCCCAATTTACCCGTGAGGGAATTGATACGGTCGGTTGTGGTTTCGATAATTAAAGTTATGATGTGCAAACCTTTGGAGTGCAGTGGTAGTCCTTGCCGTGCAAGGATACAATCGCCATACAACGAGAGGAGTTCGTTGACATATTTGGCAGCATTTACATCGGATATTATTACCGATATGGTTCCTATTCTCTTTTCCATTAGACTGTTTCTTTTGGATTAGACATTAATTATTAATTACTTAAAACTCTTTCTCTGCTACCGAAAGATGTTGCAAATATAAGAAATATATTTGAATGTGCAAAAAATAATTAATGTAAACCCTAAATATTGATTGAGGGAAGATTCTTGTCTGCTGCTTATGACAAGAACATCTGTTGCTTAAACCCACGATGTCCGATGCTTGGAAGTGTAGTACCCCAATGCCATTGGGGTGGTATCCCAACGCCATTGGGAAGGTATCCCAATGCCATTGGGAAGGTGTCCCAACGCCATTGGGAAGGTATCCCAATGCCATTGGGAAGGTGTCCCAATGCCATTGGGAAGGTGTCCCAATGCCATTGGGAAAGCAGTGTTTCAACCATTGTATGTCTGTGTGTATACCATAAGAATTTATGCTTTATGCCGTAAGCAATGGGGGGATGGTATTAATAATCTTTGTTTGTTGGCGGTTGTTTAGAAGTTTGTTGGAATGGTAAGTGCGTATTTCATAGGTAAAATAAGTGACCATAAATACGATTTTATTCTTTTTTGCGTTATAGTCCAATATTAAATGTTAACCATAGAGTTCAGAATAAATTAGCAGAAATAAAATTACAAATCAATATGAAACACACAAGTATAAAAGTAATTGCTTTAGTATTTTTAAGTCTTGGTATTTTTACCTTCAACGGCAAAGCACAAGTGCTTTCGACCAACGAACGAACCACTATTTTGACCGATTTGAACGAAAGTATTCGTTTGTTGTCGAAGTTTCAATACGATTCGCCCGAGCTTATAAGTATTTATGCTTCGCAGCTGAAAGATGCACAATCTGCATTGGACCGCTATAGCAAATACAAATCGGACATAGCAGTGTACGAACGTTGGTATATGCTAAAGAAACTTACCGAACAAAATAATGAAATGATTACTTTTTTGCAGCCTAAAATAGCCGATTGGTTGTACCGTCAGGGTGTTGCCGAATTGGAAAATGGCAATGGCAAACGAGCAAATTCGTTGTTCGAAAAAGCATTGAACAACAATCCTAAGCATATACTATCTCACTACCAAATAGCACGAATGGATATAGACAGTACAAAACTAGGCGATGCTGCCAAACGTTTAAATAATGTGTTGTCTACAATGAATCCAACTTCCGACGAAGAAGCATTGATAAAAGGCATACTTGCATTTGCCTACAACAAAAACTATATGTATGCCATAAATATGGAAAATCAAGAAAAATATGCACAAGCAGTAGCAGTGCTTTTAGAGCTTGAGGCATTTTGCCAATACGATAATGTGGATATTTGCGATAGCGCTACTATCGACAATACATTGGAACGTTGCCGTACCGGAGTTTATAGCAATCAGATAGAGTTGGCACGTAAAGCCTTGAAATCGAAACGCAACATAGCAGCCGAAGACTTTGCCTTGTCGGCATACGAATATTATGCAGCCAACAAAGACAACATAAAAGATGATATGAACTTTAAAGTGTTGGCCAAACAAATAGCTGAAAGCTATATACAAGAAGCCTCTGAATTTACAGGCAACAAAAAGGCCACACTACTAGACGAATACCTAGACCGTGCCAAACAAATGGCAGCCTATGCCGGTAGCGATGCACAAGAACTATTGGAAGCAAAGATAGCAGCTTTGCAACCTGAGAAAACACGTTTGGAACTAAAACAAGAAGCTATAGAAAATGCAGCCATAGATACTTCGTATGCCGAAAGATACGACCAATACTTGTCGGCCGAAGACGAAGACTTGATAGATAGCGAAGAAGAGATAAAGAATATAGAGGAAAGCTATGTGAAAGGACAAGCCAAGAAGGAAACACAAACATCGATAAGCAAAGTGATAGACGAAAAATTTGCCGAAACAATGACTTATTTGTCTGTTAATAGTTTTGAGCAAGCGTTGGAAGTATTGGAATCGGCAAATAAATTGGCTAAAATAGAAGGTGAAAAAGACCAAGTAGAAAAAATGTACTTGATGGCAATACGCGAGATAACAGCCAAGAGAATGTCGGCAGCAGAATTTGCTATTTGGCAAGGCGAACCAGAAGCAGCTGATAGTTTGGTGGCTGTAACAAACGACCTTATAAAAACCTACAAACTTGAAAAAGACACAGCCATTGTACGCATAATGAAATCGTACTTGATGACTTTAGATAAGAAAGTATATAGTAAGCGTCAAGAAGAACTGAACGGATATGTATATAGTATAATGGACTGCTTGCGTCGAAACGATTACTATAAGGCCGAGGCTCTTGTAAGAACAGCATTGAGTGTTCCTGAAACGAAAAATTATAAGTTGGATAAGAGTAAGTTGAAATCGCTTATGGAACAAATACAACGTCCGTTGGAATATATAGACTATATGGATAATGCATCGAAGTGTTTGAAACGTGGCGATACCAACGGATATGTACAACAATATGCTACAGCCGAAGCTTTGTTCAACAGATATGAATTGGGAACAATGGGCATGTCGCACACTCCGATAAGAGAAGTGTTGTTGCAAGTAGACGATGTAGACTTTGCTCTTAACGCATTGGAAGTAATGATAAAGTACAAAGAATATATGGTGTCGTTGGAGGCTTTGGGAGCAATAAAAGATATGGGCTACCAAGCATCGCAAACCAAAAAGATACAAGACCGTTTGGCAAAACTTATGTCGTTTGATATGAGTAAGCAGGGATACAACTACGAAGATGCTGTGGAAACAATATATTTCTATTCTACCGACAAATGGTATAAATGTTTTACAAAAGCATTCAAAAAATACATGAAGACATGGATTAAAGAAAAAGAAATGTAGATTATAATAACCTTTAAAAATAATATATTATGGATATTACACTTGTTGTTGTAGGAATAATACTTGGACTGATAGGACTTGTCGGTGCTATAGTTCCCGGTTTGCCCGGCACACCTTTTAGTTTTATAGGATTATTGCTGTTGGCTTTTGTGCCCGGTATAGATTATTCTATTAGTTTTCTGCTGATAATGGGAGTTATTGCTACTATTGTGACAGTGCTAGACTATATAATACCTATATATGGTACCAAAAAGTTTGGCGGCACCAAAATGGGAGTACGAGGTAGTACCATCGGACTTATAGTAGCCATTATAATACTTCCGCTTTTAGGTATTGTTATTGGTCCTTTTGGTATAGGTGGTATAATATTGGGACCATTCTTGGGAGCATACATAGGCGAGCTGATGGCAAATAACAAAGAAAATGCTTTCCGTTCGGCTATAGGTTCTTTTATCGGATTTTTGGCCGGTACGCTTATAAAGGTAATCTATGGTTTCGTGGCTCTTTTCTTTTTGATAAAAGATGGAGTAGCATTTCTGATTTAATATTGGTAAAAGTATTTCTAATATATCTGTCGAACTACAATAAAACTATTACTACACTCATAAACTTATGAAAAAAAATATTGAAGATACAGACAAATACATATATATAAAAGGAGCACGAGTAAACAACCTTAAAAATATAGATATTGCTATACCGCGCAATAAACTAGTTGTTATAACAGGGTTGTCCGGTTCGGGAAAATCGTCGTTGGCTTTCGATACTTTGTATGCCGAAGGTCAACGTAGGTATGTAGAAAGTCTTAGTTCGTATGCACGTCAGTTTATGGGTCGTATGAGCAAACCCGAAGTCGATTATATAAAAGGAATATCTCCGGCTATAGCCATAGAGCAAAAGGTAAAAACAAACAATCCGCGTTCTACTGTCGGTACATCGACAGAGATATACGAATATCTAAAACTACTATATGCAAGAATAGGTAAAACATACTCGCCAATATCGGGCTGCGAAGTGAAACGGCATTCGGTAAGTGATGTGGCTGATTTTATATTCGAACTGCCAAAAGATACCAAGATATTGCTGTTGGCTCCGCTGAAAACAGAAATACAAAATGTAAACAACTATTTGCAAACCTTATTACAAGAGGGTTTTACTCGTATATATATAAAAGATAAGATTGTAAAGATAGAAGATTATCTTAGTTTTTCGCCTGACAATGTTGAATTGTCTGATATCTTTTTGGTGATAGACCGCATTACAGTGCGTGCCTACGATGAAGAGTTGCGAACCCGTGTTTCGGAATCTATACAAACCGCATTTTTCGAAGGTGGTGGAGTTTGTATTGTAGAAATACAAGACGAAGATAAGCATCGCCATACGTTTTCAAACAGATTCGAAGCCGATGGTATGACGTTTGAAAAGCCTAATCCCAATTTCTTTAGTTTCAATAATACCTATGGAGCATGTCCGAAATGTCAAGGATATGGAAATATAATAGGTATAGATGAAGATATGGTAGTGCCAAACAAAAAATTGTCGGTCTACGATAATGCTATAGTATGTTGGCGAGGAGAAAAAATGGTAGAATGGAAAAATAAGTTTATACGAGTAGCTTCCAAAATGAATTTTCCAATACATCGTCCATACTACCAGCTTACGGATGAAGAACGAGATAAACTATGGAATGGCGATAGTAACTTTCCGGGTATAAATGGTTTTTTTGAATGGATAGAAAGCCAATCGTACAAGATTCAGTACCGAATAATGCTTTCTAGATATAGAGGAAAAACAATGTGTCCCGACTGCAAAGGTACAAGGTTGCGGAAAGATGCAGGATATGTAAAGATAAATGGGAAATCTATAATAGATCTGTTGCTTATGCCAGCTACCGAACTATTGGATTTTGTAAAGAATATGCAGTTGAGTAAATATGAGCAGGAAGTATCTCAACGTATTATGACCGAACTCAATAACCGATTGACATATTTGATAGAGGTAGGCTTAGGTTATCTTACATTAAATCGTTTGAGCAATACTCTTTCGGGTGGAGAGTCGCAACGTATCAATTTGGCAACAAGTTTAGGTAGTTCGTTGGTGGGGTCGATGTATATTTTAGACGAACCCAGCATTGGATTGCACTCTAGAGATACCGACAGACTGATAACAGTACTTAGGAAACTGAGAGATTTAGGCAACACAGTGATAGTTGTTGAACACGACGAAGAGATAATACAAGCCGCCGATTATGTTATAGATATTGGTCCTTATGCCGGTCGTTTGGGTGGTGAAGTTGTGTTTGAAGGAACACATAATGAGTTGCTATCAAAGAAATCAAAATCGCTTACAGCCGCATATCTTAAAGGTGAAGAGGTAATTGAAGTACCAAAACTAAGAAGAAAACCTTTCGAATACATTAACATCGAAGGCGCATGGGAGAATAACTTGAAAAATATCGATGTCCGAATACCATTGCAAATGCTTACCGTTGTAACAGGTGTTAGTGGTTCAGGAAAAACATCACTTATAAAACATGTGCTTTACGATGTATTAGAAAAGCGTTTCAATGGTGCTTCTGATTATGTGGGTAAGTGTTCTAATATAACAGGAGCTTTATCAAGAATAGATGGAGTAGAACTGATAGACCAAAACCCTATTGGGCGTTCGTCAAGGTCAAACCCGGCAAGTTATACAAAAGCTTTCGACGAGATAAGAAACTTGTATGCTATGCAGCCATTGGCAAAAGCCAGAGGCTACAAGGCTGGATATTTTTCGTTTAACGTAGCCGGCGGTCGATGCGAAACTTGCGAGGGAGAGGGTTATGTAACTATAGGTATGCAGTTTATAGCCGATGTTCATTTGGTTTGTGAAGATTGTCACGGAACACGTTACAAAGAAGAAACATTAGAAGTGCTTTATAATGGTAAAAACATATACGAAATATTGGAAATGACGATAAACCAAGCTATAGAGTTCTTCTCTGCCGATAGTTCAGCTACAACATCTCGTATAGTGGAACGTCTAAAACCATTGCAAGATGTAGGTTTGGGATATTTGAAAATGGGACAATCGTCGAGTTCGTTGAGTGGGGGAGAGGCACAACGTATAAAACTTGCATCGTATCTTATAAAAGGAGCAAGCAAGAAACCATTATTATTCATATTTGACGAACCAAGTACAGGTCTTCACTTTCACGACATAAAAAAACTACTTGTAGCATTCAATACATTAGTGACTATGGGACATTCTATTGTAGTGATAGAACATCATCCCGATATTATCAAAACAGCCGATTGGGTGATAGATATGGGTCCCGAAGGTGGAAAAAATGGAGGCGAAGTGGTATTTCAAGGTACACCGGAAGAACTTGTTGAATGTGAAAACTCATATACCGGAAAATATTTAAAAGGCAAATTATAAATATAGAAACATGTCAATAGAACGTCAACTATTCTATCAAAAGATAGCACAAACAACCTCGTCGCCTATAGGATTGGAAATAAGTAGTGCAAAAGGTTGTTATTTATATACACCTGAAGGAAAACCATATATAGATTTAATATCCGGAGTAGCTGTAAGCAATATTGGTCATTGCCACCCAAGAGTGGTTGAAGCGGTACAAAAGCAGGCTGCCCAATATATGCACTTGATGGTGTATGGCGAATATATACAATCGCCACAGGTGCAATATGCCGAACTGCTTACTTCGTTCCTTCCTGCCAATTTGGACAATATATATTATGTAAATAGTGGTAGCGAAGCGGTAGAAGGTGCTCTGAAATTGGCAAAAAGATTTACAGGTCGTGCCGAAATAGTTCATACTACTAATGCTTACCATGGATCGACACATGGTGCTATTAGTTTGATGGGAAACGAAGAATTTAGATATGCTTTTAGGCCATTGTTGCCCAACACAAGAGCTATTCGTTTCAATAATATCGACGACTTGGAGTTAATAACCGAACAAACAGCATGTGTAATATTAGACCCTTTGCAGTCTGAAAATGGTCTTGTGCTACCTACTAATGAATACTTATTACAGCTCCGTAAAAAGTGTACACAAGTAGGAGCATTGCTTATATTCGACGAGGTGCAAACAGGATTTGGTCGTACCGGGTCGATGTTTTATTTTCAGCAAACAGTTGTTCCTGATATATTAGTTATAGCAAAAGCTATGGGAGGTGGTATGCCAATTGGAGCTTTCGTATCGTCGAAGGAGATAATGAATACTTTAACTTTTAATCCTATATTGGGACATATAACTACTTTTGGTGGTCATCCTGTGAGTTGTGCAGCTGCATTGGAATCGCTAAAAATTATAAGTGAAGAAAACTTACATGTGTTAGCAAACGATAAAGGTAAACGATTTGAAGATGCCCTTAAAGACTATGATAAACTTAAGTCGATACGTAGACAAGGGTTGTTTTTGGCTTGCGATTTGGAAAGCGAAGAAGTATATTGGAAACTTTTGGATAGATTTTTGCATAATGGTTTGGTGACAGATTCGTTTCTTTACAAACTGAACTCGTTCAGAATAGCACCACCTCTGACAATTACCGACCAAGAAATAGATGAAGCAATATATTTAGTGAAAAAGAGTTTAGACGAAATATAATATTAATAATACAAAATATAAATACATCAATGAAACTTAAAAACAAATTATTGGTATGTGTAGTTATAGCCTTGACTTTAGCTACAGCATTGAAAGCACAAGAAGAAGTAAAGCCTACATGGCAATCAATCAACGAACGTGGTTATCCTGAATGGTTTTCGGATGCTAAATTGGGAATATTTATCCATTGGGGTGTATATTCAGTTCCGGCCTATGCAGGTATAGAAGGATATGGCGAATGGTATTATCGTGGATTGATGGTAGGAGATACAGTGCGTATTAATTTTCAAAATAGAGCATTTAGCGATGGTATCACCTACAGAGATTTTGATAAACTATTTAAGGGCGAACTATGGAATCCAAACGAATGGGCCGAAATGTTTAAACAAAGTGGTGCTAAATATGTGTTGCTTGTAACCAAACATCACGATGGATATTGCTTGTGGGATAGCAAATTTCAACCCAATTGGAATAGTGTAGTAGGTGGTCCTAAACGTAATATTGTGTCAGAACTTACCGATGCTGTACGCAATACCGGACTTAAAATGGGATTTTACTATTCGCTAACAGAATGGACAAACCCAAAGCACATTTGGATGCAAGATCCGGACGATTCTATAGCAAACTACGTTGAAACATACATGATACCACAATTTAAAGAATTGGTGGAAAGATATAAACCATCAGTTATATTTACCGATGGAGAGTGGAACAACAAAGCTACAGATTTCCATGCCGAAGAGTTGATTTCGTGGTATTACAATACAGTTGGAGATGAAGCTATAGTGAATGACAGATGGGGTGCAGGTACCGAACATGGATTTAGAACACCGGAATATAGTTCGGGTATTTTACAAACAGATCGTCCTTGGGCCGAGTGTAGAGGTATGGGCCGTTCGTTTGCCTACAACCGTAGAGAGCCTCTTAGCAATTACTTGACATCAAAAGAACTTATACAACATTTTTGTAAGTTGGTAGCAGCAGGTGGTGGTATGACATTGAATGTAGGACCTACTGCCGATGGTAAAATACCTCTTATACAACAAGAGCGTTTGAAAGACCTTGGTGATTGGTTGAAGGTTAATGGAGAAGCAATATATGAAACACGTCCTCATACTCATTTTTACGAATACGAAGATGTGCAACTTAATCGTACCGATAGCGTGTTAAACTTTAATTGGAAACGTAATTCTCCCGATAAAAAGATAAGCTACGATAATTTTGATGCGGTATGGACTGGAGTTATAAAACCATTGTATAGCGAAAAGTATACATTCGAAATAGAAGCCGAAGATTATGCTATGATAATTGTAGGCAACGATACTATAATAAACTACATTAAACCTACAACCAATGCAACTGAAAGTAATGCTGAAGAAGCGCAAAAGCATAATGCAACAAAGGCTGTTCTTAAATTGAAAAAGGGAGAAGAATATCCTATAAAAGTTATATATAAAGAAACCAATTTAGAAGCAGTAATGAAACTTTGGTGGCAATCTAAAAGTCAAGAAAAAGAATATGTATGTCCAATTAATGGATTCGATGCCACATATACTTGTCAGCAACCTGTACTTTGCTATACAACCAAAGGTAAGAATGTTTACGCTATAGCATTGAAATATCCCGACGATATGTTGGTACTTTCAAATGTAGAAAAACCATCAGACAAAATGAAAGTAACTATGCTTGGTTGCGACAAAGAATTAGAATGGGAATGGAACTCACAAAATAATACTTTGAACATAAATACATCTAAACTTAAATATTCCGATTTGCCAAGCAATGCAGCATGGGTATTTAAAATGGAGTATTAATGAGCTGTGCGACAATTATAAATAATATATAAATGTTGGTAAAGATATTATCTTTGAAAAAAAATAGATAGAAGATACCAATATTCAAGAAATTATTTGTAACTTTGCAAACTCAAAATTATATAAAGAAACTAATATAAAAACAATAAATAAAATACATAATACGATGAAAAAATTTGACCCAGCTACTAATATTCAAAAATTAGACGGCAGAGACCCATTTAGAGGTGTTAACCCATCTATTAGCGATAGTGCAACATTTGCTTTTGAAAAAGCTCATCTTATGACTGACACTTTCCATGGTGAAACAGAAGGATATTTCTTATATTCTCGTCACTGGAATCCAAGCAACATGGCATTGTGTAATGCTCTTGCTGCTATGGAAGGTACAGAAGCTGCATGGGTAACAGGTTCAGGTATGGCAGCTATTACTTGTGCTTTACTTCACGAAGTTAAACAAGGCGACCACATCGTTAGCTCTATGACTACATATGGTGGTACTTTTGCTTTCTTAAACAACTACATAAAAAAATGGGGTGTTGAAGTTACATTTGTAAACTTCCAAGATCTTGATGCTGTTAGAAAAGCTATCCGTCCAAATACTAAAGTTCTTTATACTGAAACAATGAATAACCCATTGCTTCGTATAGCAAATATTCCAGAACTTAGCAAAATAGCTCACGAAAATGGAGCTCGTTTGTTGGTTGATAATACTTTTACTCCTATGATATTTAGCCCTTACCAATTAGGTGCTGACGTAGTTGTATATAGTATGACTAAATTTATCAATGGTAAAAACGATTGTGTTGCCGGTGCTATCTGTGGTACTGCTGAATATATCAACAGCTTGATCGATGTAAACGATGGTACTGCTATGTTGTTAGGACCTGTATTGGATCCAATGCGTAGCTCTAGTATTTTGAAAAATCTTCACACTTTACATATCCGTATGCAAAAACATAGCGAAAATGCTATGTATCTTGCTAAACGCTTTAAAGAAGTTGGATTTAAATACAACTATCCTGGATTGCCAGAACATGTTGATCACGAATTATTCACTTCTATGATGAATCCTGGTTATGGATATGGTGGTATGATTAGTATCGATATGGGTACTGCTGATGCTGCTAGCCGCATAATGGAAATAATGCAAGATAAAGGTGTTGGATACCTTGCAGTTTCTTTAGGATATTTCAAAACTTTATTCTCGAACAGTGGTAAATCTACTTCTAGCGAAGTGCCCGACGATTTGCAAAAAGAAATGGGTATGAGCGAAGGTCTAATCCGTTTCAGCGTAGGTTTGGACAACGATATAGAACGTACTTTCCAACTTATAGCAGAAGCTGTAGAAGAATCGAAAAAATAATTTTCAATAAAAGATAACTACTAAAAGGAATGTGATTTTAATGTCACATTCCTTTTTCTCTTACAAATGTAGTAATATTAAGACACTATATATTGTTATTAATACAAAAAATAGAATGATGAAAAAATTACTATCTTTTATTGTTGCCTTAGTACTTGCTATAACACTATCGGCACAAAACAATATAGTAAGCATTACCTACAATGATTCCATAGCTACTGTTGTTGTTTCAGATAACATTGCACAATATATCACACCTACCATTAGTGGTGCCCATGTATCGATAGCACAAAGCTGCGATGTCTCCACAGAAATCATATACACTTTGAGTGGTACATCTAACGATGGCGAGTTTTATATGTCGGGTTCTTATAAGACTACCATAGAATTGAACGGCCTTATCTTAACAAATCAAAATCCCATTTACAGTGGCGCTGCAATACATATAGAAAATAGCAAACGTATAAAAGTTAAGGTGGCAACAGGTTCTACTAATACTTTAGTAGACGCTGCAAGCGGATCGCAAAAAGGTTGTTTTTATGTAAAAGGACATCCCGAATTTAAAGAATTTGGTACACTAAACGTTGTCGGTAATGTAAAACATGGCATAAAAGCAGGCGAATATATTTCGGTAAAAGAAGCCACTATCAATGTAACATCTGCGGTGGGCGATGGTATATCGTGTAACGAATACTTCCTTATGGAAAGTGGAACTATCAATATCAGTGGTACTGCTGATGATGGTTTGCAATGCGATATAGACGGCGATGCATCTACCGGTATGACAGAAGATCATGAAGACGAGGATTCGGGAAATATCTATATCAGCGGTGGAAACATAAATATTAACTGTCCTGGTATTGCTGCCAAAGGTATAAAAGCCGAAGGCGACATATACATTTCCGATGAAGCTGTTATCAATGTTACCACTAGCGGTAAAGGAAGATGGGACGAAGAAGACTTAGAAACTAGTGCAGCTTGCGGAATAAGTGCCGATGGCAATATAACCATTTCCGGTGGAACTATTAATCTTGTTGCAACAGGTTCCGGTGGTAAAGGTATCAAATGTGATGGTATTTTTAATGTAAGCGATGGAGATATAACAGTGGCTACCAGTGGTGGACTTTATTATAATAATGGCACAACAGAGAATACAAACTATACCGGCAATACTGATAATGTAAACAATGCTTATTATTCTTCGCCAAAAGGTATAAGAGTAGGAGTGAAGACTGAGACTGGTAACAGCTATACTTATAGAGGTGGAATAGTTATAAGTGGAGGTAAAATCAAAGTGACAACTACCGGTACCAATGGTGAAGGTATAGAATGTAAAAACACATTGGATATCAGTGGAGGAGAAGTTTATGTGTATGCTTACGACGATGGTATAAATGCAGGACAGAATTTGACAATATCCGGAGGTTATGTTTATGCTCGTTCTACAAGAAACGATGGTATGGATGCCAATGGTAATTTTTATATAAATGGAGGTTTGGTATATGCTATAGGTTCGCAAACACCTGAAGTGGCTCTTGATGCCAACAGCGAAGAAAGAAAACATCTTTACATTAATGGCGGAATAGTTATTGCTATTGGTGGTGTGGAACAAGGTAGCTATTTGAATCAAACTTGTTATCAAACATCTTCCGTTAGCAGTAATACATGGTACTCTTTAAGCTATGGCGACGAAGTTGTTGCATTTTATGTGCCATCGGTTAGTACAGGTGGCTATCCGGGTAATGCTCCGGGTGGTGGTCCGGGAGGTCCCGGCGGTCCTGGTGGTCCGGGAGGTAGTACAAGTGGTATTATAATATCGGTTCCTTCTACTCCTACTCTTAAAAGTGGTATTACTGTAAACGATGGTAATAGTATTTTTGAAGATAATTGCTATCTTGATGCTCTTGTAAATGGTGGAACATCTGTAAGTTTGACCAATTACGGCAATAGTGGTGGCAATAATTCTATCGAAGAATTTGATGTGGAAGGTTTCTCAATCAGAAGTCTTGATGGTAAAATTGTTGTAGAAGGTTGTGAAAATTGTGATGTCAGCATATTCGATATACAGGGTCGTAGAGTAAGAAATCAAAATCTTACAACCGGAGTTTATGTTGTAAAAGTCGGTAACTATCCGGTGCAAAAGGTAGTAGTTCTAAGATAAACAAGACTTATATTTTTTAATAAAAAGATGTCATCATAGTATTATGGTGGCATCTTTTTTTGTATGTTGTACTAATAGATATAGTATGGCTTGTGCTGAAAAAAAATGATACAATGGACAACAACATGTGCAAAGAAAAAGAATATAAAAATTTATGTATGACGAAAAATGGAGTAAACTACCATGTTTAGCTATCAAAAACTGCCGAGTTAAGGGTGCTAACTCGGCAGTTTTTGACCTCTAAACCGCATAGTTTTGGAGTGTAAATTGCCTTTTATAAATTGGCTTTATCTATTCGTAATAGTATATTTGTCTAATTTCGTCGCGAAGCCTCGCCTCTTCGCCCAAATTGTTGGTATATTTTACTCTTCTGCGTGTCCAATTGCCATAAGCATCGTATTCAAGATAGGTATAAGAAGTAATATATACCTCTCCGGATCTCATTCCCATTTCACGCTTTTCAGCCAAATCTCCCCTATCGGTATAAGTATACTCATAACAATATTCTAACGAGTCTGTCGGTTTTCGATACCACTCGTCGTTATCATCATACCCACAATCCACCCAATATGTTAGTTCTTTAAGCAATTGACCTTGCTCGTTGCGAATATATAATATACGGTCATCATAACGATCCCACATCATAAGCAATCCGTTTTCGTATGTTTCAACAGAACTTATACCAAACTCATATTCACCATTTCGGATACAATCGATCGTCACTACATTCCCCTGATATTTAAAGTTATACTGTGTGGTATCATTTCGAAGTCTTCTATCATATACTATCCGTTTAGATTCCTTTAGACGTTTGCCTTTGTAAGAAAATCTAATCTCAGTGTCATTACATTTTATCTGTTTCAAACGACCTCTTTTATCATAAGTATGCACACTCGACAGACAACAATTTTTTTCACTATAAATATACTCTTGCAACAATCCATCTTTGGCAAATATCCAAACTTCGGCATACATTAAAGTTGGTTTCACCACTGTACACCCTTTCCATCCCGAAGTACTACTGTCCACCTGTCTATGGTTGACCAATCTCACCGGTCCTTTCAATCCCTCAGTTTTTAGCGATACAACATAGTCGTAGGATTGTGCAAAAGTTGTAACGGCTGTCATTGCCACTGCCACAAATATCATAAATAGCTATTTCATATTTTTTATCGTTTGTTTTGCGGCGCAAAATTACAAACATTTTTTTATTCCACAAAATTATTCATGTTTTTTTACACCCGGCTTTCAAGTCCACGACAATATACCATCAATTCCTTCATACCCGGGTATGGCGAATTTAATGGTATACCGCGATTTTACTTACCTTTATCTCGAAACAATTTCTCTAACGAAATATTCTTCGACTATTTAATACGCCTCCATGATATATTGTCAACCATCGCCACACAAAGGCTTACAGAAGTCGATTTTATCGCAAATCGATTACTCGAAATATAAAGGAAAATCATCGTTTCGTTTTATGATATTTTTAGAAATTATCGTATGCTAAAAAAGGACCTTTAAAGTGGCATTTGGAGAACATTGGAGAGGTCTTTTCTGAAGCATGCACTCTTAGAGATAGAAGAATATAATATTTGAAAATCAACTACTTACCATCGAGAACAAAAACGCTCTGAATTTCATTCTTTGTAAGATGTTGTTTTAAACATTATTAACATATATAGACATTTGAATTCTGTGGCTTTTGAAGCTAAGTTTGAGTTTTGCTTTTATCAATCTAGATTCAATATAATATGGTAAATGATATGTAGGTATAATAAAAAATAGGCTTACGATTTTTCGTAAGCCTATTTTTTGTTTTAAGTATTGTTTCTTTATTTTTTCTTAGGATCAAAGTTCATGGCAAGAGATATGCGTACAGTGTTTGCCAACGGACTTGTTTGCAATGTAGTGGTAGGTATTAAATAAGAAATATCTAATACTAAAGTTTGATATTTTACAGAAC
>JAFZDP010000049.1 GCA_017561155.1 Bacteroidales bacterium | reverse complement strand
CATATATGTTAAAAAGAAAACTCTGAATTGTTAAACAACATCTTTAATAAAATACCCCGATAGGGGCTAACATAAAAATACCCCGCCCCTAAATTGATTTTACCCCGCCCCTAAATCAATTTTACCCCACCCCTAAATGAATTTAGACCCACCCTATTTTTTAAATACTAATATCGTTGTACAAGAAATTTGTAAACAGATTGATATATAAAGGTTTATATATAGGCTGTTAATTTTCTCTACACTACCTTTATCAGTCCGTTATGTATGCGACAAATGTTAAAAAAACAACCATATAAGAGTCTTGAAATGTTAAAAACACATGAGTGATACAAATACAATTTTTCTCTTACTCGTTGCAATGCCATTGCAAAATATTATTACGTTGGTAAACAAACTTAACTGTTCAGATATATGTCGGTAATTCTTTCGTAGTATTGTGGATTCCTTAAATATATTGTTCGTACAATATATAGCAAATCAATTCATCCAACGAGTTGCAATAAAATCTCGTCGCATCTCGTCGTCCCAAACATATTCCCAAATTGTTCCTTCAAGTTTTGAATGTGTTTGTGCCACAGCGTTGGACATATTACCTATTGTTGTGGCAAGTATAACAGAAATAAACACCAAAAATCTATTCATTTTAAATTGTATTTGTTGGTTAAAAGTCAATTAAATACAATGATAATGCCGTACCTGATTGCTGAACAAAGTTCGGAATATATATCGATATATACAAGTTTATGTATTATTGACCTCTGTACTGATGAAGCAAAAACAGAGTGGGGTGGATTGGAAAAGATGTTTAAGTGCAATGGCAGTGTCGGTTTCAGCAAAAGCAACTTTTTTGAAAGCGAAACTTTAATGTGAATAGTATTGGAATACCAATTGTATAACATACTGATAATGGCACAGAAAAAATTATTAGTATTACAATATTGATAACTTTATGCATACATATTACGTTTGTATTGTAATAATATTTAACTTTGCACGTTTGAATAAGCAATAAATTATAATACAATAATATATAATATTGTCATGGCAATGAATCTAAAACGAATTATTTTGTTGGCACCTTTCGTATTGTCGATATTGGTGCTCAATGCCCAAAAAGTAACTACATTTACGGCTGCCAATTATATAGGCGAGGTGTCCGAGTTTTTGGAAAAGGACAAAGGTAGTAAGAAAGAGCAGTTGGATGCTAATGCAAAAATGCTTAAGTTGTATACTCCTATTTGGACTGCTTATAGCAAAGAGAATAAGGAGTTGATAGTATCTATCTCTAATCAGCTTATGAAGTTGAAAGTGCGTCAACAGCCCGATTTCTACAATTTTGTTCAAGCACAAATTACGTTCAAAAATTCAACTCAGTCGGCTCAGAGTTTCGATAACTGGGTGAAAGCAATAGATTTAATATTGAAGAAGAAACGTAAGCTGAAAGATTTTAATGATTTTATAGCTTATACCGAAACGTTGATAAAGGATAATGTTTTGGCCGGCTCCCGTTCTTCGAAATGGGAATTTTCGGATGCTACAGTCTATTCGTTCGACATTGTCAACGACCGTGTTGCCATTGTTTTCAAAAATCCATTCGAGTTGTACTACAATTCCGACAAGGATGGTGGTACTATTATGGGTACAAAAGGAACATACTATGTATTGGACAATGAGTGGGTAGGACAAGGAGGAAAGATAGATTGGGGGCGTACCGGATTGTCAAGTGCACAAGTGTGGGCCACACTTGCATCGTATACAGCGGATACCAAGTTTCCAAAATTCACCGCCGACTCGGTGCTATTTGTAAACAAAAAGTATTTCGACGAACCTGTTATGGGACGTTTGGAAGAGCAACTTATGAATCAGATGCCACCCGAAAAGTATAATTTCCCTAAGTTCCGTTCGTACAAGAAAGACTTTGTGATACCTAATATTCTGCAAAATGTAGACTATCGTGGTAGTTTTATGATGAATGGTTCTAAGTTTATTACATCGGATAGCAAAAACCCGGCAACACTGATATTCTACAGAAATCAAAAGCCATTTGTGGTTGCTTCGGCATACAAATTCCTGCTTACTCCCGAAAAGGCTGTTAGCGAAGTGGCCGACGTGACAATATATATAGATGGCGATTCGATATACAATTCGGGCGTTTCGTTGAGGTATGTGTCGGGCGACAAAAAGCTTTCTATGATAAATGCCAGCAAACGAAATTATTATAGTCCTTACACAAATACATATCATAGCTTGGATATGTATTGCGAAGATATAACATGGAATATATCGACAGACGAGCTTTATTTTTCTATGCTTCGCCAACAAGGTACTCAGTCGTACTCTACTTTTGAATCTACAGACTACTATTCTTTGAAAAAGTATTTGGAAATTCAAGGCATCGACCAAATAAGTCCTTTGCAAAAAGTGTATAGATATATGAAGGACCGACAATCTAACGAATTTTATATCGACGAGTTTGCACAATATATCCGTATGGATATTATGCAAACAAAACTGATGATACATAATTTGGCCAAAGCCGGGTTGCTTACCTTCAACGAAGGCGAAGGACGTGTGTATGTAAAAGATAAATTGCCGACATATAGCAGAGCCTATGCAAAATCTACCAAGGTAGACTACGATGCGTTGGTGCTTAATTCGGAAACAGCCAATACCGAGAATGCTGTTATAGATTTAAAAACTAACGAACTTACTGTGAAAGGTGTGAAGAAATTTGTAGTTAGCGACACTCACCAGGTAGCAATTTATCCTAAGGGTGGAAACCTTTCGATAAAGAAAAACAGAAATATAATGTTTGATGGTGTTATAAATGCCGGACGTTTTATAATGCACGTTTCCGATGCAAACTTCGACTATGAAACATTCAAACTTACGTTGCCACAGATAGACTCTATGATGTTTTATGTAAAATCGTTTACCGATCTTCGCCCCGATGCTCCATTGGTACTTGTAAGAACACCTATACATAACCTGAAGGCAGAGATTCTTGTAGACAAGCCAAACAATAAATCGGGATTGAAAAAGATAAAAGACTATCCTATATTCAACAGTTTGGAAGATAGCTATGCTTATTACGATAGTCCCGACATACGTGGAGGTGCATACAAGCGAGATAAATTCTATTATACATTGAGTCCTTTTACAATAAAGAACATGATGACTTTCGAGACCGACAGTTTGGCGTTTAATGGTGTGTTGGTATCGGCAGGAATATTTCCGGATATAAAAGAACCTCTTAAAGTACAACGAGACTATTCGTTGGGATTTATTGTAAATACACCGGCTACAGGCTTGCCTACTTATGGTGGAAAAGGACAATATAAAAATACTATCGATTTGAGCAATAAAGGTTTGTTGGGAGAGGGCGATTTGGAATATCTAAGTTCGGTGACCAGAGCAAGCAAAAACAATATGGTGTTTATGCCGGACTCTATGTTGGCTCTTACCGACACTTTTTACATAGCCGAGAATGCTTCGTTTCCCGATGCACAGGCCGGTAGGGTAGATGTTAAGTGGTTGCCTTATGCCGACGAAATGTATGTGACATCCAGAAATACGCCATTCACAATGTACAGAGGCGAAACCAAGTTCAGAGGACGATTGGTATTGCGTCCGAGCGGCCTAACCGGTAGCGGAAATGCTGTGATTGGCGATGCTGAATTGTATGCCGAATTGTACGACATGAAACCTAGAAATATAGCATCGAATGTGTCGGAATTCAAACTTAAATCGGAATTCTACAACAATATTGCTCTTTCGGCTGTCGATGTTAAATCTAATATAGACTTCGACAAACAGATTGGAACATTCCTATCCAACAAAAGCTTAGAATGTATATCGCTAGATGTTATGCAATATGTGGCTTGTGTAGACAAATTTGTGTGGGATATGAGTAAGAGAGAAGTGTCGTTGGAAAACAGCAAGAGCACTGCATCGCAAGGGTTAGGATCGTTGGTGTTGAACAAACGTGTAGGAAAGTCTATGCCGGGTGCAAGATATGTATCTACAAACGCAAAACAAGACAGCTTGTCGTTCAATGCTATCAGAGGTCTATACAAATATAATGTAGGACAGCTTACAGCAAAAGATGTATTCTTGATAGAAGTTGCCGATGCTGCAATAGCACCAAAAGGTGATTCGGTAAGAATATATGCCAAAGCACAGATGGAACGTCTTGCCAATGCTCAGATATTGGCAGATGTAACAGAAAAGTATCATCTGTTCTACGATGCCGATGTTGATATAAGCAGCCGACAAATGTATACCGCTACCGGATACATCGACTATATAGACGAAACCAACAACAAACAGAAGATATTCCTTTCGAACATTGCTCCTAATACGACGGGTTCTACTGTAGGTAATGGATTTATAAGCGACAGTGCAAACTTTATGTTAAGTCCTGCGTTCGGATATATGGGCAAGGTGATTGTTGATGCTCAAGAACAATATTATATGTTCGACGGTGGTGTTCAACTACGACACACTTGCAAAGGTGCCGAAGAAAAACTTGGATTTATGAAGTTTAAAGATCGTGTAGATCCTAAAGCTATTGTTATACCGGTGGCAGAAATACCTACCGACCTAAATGGAAAACGTATGACGGCTTCGATACTATTCAACAAGACTAACCTAGAACCATACAGCGCATTCCTTACTATGGATAAGGCTATGGACAACGACTTGATAAGTGCCAGCGGTTTCTTGGCATACAACAAGGCTAGAAAAGAATACCGAATAGGCAGCGAGGCTAAAGTGGAAAATCCTATCGAAGAGTCGGGACAATACTTGGCTTTGAAAACCGAAACATGCGAAGTGGTGGGTCAGGGTGAACTAAACTTCTACCTAAAACAAAACTATGTCAAGTTGTTTACATACGGCGATGTGGTGGTAAACAATGCCAACAGCGACGCTGCCGAAATAAATATGATGATGGGATTTACGTTCCCATTTATGGATCAAGCTCTTGCTATGATGGGACAATATATAGCCGACGACCTCAGTTTGTCGCAAGAAGACCCTGACAACGAAAATGTACGCAGAGCATTGTGTCAATACTACGGCAACGAAACGGGTAATGCTTTGTACTACGACTTTACAGGTATGGGCGAGTTCGAAAAGATGCCTCAAGTATTCGATCATACTTTGATGTTCGATAAGATTAAATGGCAATACTCTCCATCGGTAGGTTACTATTGCAACACAAAAACAGCATTGGCTCAGGTGGGAAAAGTACAAGTTCGTAGAATGATAACTACTTATGCTCAGTTGCAAAAACGTTCGTCGGGTATAGAACTTAGAATATACTTGAAGGTAGACAGAGATCATTGGTACTACTTTAACTATAACTTCGACCGTCAGCAGATGAGAGTATATAGTAGTTTGGGCGAATGGAACGACCTGATCCGTAACCTAAGCGAGAAAGATCGTATCGTAGAGGGTAAATCGGAACAAGGAATATACCGCTTCTCGTTGGGAACAAAGAACGATGCAGACAATTTTGCTCGCTATATAATGAATGTGGGTAGTTCCGACGCTGCCACATACGAAGAGTCTGACGAAGAAGAAGATTCCGACGGAGAATAAACATATATCCGTGCTACAGATGTAGCATTGTAAAAACATTGGCAACTGCTTTGCAAATAATATCCAAAGTGTTGCCAATGTTTTTTTTGTGCCTATGTGTTGTGGAAGAGGATAGTTATAAGTAAGCGGCTATAAAATGTGTATATTTAGGGAAGAGTCTAAAGCCGATAAATAAAAAAAAGGTACGAAACTAATGTTCGTACCTTTTCGTATTTGAATTAATACTTTGTATAACAAAGCGTACAATTACAATTTAGGACCGGCTTCAACCAATGCTTTACCGGCTTCAGCGCCTGTAAATTTGTTGAAGTTCTTAATGAAACGACCTGCCAAATCTTTAGCTTTTTCTTCCCATTTGCAAGCACATTCGTAAGTGTCGCGAGGGTCTAAGATGTTAGTGTCAACACCCGGAAGTTCTGTAGGAACTACGAAATTGAAGTAAGGAATAGTTTTTGTAGGAGCTTTATCGATAGAGCCATCAAGGATAGCGTCGATAATTCCGCGAGTATCTTTGATAGAGATACGTTTTCCTGTTCCATTCCAACCTGTGTTTACTAAGTAAGCTTTAGCACCTGATTGTTGCATTCTCTTAACCAATTCTTCAGCGTATTTTGTTGGGTGAAGGCTCAAGAAAGCTTCGCCGAAACAAGCTGAGAAAGTAGGAGTAGGTTCAGTAATACCGCGTTCAGTACCTGCAAGTTTAGCAGTGAAACCAGACAAGAAGTAGTATTTAGTTTGTTCTGGATCAAGGATAGAAACCGGAGGTAATACTCCGAAAGCGTCAGCCGAAAGGAAGATAACTTTTTCAGCAGCAGGAGCTTTAGATACCGGGCGTACTATATTGTTGATGTGTTCGATAGGATAAGAAACACGAGTGTTTTCTGTCACGCTCTTGTCAGCGAAATCTATCTTACCTTCAGCATCTACAGTTACGTTTTCTAATAATGCATTTCTGCGGATAGCGTTGAAAATATCTGGTTCAGCTTCTTTGCTTAGGTTGATAACTTTAGCGTAGCAACCACCTTCAAAGTTGAAGATACCTTCGTCGTCCCAACCGTGTTCGTCGTCACCGATCAATAAACGTTTTGGGTCGGTAGAAAGGGTAGTTTTACCTGTTCCTGACAAACCGAAGAAGATAGCAGTGTTTTTGCCTTCCATATCGGTGTTGGCAGAGCAGTGCATAGAAGCAATACCTTTCAATGGCAACAAGTAGTTCATGATAGAGAACATACCTTTTTTCATTTCTCCACCATACCAAGTGTTAAGGATAACTTGTTCGTTAGATTTCAAGTTGAAAACTGTAGCAGTTTCAGAGTTCAAACCAAGTTCTTTGTAGTTTTCAGCTTTTGCTTTAGAAGCTACGAAAGATACGAAATCAGGTTCGCCGTAGTTTTTAAGTTCTTCTTCTGTTGGGCGGATGAACATGTTTTTTACAAAGTGTGCTTGCCATGCAACTTCCATGATGAAACGTACTTTCAAACGTGTGTCAGGGTTTGCACCGCAGAATGTATCAACTACGAAAAGACGTTTGCCGGAAAGTTCTTTTACAGCTATGTCTTTCAAACTTTTCCAAGATTCTTCTGAAATTGGTTTGTTATCGTTTTTGTATTCGTCAGATGTCCACCATACTGTATCTTTGCTTACTTCGTCCATTACAAAGAATTTATCTTTTGGAGAGCGACCTGTGTAGATACCTGTCATTACGTTGATAGCATCAAGTTCAGTCAATGTTCCTTTGTCAAAACCTGTAAGTTCAGGTTTTGTTTCTTCTGCAAACAATGTTTCGAACGATGGATTGTACAAAACTTCTGTTGCACCTATAATCCCGTATTTTTCTAAATCTATTTTGTTCATATTATTATATTGTATGTTTGTCGTTAATAATTTGTTATAGTCAAAACACCACACGGGTATTTTACTGCAAAAATACTATTATTTTGGAATACAACAAGCATATTATTTAAATAGTTGGTGCAAATTTTGTTTTTTTAGCATTTGGGGGGCTGCTGTAGATGTTTCGAGTGTTTTGTTCTGTGGGTGTAAATATTTGAAAATGCGATATTTGATTCCTTTTTCGTTTCGTGTAGGTATCTTGAATATTATTCCTAAAATTGTTAATAAAAACTATTGATAGTCCTACTGTCGTTTGGGGGAACAACACTGCTTGTAATGTTGTTGTAAAAAACTGTCGTGGGTGGTGGTTCCTGCGGCTGATTTAAAGTTTTTTGTCGCAAGGTAGAGTATCGTTTTTTAATGATAAGGCAGTGCTTTGTGTGGGCAGCGATACGAACGGAATGTTTGCATAGGCAAAAAG
Source organism: Bacteroidales bacterium (assembly GCA_017561155.1). Classification (GTDB taxonomy): domain Bacteria; phylum Bacteroidota; class Bacteroidia; order Bacteroidales; family P3; genus HGM05376. The sequence goes on along the minus strand of JAFZDP010000049.1, from coordinate 12,743 downwards.
CGGAAATATATATTTAGGTTTGCCACCGTTAATATATATGTATAAATCCGGCAGCATATATATGCCGACGATAGGGGAGGGTATATGTTACGAAACGGAGATATATGTTTGGATGCAACGATGAATCTGGAGAATATTTGCAAGCAGATGGGGTTGAATTTTTATCGTGATGTAGAGATTTTTTCATCGTGATGTAATTCTATCTGCATCTCGATGCAGGTACTTGCTACATCGTGATGCAGATTTTGTGTTGTCGTAATTGCTTATTTACAGGTGTGTGCCGATTTTGTTATTTCTACCATATTCTCCATTGTTTCACACCCGGGTTTGGCAAGATTGATAATAGGGTGTGACGGAGTTGATAGTATACCACCAAATTTGGCTATGTTTTTCTTCCGTGTATAATATCGAGAACGATATTTCGTTTCTTAGGTGATATTTGAAACTAATGATATGAAACCGTTGAAGTTGTTTGGGATATGTGTTTTGTCAATATTGGTGCAAGTACTGATATTTATCGGATTGGCTGTATTGTATTTTAATCTGTTTCCTCCAACTCATTGGAGTAGTGCGGAGGGTTTGGGCTTTTTCATTTACTTGTCGGTTTTTGTATTTGGTGCAGTTATAAATGCTGCATATTTTTTCGAGAAAAGATGGAAATTTATACCTTTTGTCGTGTTTCTGGTCTTGACATTTTTCTTGTTTTTGTTTTTTGATTTCGAGTACTATCCTTACAGAGGTGTGGTATTGATTGTTTCTACATTCTTGGCTTTGATGTCGCCATTCTGTATTGCCAAAATTATCGGATGTAAATAGTATTTTTTGTTTGCCAGAGTCAACTTCCAGGCGTTGCCACTGCTTTGTGTTGCTATGTCGTAAATATTTCGTATCTTTGCACAACCAAATAATTGGGTATGGATTATGTAATTATTAATATACAAAGTATTACAATATATGGCAGACGATAAGAAAATTATTTTTTCGATGGTAGGCGTTAGCAAAATATATCCTCCGTCGAAACAGGTGTTGAAAGATATTTATTTGTCTTTCTTTTATGGTGCAAAAATTGGTATTATAGGTTTAAATGGTTCTGGAAAATCATCGTTGCTAAAAATCATAGCCGGTGTAGACAAAAGCTACCAAGGCGAGGTAGTGTTTTCGCCGGGTTATTCGGTAGGCTATCTGGAACAAGAGCCTAAGCTTGACGATACCAAAACTGTGAAAGAAGTGGTGCAAGAAGCAGTGCAAGAAACTGTGGATTTGCTTAAAGAATACGAAGAAATAAACATGAAGTTTGCCGAACCTATGAGCGACGATGAGATGACAAAACTTATCGAACGTCAAGGCGAGGTAATGGAACTGCTAGACCAACACGATGCTTGGAATTTGGATAATAAGTTGGAACGTGCTATGGACGCTTTGCGTTGTCCGGACGAAGATGCTTTGGTGAAACACCTTTCGGGAGGTGAACGCCGTCGTGTGGCTCTATGTCGTTTGTTGCTTCAAGAGCCGGATATATTGCTTCTTGACGAGCCTACCAACCACTTGGATGCTGAATCTATCGATTGGTTGGAACAACACCTACAACAATACAAAGGTACTGTAATAGCAGTAACCCACGACCGTTACTTCCTTGACCATGTGGCCGGTTGGATATTGGAACTAGACCGTGGCGAAGGTATTCCATGGCAAGGCAACTACTCTTCGTGGCTTGACCAAAAAACCAAACGTATGGCTATGGAAGAAAAAGCCGAAAGCAAACGTCGCAAAACTCTTGAACGTGAGTTGGAATGGGTGCGTATGGCTCCTAAAGCTCGTCATGCCAAGGGTAAAGCTCGTTTGGCTGCCTACGACAAGATGATGAACGAAGACGTGAAAGAAAAAGAAGCTAACGTTGAAATATTTATTCCAAATGGTCCTCGTTTGGGTAACAAAGTGCTTGAAGTGGAAGGTGTATCTAAAGCTTTCGACGATAAGTTGCTTTACGAAAATCTTACTTTCAATCTTCCTCCTGCAGGTATAGTGGGTGTTATAGGTCCTAATGGTTGCGGTAAGACTACTCTTTTCCGCCTTATAATGGGATTGGACAAACCTGATACAGGTACATTTACAGTGGGCGAAACAGTGAAGATTGGTTATGTAGACCAACAACACGTAAGCATAGACCCCGAAAAGAGCGTGTGGGAAGTGGTGTCGGAAGGTAACGAACAAATACAAATGGGCGGCCGTTTGATAAACTCTCGTGCTTACCTGTCTAAGTTCAACTTTACCGGTACCGACCAAAACAAGAAAGCCGGTGTGCTTTCGGGTGGTGAACGTAATCGTTTGCACTTGGCGTTGACATTGAAGAGCGAAGCCAACGTTCTTCTTCTCGACGAGCCTACCAACGATATAGATGTAAACACTCTTCGTGCTTTGGAAGAAGGTTTGGAAAACTTTGCCGGTTGTGCTGTTGTTATCTCTCACGACCGCTGGTTCCTTGACCGTATATGTACTCACATATTGGCTTTCGAAGGCGATTCGCAAGTTTATTTCTTCGAAGGTTCGTACTCCGAATACGAAGAAAACCGCAAAAAACGTCTTGGCGACGATACTCCACACCGCATTCGTTACAAGAAACTTATACAATAGTATATATCTACAAGCAAGGATACTTTCTTAATATGGGGTATCCTTGTTTGCTATAATAATATCGTAGAGAAAAAAACATAACACTACAAGATAGTATGGATTACATCAAGTTGAACAAAAGAATGTGGCCTATAGCCTTGCTTATATTGGTGGCTTTGGGGGTTGTTATCCATAGGCAATATATGAACGAGTTCCCGGCATTTATCCATGCTTGGAGCCAAACCGACCGTTATGCCATAGCAGTAGGTTTTCTGAACAACGACTTCGACCTTCTGCACCCCGAAACGCTTATATACAACAAGCAATTCCCTCATTGGTGGAAACATGCTAGCGAAACCACGATAACGGCTGTAGACCTGCCTTTGCACGAATATGGAGTGGCACTGCTTATGAAACTCTTTGGCACTACAAGTCCGTGGGTGTTTAGGCTTTCTACATTCGTGGTTGCCATGTTGGGTATGTTTTTCCTTTACAAATTGGCATTCAAGATTACCAACGATTGGATAAAGTCGTTGTTTGTTGGCATTATGGCTTTGGCATCGCCTGTATATGCCTACTATTTTGCCGGCTTTATACCGGGTGTGCCGGCATTGTCGTTTGCTATTGCCGGACTGTACTTCTATCTTAAACATCTCGACGAGGGCGACCGTTGCAAATATTTCTCTATATCTATGGCATTGATATGTGTGGCGGTGCTTATGCGTATGTCGTTTGCAATATTGTTGGTGGCTGTAGTTTGCTTCGAGCTGCTGAGGGTGTGGAAGAAAGAAACTACTTTTGGAAACAAGGTGCCGGGTGTGCTTATTGCAGTAGGAGCTGTGGTGGGCTATATGGCTTGGAACTCTCATTTGCGAGCTATGCACGATACTGTATTCCTCAGTGGGTTAATGCACGCCGACAGTTGGGACGAAACAAAAGAACTTATACTGCAAGCCAAAAATAATTGGTTCTATCAGTATTTTTCCGAACGTCAGTACAAGATATTTCTGGTACTGGTGGCGTTTGTATTTCTGTTTGGGAAGGTATTTCGTGGCAGGAAAACTGATAGGAGAAATAAATCTTTGCCGTTGTGGTTGTTTTGGGTTATATATGTGTTTGGGTGTATTCTTTTCTTGTTTGCCATGGCCAAGCAGGCTCCCGACCACGATTATTATTTCATCGATACGTTCTTCCTTCCATGTCTTATGCTTTTGATATTTGTGCTCAATGGGTTGAATAATGTGTCAAGTATAAAAGGGGCAATTATATTTTTAATGTTGATAGGAATTACGGCCGAAGATGTATTGATAGAAGATGTAAATAAAAATTTGAAAGACAGAAGAGATTATACCGATAGGGCTTATATTACGTCGCAGAATTTTGAGGGGTCGGAAGAATTTTTGGATAGCGTGGGTGTACCTAAAGATGCTAAGATTCTTGCATTGTATGCTTATCCGCAGAATGCTCCGTTTATACTTATGAATAGAAAAGGCTATACCGAAATGTGGTACGATTATGATATTGTAGAGAAAGGTCTTGAAGAATTTGATTATGACTATGTCGTTATAGAAAACATTCGTTACGAGAAAGAATACGAATACCACAAGCATTTCTTGGGACGCTTGGTTCGTATTGCCGACAATGATAAGGTGTCGTTGTGTAGATATGCTGACACTATTGTATGCAATTCGGTAGAAGAATTTTTTGAAGATAAATAGTTTGTAACTAAGGCATAGATGTCAATTCTTGTCGGACAGATAAGACTATTTGGTCGACAAGAATGTGGCATATCATATATCTAACATACAGATTTTTTATCGGAGGTTTGCTCTTCGAAAGATGACGGATAGTATGGCGATTGAGAATTTGTAGATGGTAAAGTTGAAGAATAAAGGATTATCTTCTTGTTTAAATTGAAAAATATTTGTACTTTTGCGTGCCTTTAGCATATTATTTTTTTGCCGGGGTAATGAATATAAACAATTGATAGAAACTATTATACACTATATATGAATATTGTAATTGCAGGCGATGGTGAGGTTGGATTTCATTTGGCAAAGTCGCTGTCGGAGTTGGATCATAATATATTTGTGGTAGACCCACATTCGGAATTGTTGCAAAAGTTGGAGCAGGAGTCAGATATTCTGGGTATAGCCGGCGACTCTACATCGTTTGATGTGTTGCAACGTGCCGAAGTGGATAAGTGTGATTTGCTTTTGGCTGTGGTGCACGATGAAAATATTAATATCATTACTTCCATTTTGGCAAAGAAAATGGGGGCTAAACGTACCGTGGCACGCGTAAGCAATGTAGAGTATTTGCAACCCAAAAACAAGCAGATGTTCCGTTCGTTGGGGGTAGATGAGATGGTATGTCCCGAACGTATTGCCGTAAAAGAGATTATAAATCTGTTGAATTACAATATTGCTACAGAGTTTTTCGATTTTTCTAATGGATTGCTTACCATGTACCTTGTTCGGTTGGACGAAAACGCTTCTGTCATAAACAAAAATATGAGGGAGATTGTATTGGAGTATCCCGAGATAGAGGTGCGTATAGTTGCCATACTTCGAAACAACGAAACCATAATACCAAACTCTGTTTTGACTTTCCAAAAGGGCGACTTGGCATATATCATAGCTAAGCCGGGACAGCTGGATTCGATAAAAAGAGTTATAGGTTCGCCGGATGTTAATATCAAGAGTGTTATGGTGGCAGGGGGTGGACGTATAGGTAAATTTGCTGCTCTTAGTTTGGAAAACAAGATGAGTGTAAAACTTGTCGATGAGAATTTCTCGCGTTGCGAGTATCTGTCCAGTGTGCTAAACAAAACACTAATTATCAATGGCGATGCTACAGATATAAAACTGCTTAAAGACGAAGGTATCGAAAAGACAGATGCTTTTGTTGCGGTAACCAATTCTACCGAAACCAATATCCTTACTTGTTTGCACGCCCGTAAACATGGTGTGAAAAAGACTATAGCCTTAGTAGAAAATACCGACTTTATCAACCTTTCGCAGGCTATAGGAATAGACAGTATAATAAATAAAAAACTTATAACAGCAAGTTACATTGCACGTTTCACTGTTAAAGGCGATGCTGTTTCGAGCAAGTGGTTGTCGGGTACCAATGCAGAGGTTATAGAGTTTACTGCTCACGAAAAATCGGTGGCTACCAAGCGTGCTATCAAAGATTTGAATATCCCTCAGGGTGCTACCATTGGTGGTATAATAAGGGGAAACGATGCTATATTGCCGCGTAGAGATACTCATATTATGGCCGGCGACAAAGTAGTTGTGTTTACTTTGCCAAATGTGATGTATGTAATGTCTAAACTTTTTGATTGATAAATAATGCATTTCCACACTCGCATATTCAACACCAAGCTGGTGGCACATTTACTTGGCACTGTGCTGTTGGGCATAGCAGGGTTTATGTTGCTGCCTATCGTTGTTTCTTTTTCTTGCAACGATGGGGCTCAACGTGGATTTCTGTTTACTCTGGGTGTTGTGTCTGTGTTGGGGGTGCTGCTTAGAAATGTGCTGGGGCGTAAACCAAACTACGATTTCTACGAGAAAGAGAGTTTCTGGCTCACCAGTATCGTGTGGATTGTAGTGCCTATGGTTTGTGCATTGCCATATTTGCTTACGGGAACGTTCTCTTCTGTAGTCGATGCGATGTTTGAATCTTTTTCCGGTTTCACATCTACGGGGTCTACGGTTGTTACCGATTTCGACAATATACCCAAAAGTATTTTGGTGTGGCGTAGCATGAGTCAGTGGATAGGTGGATTGGGATTGATGTTGCTGACTATAGCCGTGGTGCGGAAGTTGAAAAAAGGTATGAATCATTTGTATAGTGCTGAGTTTTCGGGTACTGTGCAGCAAAAAATACACCCTCGTATGTCCACTACCGTGCGTCGTATGTGGTATGTTTATATATTCTTTACATTATTATTGTTGGTAGTTTTGTTGGTGTTGGGAAACGATTTTGTCGAAGCGTTGTGCCTTTCGTTGAGTACAATTTCCACGGGTGGTTTTTCTCCTCGTGAATATAGTATTACATCTTTTGGACAGTCTACTCAGATAGCAGTTGCGGTGTTTATGTTCATTTCCGGAATCAATATATCGTTGCTCTATCATTTGCTTACGTTCCGACCCCGAAAGTTATGGCAAAACGAAGAGTTTCGTCGTTACCTTACCATTATTTTGGTGGCATCGATATTGCTGTTGCTGCTGCTGTTTGCCAATGGAGCCGATTTTTTTCAGGCAGCCAAGTTCTCGCTTTTTCAGGTGGTGTCTGCTATTTCTACCACGGGATACTACACCGTTATGCCTAGCGGATGGATTATGATAGTGCCGCTGTTTATGTTTATGCTTATGTTTTTTGGTGCTTGTTCGGGGTCGTCGGGTGGTGGAATAAAGATAGTCAGAGTTCTTATTTTGTTCAAATATGTTCGCAACCAATTCACCGTTATGTTGCATCCTCGAGCTGTGGTGCCGGTAAAGATTGACGGGCAAATAATTCAAACTAGTTATATCAATAAGATTTTTGCCTTTGTGTTTATGTATTTTGTGTTTATAGTGTTGGGTGCTTTTGTGTTTATGTGTTGCGGACTCACTTTGTCCGATTCGTTGAGTATTGCTCTTGCCAATATATCCAATATCGGACCTGTTATCGATACCATTGGTGGTTCGTGGAGCTATGCCACTCTGCCTTTGGTAGCCAAGCTCACTATAATATTTGAAATGTTGTTGGGTAGGTTGGAGATATTTGCTATAATTGCAATATTTTCACCATCATATTGGAGGGGGTAGATAGAGGGTTATGTTGAAGAGCAATTGGAAAATATTGGTACGCATTTTGGGCATTCTTCTTACAGGCGAAGGGGTGCTGATGTTGTTGTGTATAGCTTTTTCGTTGCACTACAACGATGGTTCTGTAATGGCGTTTTTGCTGTCGGGATTGTTCACTTTGTCGGTAGGGTTGTTTTGTGTGTTGTCGTGTCCATACGATAAAAAACAGATAGAAAAGCGTATGGCATACCTTATTGTTACATCGGTGTGGATAGTGATGTCATTGTTTGGTACGCTGCCATTTTTTGCTACCGGAGTGATAACTAATTTTACCGATGCTTTTTTCGAGATGATGTCCGGATTTACCACCACGGGAGCTACTATCTTCGACGATGTGGAGCATCTGCCTAAAGCTTTGTTGTTTTGGCGTAGCTTGAGTCAATGGATTGGTGGTGTGGGTATTGTGATGCTCGTATTGGCAGTTGTGCCATCGTTGGGTATAAATAGTTATAGTCTCTATTCTGCCGAATTGGCTGGACCACTCAAGGCAAAAACTCACACACGGGTGTCGTCGACGGTGCGTAATTTGTGGATAACATATTTGGTGCTTACCGTTATATTTGTACTGCTGTTGTGGTGTGGAGATATGGATTTCTTTACTGCTATCAACCATGCTTTCACGTCGATAGCCAGTGGCGGTTTTTCTACCTCCAACTCTAGTATTTCGCAGTTCTCGTCGTATTCGCAGTATGTAATGGCAGTGGCTATGTGGATGTCGGGTATAAATCTTACGCTGTTTTACCTTTTTGTGAGGGTAAAATTCAGTCAGCTGAGGAGCAGTTTGGAACAGTTTTTTTCCTACACTTTTGTGTTCCTTGTGTTGGCTGTAGTGGTTATGTTTGTGTTGCATAGCACTATGGGTTATGAGTGGAGCAACTCGTTCAGGATAGCTTTTGTTCAAACGGCCAGCGTTGTAAGCACCAGTGGTTTTGTGGTTGATGATACCACGTTGTGGGTGCTGCCGTTAAACTTTTTGTTTTTGCTCTTCTGCATTCGAGGGGGTATGGCAGGGTCTACTGCCGGTGGGCTAAAGGTGATGCGTGTGCTGATTTTGGAAAAAAATGTTCGCAATGTGATGCGTAACCAATTGCACCCAAATGCAGTAAATCCGCTGCGATTGAATGGGCAACCTATATCGAACGACATTATTTACAATGTGATGACATTGTTCTTCGTATATGGTATTACTATCGCTGTGTCGATGTTTTTGCTTATACTTTGCGGTGTTTCTACCACCGAATCGTTGGGAGCAGTGGTGTCGTCTATCACGGGTTACGGACCGGGACTTTGCTCTAGTGGAGGCTTTGGAAACTACGCTCATTTCCCCACAGTAGCCAAATGGATACTATCTTTTTGTATGTTGGCAGGACGTTTAGAGTGCATTACCATCTACATGCTTTTCTTGCCGAAGTTTTGGAAAGAATAAAAAAAAACTTCGTTGGGCTGTGAGCCATGAGCTCTGAGATGCTTCGCTAACGCTCAGCAGACTACGAGTCCACTATTGGCCTATGGCCTATGGCTGTTGGCTGGTTGCGCTTATGTTTTGCTGTCGAAAGACTAAGGGCAAAAGTCTAAAGGGTATAGAGAAGGCTTCGCTGTCGCTCAGCAGTCTACAAGACCACAAGACTACAAGTGGCTGCCGCACTACTAGTTGTCTCGTTGACTCGTTGTCTTGTAGTCTTGGCGAAGCCAATTGTCCGGCGAAGCCCCTGCGAAGCCATAGTCAGCCGAAGCCATCAGTTAGAATTTTTGCAAGATTACAGATACAATGCATATATCAATACTTTATATAACCCGTTGGTTGAATTAATTTGTTTATATTTTCTTTAATTAATAGTTGTGTATATCAATTATTTTTTTGTATTTTTACAATGCAAATCAATTAAATACAAATAAAAGATATATACACAACCTCTGTACAACATACGGGAAAATTCTTGATATATGCAAGCAATTATCAAAATATATTTTTAAGGCAACTTCTAAAAATTCCACGTTCTATGAAATATTATCATACGATAAAAGAACTTTTGCGTGCTTTGACTTTGTCGATGTTGCTATCGCTCGAAATAGCTAATGCTTAGGCATTGCTCTTTACTCGCTTAATCGCAATGTTGCGTTTTTTGCCGAAATCTTTCTATTTCTTTTTCAATCGCATAGCCCGCTATGCATTGCAAAGACGCACCTCGGTACGTCTCTAGAAAAATCCGCAAATCACTTGTAAAGCAATTTTTAGAAGTTGCCTAAAATAATATTACCTAAAACTCTCACTTCTTATTATTAGATTCAAGAATGCTTTATCCATAATGTTTCTTACATATATATCATTTTCTAATAATTTGAATGTTTTTCGATATAAACACAAAAGATGTTGAATATCTTGAGAATTATTGTCATAATAAAAAGTCCAGAAAGAAAAAATATCGTGTTCATTGCGAGATTTTAAAATTGATAAAAAGTCTTCAGGTTTCAAAAAAAAAGTCTCACGAATACAGTTTTGTAAATGATTTATTGCATCTACTTGCCAATATCCATTGACAACAATGTTTATTAGTTTTTTTTCAAACCCTTTATGATTGGCACCAATACTACAGAACAAAGATATATGGTCATATGATTTAGTGTACAATGGTCCAAAATATATAGTATCACTTTCAATAAAACCATATGTAGATATGAATGTGTCGAAATTATTAGGAAATAAATCAAAAAAAGATGTTTTATATTTATCTGAGTTTGTTTTGATACATAACTCGTAATAATAATTTAAACTATCTACTCTATTTGTTATTATTTGAGCATATGTACAATCAGAAAAATATAACAATATTAAATATATATATTTTTTCATTCTGAATTTACTTTATAACATTTATTATATTTATTTTAAGGTCATCCCATTTTCTATTATTACAGTAATTGACAATTTTTGCAACTGTATTTCTACTATTTTCAACAATATAATCACCTTTCTCTTTTCTCATAGAAGAACCGGCAAGTAAACAACCAATAGTTTCTGTGTATCTATTTCCTGAATGAATAAGAATGAACCTATTTGCAAATTTTCCCAATAGCCCTTCTGATTTTTTATATAATTTGGGAACGTTTTTATATGTCTTACCACTATGTTTTGTTAAAGAATATGAACCTGAAGGAATTCTTTTAGACATATTTGACTCATCGCAATCTGGACCTGAACGCTCAAGAAAGAACCCACTAGATATTTCGTCTGTTTCTGCATTTGGAATATGAAACGCACTTATTGTGCTATTCTCTGTTTCTTTTATTCTAAATGAATTTATATTATTTGCACGTTCTATACAATGAGTTGATTGAATTTCAAATTTATCTTCGTCATTGTAAGTTCCTACATTATAATAATCTTTTTCTGACCCTCCTTTGTTTCCAATTCTTTTGAAATTTCCATTTTCAGTATTTAGCTCCCATTCGTCCATACCATTAGGATCTATAATTCTTATTGGATTATTGCTACAATAAATATAATTTGACTGATTCGGATACTTATCCGCAAGCGGATCCACGCTAAGCCACCCCGTCATCAAATCCGAATCATAATACCTAGCTCCGAAGTAGGAAAAGCCTGTCTCTGAGTCTCTTTCTTTCCCGGTATGAAGCAAATTTAGTAAATTTGCGATAGCGTTTCCATTAGGAATTTGCACAGTTAACGAAGTGCTAACGTAGTGATAGTGCAAAAGCGGAGAATAAGAGCGTTCTTCGTATCCTGTTGTTCTTTCATTTACAAATGGCTCTCCATACGGCATATATTGCAAATGCTGTACAGGTGTACCACTATCGTTGGTTATCCATGAGGCACTACCTAAATGGTCGCTATGATAGTAACGTAATGGGATAGAAACAGTATCGGCATAACACTGCTTACCACCGATTATCAGTAGTAATGGCAGCAATAGTTTTGATAGTTTGTATGTGACTAAATGTCTCATGTTTTATCTATTTCTTAGGTTGAAAAATCAAATACTATTAAACTATTAATAAGTTAAGAAAGTTTATAATTACCATTTTACTTCTATTATAGGTTTATCCAACCGTAAGCCAGATGCTTGCATTTTTATACATAATGTATCATAAAATCTATTGTAAGACCTGTATTTATAAGTATATTTTTTATACCCTGGATATTTAGTAGATATTGTGAATATAGATAAACTATCAGGTATTTTGATTGAAAAAATGCCATTCGAATCAGATATGCAACTTATATTTTGATTTTCGATATTGATTATTGCATATTCTATAGGCTCCGCCGTCAAACTATCTTCTACAATTCCAACTATCCTATAATTTTGCGTAAAACTCAAAATTGAAGTAAATGTAAAAACTATGAAACATATTATCTTTTTCATTATGCTTAATTATTTTGTTTCAAGAGTTGAACTTTCAACATTTATAAAATCGTAAATTTTATTTCCATTTTTATCTGTCATCTTATGAGATTTTCTTTTCAATTCATTCCATTCATTAGCTACATCCCATTCCCATGTCGTTATATTATAAAATTCTTCTTCATCAGTCCAAATATCTTTCCTTGTTTTATCATTCCTTCGCTCTAAGAAACCGGGAAGATCTGTAGTAAGATTATACAAATGCATCAATTCATGACCTAAAGACAATGCAGGAGACATTGTTTTATTTGTACTAATATCTTCTATCGCTAAATATGGGTCAAATAATATTTTTTGAACAGGTGGATAATATTTAGATTCATCTTCATATAAAGAGGCAATAAACTCTGTATTTCCACTGCATTCCAATATATTTACAACTAAACTATTTTCATCAGCACGAGCTAGTTGATTAATTTGAATTCCAAGTGTTTTTGTTTGACTTAATTTATTCAGTGCATTTATTGTCTCCGTAGTATAGTTGTCAAATCCTTTAGAACTCATCCCTACTGTATATTTTAACCGACCTCCATTACTATTAACTATCCAAATCTCCTCCCCATCCGGGTCCACCAACTTCACCGGGTTCCAAGCACAGTAAGCGTATGGAGACAACCCCGGATACTTATCCGCCATAGGATCTACGCTAAGCCAACTAGTCAAAATATCCGAATCATAATATCGTGCTCCGAAGTAGGAAAAGCCTGTTTCTGAGTCTCTTTCTTTCCCGGTAAAGAAATTAGATAACATAATGTATTTCCGTTCGTATTTATACATAATATTTACTAGTTTTGAATAAGAATTTTTCTTTATTTAATACTTAAGATACCTCCATTATCACAATAAAATT
>JAFZDP010000048.1 GCA_017561155.1 Bacteroidales bacterium | reverse complement strand
GTTCTGTAAAATATCAAACTTTAGTATTAGATATTTCTTATTTAATACCTACCACTACATTGCAAACAAGTCCGTTGGCAAACACTGTACGCATATCTCTTGCCATGAACTTTGATCCTAAGAAAAAATAAAGAAACAATATTTAAAACAAAAAATAGGCTTACGATTTTTCGTAAGCCTATTTTTTGTTACTATTATCTATGGTTCAATTTTAATGGATGAACCTAAACGTATTTAAGTATATTTTACATGTATAGAACATTTGTAATATAATACTACATATATGTTAAAAAGAAAACTCTGAATTGTTAAACAATATCTTTGATAAATGACTTCGATAGAATCCGACATAAAAAATACCCCGCCCCTAAATAGATTTTACCCCGCCCCTAAATCAATTTCACCCCACTCTTAAATCAATTTTACCCCGCCCTATTTTTTAATACTAATATCGTTGTACAAAAAAAATCTGTAAATAGATTGATATATAATGGTTTATGTAGAGGAGTTGTTGCTGTTTCTTTACACCACTTTTATCGGTCCATTATGTGTGCGATAAATGTTAAAAAATAACTATATAAGAGTCTTTAAATGTTAAAAATACAGAGTAATACAAATGCAATTTTTCCCAATACTCGTTGCAATGACATTGCAAAATATTATTACGTTGGTAAACAAGCTTAACTATTCGCATATATGTCGGTAGTTCTTTCGTAGTATTGTAGATTCCTTAAATATATTGTTCGTCCAATATATAGCAAATCAATCATCCAACGGTTTTAAAAAACTTCATTTCAAAGTTCGAAATCTAGGTTTCAAAGCTTGAAACTAAGTTTTGAAATAAGGGAAACAAAGTTTTCTGTTAAGTTGAATGAATTTTATAGATATATGTATCAAGTTTTTGAGATACTCGTTATTGTTGTTTCTCATATCTTTTGATGATCTGCTTTATTAATATGTTAAAGTGGAGAAAATATTTTGTAATAATGAAAAAAACTATGTATCTTTGCAAAAAAATAAATATATAGATAATAAAATTTAATAATTAAAAAATTACTTGATTATGAGAAGAATAGTAACAATTTTTCTAGTGACAATGCCTTTTTTATTTGTTTCGTGTGAAGATATGTTAGGTGGTATTTTCGACGACTTAGTTGATCAAATATCAGGAAGTGCACAAATATGTGTATTAGACGAAACCGGTGCAGATACTTTGCATACAAATGTATTTGAGTTTTCTGCTGCAACAAATATCGATACTGTTATCGATGAAATAGATTTGTCTTATGTAGTGGGCCTTTCAGCTCATGGTTCGTTGGAAGAGCAAGAAGTGGATTTCCCATTTTTGTTCTATACTTTTTCTGACACATTAGCGGGATTACACACTGTTAATTTGTCGGTTGATACATCGTTCATTTTGAACTTTGACTATATGGAATTCCTAAATTCAAATCAAGATAACGTGGTGGCTTATATCCAAGACGAAGAAACTTGGTATTTGGCTAGTTCGGGAAGTTTACAATTAGATAGCTATGAAGGTTATGGTGGATTGGTAGAAGGTCAATTCCAAAACTTAGTGGCATACAAGATAACAAAGGCTGATGTAGACTCTATAGTAGCCGACTACGAATCCGGAAATTATGTTTCTATGTCGGAAAGAGTAGAGAATATTCAAAAAGTGTTGTTGAATGGAGAATTCAAAAGTCGCAATCTAGACGTATTGCAATTTTTGGAATAATATAAATTTATAGACGAGAGGTCCATCTGTTTCCTATGTGAGAGATAGATGGACCTCTTGTTTTTTGTAAGAATATTAAGATATAGTATGAATATAAAACTGATAGTGGTGTCTAAGACCGACGATAAATATTTGCAAGAAGGTATAGATATTTATTTGAAACGGTTGAAGCATTATGTAAACTTTGAAATGGTGGTAGTGCCGGCACTGAAAGATGTGAAGAATTCTTCGCCGGAAGAGATAAAGGAGCGAGAAGCGGTGTTGCTGTTGAAACAGTTGGAGAAATGTGATGCTGTAGTGTTGTTGGATGAGCATGGAAAAGAGCATACGTCGGTGGGATTTTCCAAATACTTGCAAAAGCACATGAACTCGGGAATACGTACTTTGGCATTTGTGGTAGGAGGGGCATTTGGCTTTTCGCTCAAGGTATACGATAGGGCTACCGACAAATTGTCTATATCGCAGATGACTTTTTCTCATCAAATGATAAGGCTGTTGTTTGTGGAACAATTGTACCGGGCATTTGCTATTTTGAACCACGAACCATACCATAATGAATAAGGTAAAAGCGCGAAAAAGCCTAATGAAACAAGTGAAAATATAAGGCAAAAAAGCCATAAAAAAGAGGTTAGGCAAAGAATGCGTAGAAAAGTTGATGAAAGAAAAAATAATAGGTAGTAATGTGAAAGAAATGAATTTGTAAGGCTTTGTTATTCAGACTGTACACGAAGTTGCTATTTTAGTAACAAAAAAAAGTGAGTAAAAAAGATAGAAAAATACTTTGAAAATGAAATAAAAGTGCTAACTTTGCTATTTATTAAAACGAGAATAATAATACAAAAAATACATTAAGATGTCTAATAATCAAGTTATTAAAAAGGACGACCTTGTTGTAAGATTTGCCGGAGATTCGGGAGATGGAATGCAATTATCAGGTACTCTATTTTCTGATGCTTCTGCATTAACAGGTAATGATATTGCAACATTTCCAGATTATCCTGCCGAGATTCGTGCACCACACAATACTATAGCAGGTGTTTCGGGATTTCAAGTACATGTTGGAACGCACATCTATAGCTCTGGCGACAAATGCGACATTTTAGTAGCCATGAACCCAGCATCGTTCAAATCTAATTTGAAATGGGCTAAAAAAGGAGCTACAGTAATAGTGGATATTGATACATTCACCGACGAAGCTTGCGAAAAAGCAGGATATACTTCGGACCCATTTACCGAAGAACTAATGCTTGCATATACTATAGTGAAAGCACCTATTTCTTCGTTTACTAAAAAGATAGGTCAAGAAAAAGGTGTAGACAATAAGACTGCCGACAAATGCAGAAATATGTTTGCATTGGGTATAATCTTTTATTTGACACACAAAACATTAGACCACACTTTTGCATATTTGGAACGCAAATTTGCTAAGAAACCTGCTGTTATTGATCTTAATAAAGCCGTATTGACCGAAGGTTTTGAATATGCAGATAAATTAGAACTTATACACTCTAAAATAGTAGAGGTAGCTAAAGCTGATATGCCAAAAGGTCGTTACAGAAACATAACAGGTAACGTGGCTACAGCATGGGGATTATTGGCAGCAGCCGAACGTGCAGGATTGAAACTTTTCTTGGGTTCGTATCCTATTACCCCAGCTACTGACGTGATGATAGAATTGGCAAAACACAAAGCTTTGGGAGCAAAAGTATTCCAAGCTGAAGACGAAATTGCAGGTATATGCTCAGCAATAGGTGCTTCGTATGCCGGTGCTATGGCTTGTACATCTACATCAGGTCCGGGTTTGTCGTTGAAGAGCGAAGCTCTAGGTTTGGCTGTAATGACAGAATTGCCATTGGTTGTTGTTGACGTACAACGAGGAGGTCCTTCTACCGGTTTACCAACCAAAACAGAACAAAGCGACCTTAACCAAGCTTTGTTTGGACGCAATGGTGAAGCTCCTTGTATAGTAGTTGCTGCTTCTTCGTCGGCTAACTGTTTCTATTGGGCATACAATGCAGCAAAACTTGCTTTGGAACACATGACTCCTGTTATCCTTCTTACTGATGGATATCTTGGAAATGGTACTCAATTGTTCCGCATACCAAAAGTTGCCGACCTTCCGGCTATCAATCCTCCAATAGCAAAAGCAAACGATCCGGAATACATGCCATATCGTCGTAATCCTGAAACATTGGTACGTCAATGGGCTATACCCGGAACAGAAGGTTTGCGTCATCGCATAGGTGGTTTGGAAAAAGAAGATGGTAAAGGTTCAGTATCTACCGATCCTGAAAACCACAGAAAGATGGTTTACAACCGTCAAGAAAAAGTAAACCGTGTAGCCAACTACATACCTGAACAAGAAGTGATGGGAAATCCTGATGCAGACTTGTTAGTAATAGGTTGGGGTGGTACAGCAGGTGCTTTGACTTTGGCTGTTGAAGAAATGAACAACGAAGGTAAGAAAGTCGCTTACACTCATTTCAACTATATTATGCCACTTCCAAAGAATACAGAAGACATTCTTAAGAAGTACAAGAAAATAGTAGTATGCGAGTTGAACTGCGGTCAGTTTGTAAACTATCTTCGTATGAACTTCCCACAATACCCAATGCATCAATACAACAAGGTAATGGGATTGCCATTCGAAGTATCGGAATTAAAAGAAATGTTTAACAAAATATTGGGAGAATAATACAATGGATAACATGGAAAGACATTTTGTGTTGGAATCGGATGTAGAATTGACAAAAGCTGATTTTACTAGCGACCAGATGGTTAAATGGTGTCCAGGTTGTGGTGACCACGCTATCTTATCGTCATTGTTGAATGTATTCCCAAAAACACACCATAAAAAGGAAAACATCTGTATGGTATCCGGTATCGGATGTTCATCTCGTATTCCTTATTATGTTGATACATACGGATTTCATGGTATTCACGGACGTGCTTGTGCTATAGCATCGGGTGTGAAACTTGCCAATCCTTCGTTGAGTGTGTGGATTAATATGGGTGATGGCGACTCTATGGCTATCGGTGGTAACCACTTGATACATATTGTTCGTCGTAACTTAGACGTGAACATTACTATATTCAACAACCAAATATATGGTCTTACAAAAGGACAATATTCTCCAACTACTAAGTTTGGACAAATAACTAAAACATCTCCTTACGGAACTATAGATTATCCTTTCAATCCTGCTGAACTTATCATGGGCGCTCAAGGAACATTCTATGCTCGTGCTTTAGATGTAAATCCAAAACTTACTACAGATATCATGCTTCAAGCTGCAGAACACTACGGTACATCTGTTGTTGAAGTGTTGCAAAACTGTGTTATCTTCAACGATAAAGCTCATGCTGCAATAACCGACCGCGAAGTTCGTGATGATAAAACTATCCTTCTTGAACATGGTAAACCAATGATATTTGGTAAAAACCGCGACAAAGGTATACGTTTCAATGGTACATCGTTGGAAGTAGTAACATTGGGAGAAAATGGAATTACAGAAAAAGACCTATTGGTTCACGACGAAACTACAGAGGATACAGGTATCCACATGATGTTAGCTCAAATGAAAGGTGATATGCCTGTGGCTATCGGTGTGATCCGTTCTGTGAAAAAAGGTGTTTACACTCAAATGTTCGAAGAACAAATGGAAGAAGTAAAAGCTGCTTCTAAATATAAATGTGTTGACGACTTATTGAACAGCGGTGATACTTGGGAAATTTAATTTTGAATAATTGTTTCATAAATACGATAATAGGAGTAAGAAAGCTTTAGTTTTTTTGCTCCTATTGTTTCTATATATACCTTAATGATGAGAAAACCATTTTGTTTTATTTTATTATTTACACTTATATTTGTCGGTTGTACTTACAAAAAAGACTTTATATATCTGAAAAAGAACACGTTTAAGATAAATAGAGAAGAGTTTTTTCCTATAATGGTGAACTATAAAGTGGAGCCATTAAAGATAGGTAACGAAGTCGTAATATCGCCTGCACGATACTATGAGAATACCACAGAATACGAAGCCTATACAAAGAGGCAAGTTTTAGACCAAATAGAAGGTCATATGCAACTGATGAAAGAAATGGGATTCAATTCGATAAGGGTATGTATGGATGTGCTGTCGAGAAACGAGCATGGATATTACTATCACTCCCAAACACCGGCATATCTAAAAGCTGATGAATCTCTTATATTAAATGCTATTGATGACTTTTTGGATATAGCCAACGAAAAAGGTTTGAAAGTAATGTTGCTTATAAAACCACCATTCGAAGATGAATTGAAAAATTTTGCAATGGCGATATTAAAACATTGTGCCAACAATCCGACATTGTTTGCCTACGACTTTATGAATGAGCCTCTGTACTTCGATCCGGCTAAAGAACGTAGCAAGGAAGATGCATTGGCTATAGTATCCGGATGGAAAGAGATGGTTGACAACTATGCGCCACACCAATTGTTTACTATAGGTTTTTCCGAGCCAATAGAAGTTTTTGAATGGGATCCATCTATTTTGCCTGTCGACTTTGTACAATTTCATACTTATCATCCTTTGAGGGTACCAAACGAAATATGGTGGTATGCCAACTATGTAAACAAACCTTGGATTATAGGAGAGACATCTTTTTCTGTAGATAACGATTCGTTGGACTACAATATGCAGACCTATTTTATGAAAGAGGTATTTCAGTACGCTCTTGATTGTGGTGCCGCCGGTTTTGGATGGTGGGAGTTTCAAGATGCATACGATGTGCATTTCGAGGCTCAATATTCGGGTTTGTTGAATCATGAAGGATTTACTACCACTACCGATGGTAACCATACTATATTTGGAACAATGAAGCCTGCTGCCAATGAGGTTAAAAACCTAAAAAACTATACGCCTCAACAACCTTGGCAGGCTGTAAACTACTACAATATGCTTGGGTACAATAATATTGTAATCAAAGGAATTATATTGGATGCCAAAAACAAAAGGCCTATAGAGGGCGCCGTTGTCAGGGGATGGAACGAAGATTGGAGTGTGGGTATGAATACATTTACCAATAAAGAAGGTGTATTTACCCTATATAGCAATGATGAGTGTACACACTTTGAAGTGTCGGCACCGGGAATGAGTAAGTTGAAATTTGATAGCAAACTAAACTATACTGCCGTAGATAGTAATTACGCTTTCGATAGTTTGCCAAATAGGAAATTGGAGTATCACAATATATCTTATGCACCTTTCTTGTTGAACGATACTGTTTTGTTTCGCTTCGATGCGGGGCTGTTTGATGATGCTAAGTATGAAGGTCGAATGGATACACTGTATTTAATTCAAATAGAGCGTTAGAATTTTTGTAAGATTATCCATATAGATATTAATCAATGTATTGCAGATGATAATTTCTAATAACCATAAATTAGAAATTATTAAATATAAGACATAGGATGTCTCATGTTGCTGCTACGCAAATGTTTCTGATAATCGATAAAAATAAATATTTGATTTACAATTGGTTTAGGTTTGCTTGATGAAGAATGCACTCTTCACAAAGCCTCTCTTCAAAGGTCTTTCACTACTAATAGAAAGTGTTATTTTATTATACTAAAATCAAAAGAATATTTAGGGAAAATTTGATTATTTTCCCTTGAGTTTTCCAATGGCCGGTTAGGTGATTAAATAAATCGGCTAATAAATAGAGCCTATATTTATATTTTTCTCATATTGCGTAGCACTATTATGAGGTCGGTTAGTACCTTATAGTTTTTGGTGTATAGCAAATTCAGATGCTGAGGATTGGTAGGTAATCCGTTTGTAGCCATATCTTTTGGCGAGAATATTCCTTTCTTTATTTTTGGTAGTTTGTGTTCGTTATTGTCGCCATCGCAATATCCTACCCAACTGCGTTTGCCGGCAAGTACATAAATACAGTCGCGGAAAAAGTTTCTTTTGTTCTTTTGTATCCAGAAAATTATTGGCGATGTTAGTAGCAACGCACACGCTGTAGATATGTCGAATATACGTTTATTGCGCTTGTTTTCTGTTGATGATAATGTGTTTATACTTACAGTGTAAAGGTCTTCTGTCGAGTGTATTGTATTTGTTCCTATTATAAATTCAGTTTCGTGTGGTGCTATTTTGTATTCCACATTTGCCGATTGCAGGTTGGCCATGTGGCTTATTATTTCTTCGGTAGATAGGTTTTTGCTACAGAATATTACTTCGTCTGTTTTGTAAAAACGAATCAGTTCGACCAATTGGTTTATGTTTCCTATAAAATAAGAGTCGGTTGTGTTGGTATTGTTGCTCACAAAGCCTACAAAGTTTGCATGTATTCCTACTGTTTGGAAAAGATTGCCTACGCGAGTTGTTTCTTCTTTGTCGCCAACAATAAGGTACGATTTTCTTTTGTCGGGAAAGAAGTTGTAGTTCTTAACATTAAGTAGGTGTAGTATGCCGCGAAGTCCTATTACAGATATCGCCGACCATATCGAACCTAAAAGAATCAATGCTCTTGAGTATCGTTGGCTTTCGTCTAGCAGTGAGTAGAATACCAACAATGCACATGTGCCTACAAATAGTCCTTTGAATATACGACCCAATTTTACCGGTTTGCGATAACCTCCGTAGAAGAACATACAAGCAAGCCATATAATAATATATAGTGGTATTACAAAATAGGTGTATTCTTGAGGGTAGTAGTTTATGTTGTCGGCTTTATGTGTCGCCCATACGTTCTTTATAGCCAAGAACCCTAAATATATAAACACAAAGTCGAGCAGTGGAACTATTATGCTGTTTACCATTCGTTTCATAAAAGCCAATGATGCTCTAAGCCATATTGCTATCTTGATAAAGAATGTGAATATTTGAGCGTTTGACTGCGAAAGGTGCTTTTGGGCAAATATTACCATTGCGTTGTAGAAGGTGTATACATAGTTCATGCTTCCCTTCTTTGTACTCTCGCCTTTGTAGTGTATTATCCTTGCAGATGGAAGATAGTAGTTTTTGTACCCGCCTAAAAGTATTCTGTACGAAAAATCGATGTCTTCGCCATACATAAAGAATGTTTCGTCTAGCAGGCCAATCTTGTCCATCACCGTTTTTCGTATCATCAAATAAGCTCCGGGTAGTATTTCTATCTCGTTGGTTTCATCTTCGCTCAGATGTCCCATATAGTAGCGTGCTATCCTTTTCGATTTAGGAAATAACTTTATTAGTCCCGAAATTTTGTAGAACGATACTTCCGGTGTTGGAAATCCGCGTTTGCTTTCAGGTAGGTATCTTCCTTCGCCGTTTATCATTTTTACACCCAAACCACCACAATCGGGGTGTTCGTTCATAAAGTCGATACATTTTTGAAAAGTATCTTTTTCGACTAAAGTGTCGGGGTTTAGTAGCAGGACGTATTCGCCTGTTACTTGTCGTAAAGCTTGGTTGTTGGCTTTTGAAAAGCCGGGGTTGTCGGTATTGGCTATAAGATGTACTTGTGGAAATTTTTCCCGCACCATTCCGATCGACCCGTCTACAGAATTATTATCAACTACCCATACTTCGCTTTCGATATTTTTGGTAGCTTCGAACACTGAAACAAGGCATTGTTCCAAGAAAAACTTTACATTATAATTGACTATGACTATGCTGAGTTTCATGTTTTCGTTTGATTTATAGTTTATTCTGTATCTAATCGACTATTCTGATTCTACTGCAAATTTACTAAAACTTTTCCATACCCGTAGGGTTTTTAATCGAAAAAGCCTCTCAATACCTTGAGAGGCTTAATAATGAGTACACAAAAATAAAACAATTATTAATTAAATCAATTATTCTTGCTCGGTTGTTTCCGACAATGTGTCGGTAGTTATTATCTCGTTGACAGCTTCTTGTAGCGATAATGATTCAGAACCTTTAGTTATGTTGAATTTTATTTCGTTGTTTTCGGCATCTATGCGTATGCTGTCGCCTTCCAATAATGTCGATTTTATAATTTCTTCGGCAAGTTCGTCTTCTATGTATTTCTGAATAGCTCGCTTCAATGGTCTTGCACCATAGTTTTCGTCCCAGCCTTTTTCTTGGATTATGTCTTTGGCTGCTTCAGTTATTTCTATGTTGTAGCCCATATTGCGTATGCGTTTAAACAATCCTTTTAGTTCTACATCTATTATTTTGTGTATGTCTTCGCGAACAAGGCTGTTGAACACTATCACATCGTCGATGCGGTTAAGGAATTCCGGCGAAAAAGCTTTCTTTAGTGCATTGGCTATAACGCTCTTTTCCATTTCGGCTTTGCTTTTTTCGCGCGCTGTAGTGGCAAAGCCCACTCCGGTGCCAAATTCTTTTAGCTGTCTTGAACCTAAGTTCGATGTCATTATTATTATAGTGTTTTTAAAGTCTACCTTTCTGCCCATACCATCGGTAAGCTGTCCGTCGTCGAGTACTTGAAGCAATAGGTTGAACACGTCAGGATGTGCTTTCTCTATCTCGTCGAGTAGTATTATCGAGTATGGTTTGTGGCGTACTTTTTCGGTTAGTTGTCCGCCTTCTTCGTAGCCTACATATCCCGGAGGCGCTCCTATAAGACGCGAAACGGCAAATTTTTCCATATACTCGCTCATATCTACACGTATAAGTGCAGCTTCGGTGTCGAATAGATATTTTGCCAATACTTTGGCCAAGTAAGTCTTACCCACACCCGTAGGACCCAAGAATACAAAACTGCCTATAGGCTTGTCGGGATCTTTAAGTCCGGCACGGTTGCGACGTATGGCTTTAGTTATTTTTTTGATGGCTTCGTTTTGTCCTATCACGGTGTTTTCCAATTCTTTTTCCATCTGCATTAGTCTGGAGCTTTCGTTTTCGGCTATGCGTTGTATTGGAATACCTGTCATCATGGCCACAACTTCGGCTACCTCTTGTTCGCCTACAACGGTACGTTTTTCGCGTTCATCGTTTTCCCATTTTCTTCTCAGCTCTGCCAATTTGCTTAGCAGCTCACGTTCTTGGTCTCGATATTCTGCAGCTTCGTTATAGCTTTTTTGTAGTAGTACTTCTTTTTTCAGTTTGCCCACTCGAGTTATTTCTTTTTCCAAGTTTATTATTTCGGGTGGTATCTGTATGTTCTTTATATGTACGCGAGCACCCACTTCGTCCATAGCATCGATGGCTTTGTCGGGAAGTAGACGGTCGGTTATGTAACGTGTAGTTAACGATACGCAAGCTTTCAAAGCATCGTCGCTATAAGTTACCAAATGATGGTCTTCGTATTTGCTTTTTATATTGTTTAGTATTGTCAGTGTTTCTTCGGCTGAAGTGGCTTCGACAAATACTTTTTGGAAACGGCGTTCCAAAGCACCGTCTTTTTCAATATATTGACGATATTCATCGATGGTGGTAGCACCTATGCATTGTATCTCGCCACGAGCCAATGCCGGTTTGAACATATTAGAAGCATCTAGCGATCCGGATGCACTGCCGGCTCCTACAATGGTATGTATTTCGTCGATAAAAACTATTATGTCGGGATTTTTTTCCAACTCGTTTATTATCGCTTTCATTCTTTCTTCAAACTGACCTCTGTATTTAGTACCGGCTACCAGCGAAGCCAAATCGAGTGTTATAACTCGTTTGTTGTGTAGTGTTCTGGGTACACGTCCTTCGGCTATTCTTATTGCCAATCCTTCGGCTATTGCCGATTTTCCTACACCCGGTTCTCCTATCAGTATAGGGTTGTTTTTCTTTCGGCGACTTAGTATCTGTGCTATACGTTCAAGTTCTTTTTCTCGGCCTACAATAGGGTCTAGTCTGTTCTCTTCGGCAGCTTTAGTTAGGTCGCGGCCAAAGTTTTCCAAAGCCGGAGTTTTGTTGCTCGAATCAGATTTCGAACGTTCTTGGTGCGAATCGTTGCCCGACGAAGAGTAGGGTAGGGTATCGTCGTCGTCGCTATAGTGTTGGTCTACAAAGTTGTTTTGTCCCGACGTATTGCTATCGTCGTCGGTATATTGTTGTATGTTTTCTTGCTCAGGATAAAGTACCGATTTGTATAGTTTACTCAAACTACTATAGCTGACACCTTGACTTTCGAGATGTTTGCATACAATGTTTTCGTTTTCTATCATTATGGCAAGCAAAAGATGTATGGTCTTGATTTCGCTACTTCTAAACTTCGACGATTCCAAAAACGATAGGCGTAGCACTCGCTCGGTTTGTTTAAGCATAGGTATGTCGCTATCCTGACGGTAGTGTATTTCCGAATCTGTGTTTCGTATAGTGTTTTCTATTCCTGATTTTATCGTAAACAAATCGACATTCAGTTTGGACAAACACATCATAGCCGAACATTGCTTTTCGCGCATCATTCCCAAAAAAATGTGTTCAATACCCACATTCTCGCTACTCAATCGTATAGCCTCGTCGCGGCTGTTCATTATTACCTTCTTCGCATTAGGACTTAGTTTCGCTTCCATTTATATTTAACTTTTAATTCTTACTTATTTGGCAATTTGTTGCAACTTTCCTTTACTCAAAAGAAACAAACAACAATAATAAATGTTCAATTTATTTTGTGCAACAATTGTTTTTGCTGTTTGCTTGGTTCTATACAAATTGCTAATACAAACTATTACAAATGTTTGTTGCGTACCATTATGTCTTTACTCTTTTTCAAAATTACATAGTTTTTTTTATGCAAACGGGCTGGGCTGTTTCTAATTTTCAACACGAACGTGTTAGTAGGCCATATATATGCTCTGTGCACCACAATAGGGTGTGAAGCCAATTGTAGTATACCATAAAACAATCCACGGTATACTGTGGTAAAATGACGTTGTAGGGAGGAAATATGAGTAAAAAACTTGTTTAGATTTTGAATAATATTCGAATTATCCACCAAATGAAAAATAATACGACGTATGTTATCAGTACGAATCTGCTATATAGGATTTTGTTTAAACGGCAAAAGATACCATTAATGTTATACCATTTTCCAAGAACAGCCAAAAAGGCATAGGGAACGGAAATTAGCAAAAAGGGATTTATGCAAAAAGCTTCTAGTATTTGTCCTGTTAGGAGAAAGTGTAAAAAACGTTGAATCCCACATGATGGACAATATGTTCCGGTGATTAACCACCAAGGGCATTTGGGTATCCATATACAATTTTCCGGAACCACATAGTAGTAAAAAATACCGATGGATAATATAACCACCGGTATTATTATACGGATTATTGTTATACGCATATTTACATCATTTCAGCCATTCCAACTGAAAAAACAGCCATGAATATTATGAATATTATATACAATACGATGAAAACACCTGCAGCAATAGCTCCCCATATTGAGAATTTTTTTGCATCGTTTGCTGCTTTTTTAGCTTCTTCGTAACGACCTTCTATCCAAAGTCTTTCAACAGATGTAGATTTTATAATTGCTACAATACCTAGAGGAAGGCAACACAAAACTGTACATAAAATTGCCCAAACAAGATTGGAATCCGGGCATATGTTTCTTTGTTCATCTACAACAACGTTTTTTTGTTCATCCATAACGTTTAATTTTTAGTAATGTTCTACAATAAATTTTTCTGGTTTTGAGAATGCAAAGTTACAACTTATTTTTTGATTAGCAAAATATTTTAACTTTAATATTTTTCTATAGTTTTTGTAGTGGTGTGCTGTTTGTCGCATCATTCTTTCTTTTTCTATTGAAATGAGCTTGATTTATTATTGGCAACTTCTAAAAATTGCTTTGCAAGTGATTTACGAAATTTTCTTGAGAAGATTTCTACTTTCTTTTGATTGAGCATAGCGGGCTATACGATTGAAAAAGAAATAGAAAGATTCCAAGAAAAAACGTAAAGCACGCAAAAGTTCTTTTATTTCATAATAACATTTCTTAGAACGTGGAATTTTTAGAAGTTGCCTATTGTTTTAGCAACGAAAAAAGCCTATAGATGTCTTCTAAAATAGGCTAATGAAAACTCCGGATTTTGATAATTGCATTTTTTTTCGTAACTTTGCAAACTCAAAATTACAAATAAAAAGTCATGGCAAAGGGACGTATATTATACATAAATCAGGGAATTATGCCTTATACCCCAGAAACAGAGGGGTCTTATTTTGGACGTTATTTACCAGCATTCATACAAGAACAGGGTCGCGAAATACGCACTTTTATGCCCCGTTTCAACTATGTAAACGAAAGAAAAAATCAGCTTCACGAAGTTATACGTCTTTCGGGAATGAATTTAATCATTAACAACTGCGATCATCAGCTTATTATAAAGGTAGGCTCGATATCGGCAGCTCGTATGCAAGTGTATTTTATAGACAATGAAGAGTACTTTACACGTCGCGAAACAGAAACCGACGAGAACAAAGAGTTCTATGATGACAACGACGAACGTATTCTTTTCTACGGTCGTGGTGCGTTGGAAGCAGTGCGTAAATTGTCGTGGCAACCACATTTGATACACTTCAGTGGTTGGTTTTCGGCTATGGTACCTTTTTACATCCGTCGTATGAACAAAGAAAATCCTTTCTTCTCGGGTACTAAAATTGTATTGTCGTTGTTTGGCGACGAATTTTCTGAACCACTTAATCCTTTGATGGAAAAGAAACTTAAAGCAGATGGTGCTACAGCAAAAGATTTGCGTATGTACGACGGCTACAACTATATGTCGTTGATGAAAACCGCAATAACATATTCGCATGGTATTGTGATAGCATCGCCAAATGTAAATCCTGAATTGGTAGCATACGCTAAAGAAAACAAAAAACACGTTTTGGACTATGCACCAAAAGAACAGTTGTATCCTGCTATTAACAAACTTTACGATACATTGATAGGAAATAATCCAAGCAACTAATACTTTTTGTATAGTGCATTCGTTATTTCTGCAACAATTGTTTGTTTAGCCAAACGTGCGACTGTTTAGCCAAAAGGTAGGTTGATACTATTGTTTTTTGTGCTATGGCATTCTGCTGTCGGGCTAGGCAACGACTATAAAAACAATAAAAACTGACTAACGAAGATATGAATAAATTTGGTATTTGGGTAGCATTGTTATCTATTGTAGCAGCTTCCTTTGTGGCATGTACAGAAGAAGAATCGGATTTGGGTATGGGCTTGCAAGACCCATCATCGGTATTCGATGGTAAAGTGTGCGATACTATAACTGCTACGGCAGTAACGATATTGGACGATTCGTTGCTGACCTCAAACTACTCGGCCGGAGTGATAGGTTATTATCGCGATGATGTGTTTGGCGAAGTAAAGGCTTCGATGTATACCCAAGCAGCACTTTCTACTCCTACTACAGGGGTGTCGTTCAACAACACTACTATCGATTCTGTAAGAGTAACGTTGGTATGCTCCGGTATATTCCCAAAAGAATCGGATTCAAACTCGGTACACCAGTTGCATTTCGAAGTGTTTGAGATAACAGAAGATTTATTGTTAGATACTTCGTATTATGCTACCGATAGCAAAACTATAGCAGCTACTCCATATTTTGATGGTATGGTAGAGTATCGCCTTACCGATACAGCTGTAAATTTCTTGTTAGACGCTTCGGTATTTTCTAAATTTACCGGCGAGTTTAAAAGCAATGACGATTTTATCGAGCACTTTAAAGGGTTGTATATAAGAATGAACTACAATGGTAGCTCTAACGATATGATATATGTAAACTATTGGGCTACAGGTACAGGTATGAAGGTGTTCTACAAAGACGAGAATGGTAGTGCTACCGAATATGATTTGTTGTTCGACAAATCTGCTGCACACTTCAATCGCTACGAACACAACTATTCTGCATATCCTTTGAGTGTATTCCAATCCAATCGTTCCGACTCTATCAACGGGAGTCAACGATTATATCTTGAAGCATTGGGTGGAACATCTATAAAATTCCGTTTCCCTTATTTGTTGGAATGGAAACGTCAGCACCCTAACGCTATAGTTCATTTGGCAGAAATGTATGTGTCGGTTCCCGACGAAGCTATTAACAACAATCCTCCTTCATCGCTTATTTGTTATCGTCAAACAGAAGCCGGTGGGCTTGTTACTATACCCGATATGCTTGACGGTGTGATATCTGAAGGTTTCGACGGAGTGTACGATAGCAACAAACGTTGGTACAGAATGAGAATAACACGCCAAATACAACAAATACTTAATGGTTCAGCCCCCGATTTGGGAATGTGTTTGTATGTAAACTCGCGTCGTTCGGTGGCAAACAGATGTACTGTTTATGGTACTGAAACCGACAAACCTATAAAATTAAAAATCATCTATACAGAATAATAACACATAAACAATAAGCATTATGAAACGCCGTATTTTTTTGTTGGCATTGGCTTGCCTTGTAGCATCGCAAACCATAGCACAGATAAAATTTGAAAGTTATTACGATAAAGATAAAATGTACAAATCTATCGAAGGCGATATGACCGAAGATAGTGTTCGTATTGGTAAATGGACATGGTGGCACCCAAATGGAAAAGTATTCCAACAAGGTGAATATACCGATGGAGAAAAATCGGGAACATGGGTAGTGTATTACGAGGACGAAACTGTATGTGCACGCGAAGACTACGAGAATGGTTTCCATCGTGCATGGCACAAAGGTGGTAAACTAAAAAGCGAAGTGGCTATAAAAGATGGTAAAAAACATGGCACTTACAAATCGTGGTACGAAAACGGACAGCAAAAAGACGAGATAATATTTGTGGCCGGAAGCAAAGAAGGTGCTACAAAAGAATGGTATGAAAACGGACAGTTGAAGTTTGAAGGCGAATATGCAAACAACGTACTTAACTGCTACGGCAAATGGTGGACCGAAACCGGCAAGAAAGACATGGAAGGTAAATTGGTAAACGATTTGCAAGAAGGTAAATGGATATTTTACTGGCGCACCAATGGAAAAGTAGGTATAGAAGGTACTTATGTGGCCGGAGTAGAAGAAGGAGAATGGATATACTACTACGAAACAGGCGAAAAATGGCGTTCGGGATTGTATAGCCAAGGCGAACGCGAAGGACTATGGACTACATGGTACGAAAATGGTAAGAAGTTACACGAAGGTAAGTATGCTGCCGGTAAAGAATACGGACCATGGAAATCGTGGTACGAAAATGGAAAGATAAACTATGCAGGCTCGTTTAATCAAGGACTTAAAAATGGCGAGTGGAAAGGTTTCTACCAAAATGGTACTCCTAAATATGTGGTAAATTACAAAGACGACGTTCGTCATGGTAGAGAAATACACTACTACGAAAATGGAAATATAGAATCGGAAGAGTTTTATCGCGATGGTATATACGAAGGTGCTTGCAAACGCTACAACCAAAATGGAAAGTTGACAGAATCTGGATTCTTTGTAGCCGGAAAGAAAGATGGTATGTGGCAATACTACAACCAAATGGGTGTGCTTTCGTACGAACAAGAATTTTCTAACGACGTTCCTCATGGAAAGTTTGTGGAATATATAGGACAAGGACGCAAATCTACCGAAGGTTCGTATACCAAAGGTGTGCGTACTGGTACTTGGAGCTATTGGGACAGATATGGCAACCTAACCTTGACCATGGTATTTAAAGATGGCAAGATGGTAGACAAACAAGTACACGAAGAACGCAAACAAGACCGTCGTCCGGGAACTCCTACACAGAACCAAAATCAAAACCAACAACGCAACGGCGGTAAAGGTAAGGTGAACAATTCGAAGAGATTCAAATAGGATAGTGGCTATATAGCAAAAAGCAAGTATATGTTTGAAGGATACAAATTGTTGTTGGCATCGAAGTCGCCACGCAGATTGCAGCTGGTAGGGCAGTTGGGTATAGCTACCGAGGTGGTAACAATATCGGCCAACGAGGATATAGACCCTACTGTACCATGTAGCGATATATCCGAAATGCTAGCAAAGCGTAAGTCCGACGCATATACTCAAACCTTGGCAAACAACGAGATTTTGCTCACGGCGGACACTTTGGTAGTGCTAGACGGCAAAGTTCTTGGTAAGCCAAATAGCAGAGAAAATGCTATAGAGATGCTTTCTGACCTTTCGGGAAAAAGACATCAGGTGTATACAGGGGTGTGTCTTAGGACTGCCAATAGTGCGAAAACCTTTACAGAAGCAACTGATGTATACTTCAAAAAACTATCCTCGAAAGAGATAGAATACTACTTGGATAACTACCAATATATGGACAAAGCCGGAGCCTACGGTATACAGGATTGGATAGGTATGGTAGGGGTAGACAAAATAGATGGCGATTTCTACAATGTGATGGGCTTGCCCGTAGCCAGAATTTACGAAGAGATATGCAATATGATATATAGATAACAACAAAAAGAGGACTCGCCAATGGCGAGTCCTCTTTTTGTTTATCTACTTGTGATGTATGGCTGTTAAGGTTAAACATTCACGTTATTCTCTCTCAAAGCAGCATTTAGCGATGTTTTAAGGTCTGTGCTTTCCTTGCGTTTTCCTATTATCAACGAGCAAGGCACTTGGTAGTCTCCGGCAGGAAAATGTTTGGTATAGCTGCCCGGTATCACTACCGAACGTGCCGGTACTTTGCCTATATGGGTTATGGGTTCCGGACCGGTAACGTCTATAATCTTGGTAGATCCGGTTATTACCACCCCTGCACCTATCACTGCTTCTTGCTCTATGTGGGCACCTTCTACTATTATGGCTCTAGAGCCTATAAAGCAGTTGTCCTCTACTATTACGGGACTTGCTTGTACGGGTTCCAACACTCCGCCTATGCCTACACCACCGCTAAGGTGTACGTTTTTGCCTATCTGGGCACAGCTGCCCACCGTAGCCCAAGTGTCTACCATAGTGCCACTATCTATATAAGCTCCTATGTTGACATACGAAGGCATCATAACTACGCCTGGTGCTAAAAAAGAACCGTAGCGTGCTATGCCATGAGGAACAACGCGAACGCCCTGTTCGGCAAGGTGTTTCTTTAAAGGTATCTTGTCGTGAAACTCAAACGGACCTACCTCTATGGTCTGCATTTGGCAGATGGGGAAGTATAGCAACACTGCTTTTTTTACCCATTCGTTTACTTGCCATTGTCCAGAAATCTGTTCGGCAACACGAATTTTACCTTTGTCCAGGTTCTCAATCACGCTGCGTATTGCTTCTATTGTAGCAGGGTCTTGTAGCAGTTCTCGGTTGTTCCACGCTTTTTCTATTAGTTCTTGTACCATATATTTTATGTTTTTCTTGTTTTTTAAACTTTTGCACGCTTGTGCGTTTTCTTGTTTCTCACGGCTTGCTATTGCCACATTTTTTTGTGCAGTAGGTAGCCGACAAGGGTAGGGAAGGCTATGTTTTTTGCTGTATATGGGCAAAATGCCAATGCAATAAATGTTGTATCTATATAGTATTAGCTTAAAAATAAATGCAATACGCTGTAGATGTACATACCCTACACCCAGACAAAGATACGATATTTTGAGCAAATACTAGCGAAAAAATCTTACAATTGTTTTGCAACATCCTTGCAACGTTGATAATTTTCCATTGCATAATATGGCTAATCTTGAACCAATAATCATTGTTTTCTTGTTAATACATTAATAAAATTCTCATATTTTAACAGTAGCTGATTTAACACGAAAAACAGCGTATTTTTCCAAGAAAACGTGCTGCAATACGCACAGCCGAGCTACGAAGCCTTTAGAAAATTAAACGCTTGATTACCAATGAATATTATTTTCTACCTTTTCTCTAAAAAATGATTAGGCGATGAAAATATACCGCTATCCTGATGGCAATATACCACCCTCCCGACGAAACCCTACTGCCAACGTGATGAAACCCGGGTGTTCTAGCGATGAAAGTATGGTAGTTTTGGGTAAAAACTCCCATACTTAGCACTCAAAACTATGGCATTTACGCCACCGAAGTATGGTGGTTTTACTTTGTGTTTAACATTTGGAAATTTTCTTTAACATTTAACCTCTCTCAAAAACTCCGATATTTCCCCTCCGAAAATATCTATCTATTAGTTACGCAAATAACATATATAGGATAATCTAATAACATATATAGGATAATTGAATAACATATATAGGTTATTTTTTGCCTTAATATTATGTTCAAAAAACCTTAACACAGAGATTGATATTTCCATAAAAAGACATAGAAAAGCCATCTTTCAGCGAAAATATTTTATGGTAAACACTACTGTATATCAGATATATTTGTTATTGAAGTAATATTTTATAGGAAAAATGTTTGGTATTTAGAAATAAGTTTGTATAT
>JAFZDP010000047.1 GCA_017561155.1 Bacteroidales bacterium | reverse complement strand
CAGCAGTCAGCAGTCAGCAGTCAAACAGCCAACAGCCAACAGCCAACAGCCAACAGCCAACAGCCAATCGCCAACTATCCTTCAAATCCTCCTCCGCCGCTGTTGTTGTTGCCGCCACCGGTGTCGGTGTTGCCGGTGTTGTCAGGGTCCGGGTCGGTATCTACCTCCGAGTCGCCGCCGTTCACGTTCTTTATCACGTTGCCGTTACGGTCGTAGCAGGTGATGTTGATAGACGTTTTCTCCAATCCGCTTTTGATGTCGGAACAAGGGCTGAAGATAATCTTCTTCGAGGTTATCAACTTGGTGCCCACATCTTCCACGTTGCTTACTGCCTTGGAACTTAGGCTGAAACGCATGGTGCCCAATCCGGGTATCGACACCGAGTGCCCTTCGGGAATCCATGCCAACGCCACATCGGCAACGGCAGCACAGGCCGCTTTGATGATGGCAACAGAGATACCGCTATGTGCCGACGCTTCGGCCAACACTTTCTCCTCCGTCAAACGGTTGTACAATTCGGGTAGCATTACAAACCCGTACTCTTCCTGATTCTTGTTGAACGATATGTTGCGTTCAACGGCTTTTACTTTTATTGCCATGATACTGAAAAATTTAAATGGTTTATGAATGATTGATTTATTGCCGACAGAGAATGAAACTCAGTGCGTTATGTATTGTGCTGCTTTCCCTTTCGACACTACAAAATTACAACCTTTTGGGTATATATACAAGAGATGTCCCAAATTTTGAATGACAAAATCCGGGACGATAAACAACAATTAAAAATAAGTAAAATCAAAGAAAAATCTTTTTCTCTGTTCTATTCTTTTACGGCACGTATTGTGCGACCTTCGTAGCGGCAAAATTTCGATACATCGTAGGTGTTGTGTTTAAAACCAAGATAATGAGCTTCGTCGTGCGATGCAGCAGAAGTGTCCGGTGTCGATGTCCAGTAGTATCCTGCTTCGCCCACGCTGTTTCTGGACAAACACATATAGTATCCCGAAGCCGGTAGGAAAATGCTGTTGCCGTTAGGCCCTGTCACTTCGTAGCCTTTTATGCCTTCGGTGCTTGTGGTCCAAGTCCATTGGCACTTGTCTATCAGCTCGTTCATCTCGTCGCCGGTAGGTGTACGCCATTCGTCGCCCCAGTTGGCAGTGGCTGCGTCGTAGGTGGCATTGCCACTTATGTCGGTCATTTCTTTGCCGTAGGTAGCGCTCGAGCCGTAGTTGTAGTCAATCTTTGTTTTGGTTTCGCCCCATGCGTAAAAGTTTCCGGATTCGTAGGGTTGCGATGCTCCCAAATTGCAGCTGGCCCAATGCACGCTGAGGCCCAAATCTATCCCCTCGTGCGGCCCCGCCATATTGGCATTTTCTTCGGCTATGATGGCGTCGACGTATGTTTGGCTGGGTTGAGCATCGCGATGCACATAGCGGTACCACTGTTTGCCTCCAAGCAAACCGCACACTACAAGTGCAGCCACCACGAGGATAACGGCAAGCCGTCCCATGCATTTACGCGATAAGCATAACTTCTTCTTTTTATGTTCGTTACCAGCATTCATAAGCATTTATACGTCTTTTATTTATACTGCAAAGATACACATTTTTTTGAAAAAACAAGCAAAATGTTCGTTTTTTTTTTTTTTTTGCATAAGATATTGAAATTTAAGATATTACAAAGCGAAAAATGTTGCAAAAAATACACAACATGCCTTATATTTTGTGAAATTACGCTTTTTTCTCAAAATTTGGGTTTAAAATGCTGAATTTTTGGGCAATTTGTTTGTTTTTTTTGCAAAAAAGAATCGTGATGCAGCTGTATTTTCATCTCGATGAAATTTTTGCTGCATCACGATATGGGGGGCGGAAGCCTGTCGATGGGGATATCGGCTTTAAACCTTAAACCTTAAACCTTAAACCTTAAACCTTAAACCTTAAACCTTGAGCCTTAAACCCGGCTCACGGCTCACGGCTCACAGCTCACGGCTCGCAGCATACAGTTGGCAGTATGCCTTTATCATTTCTACCATTCGACGGGTAAAATAGTAGCCTTGTTCTTTCACCACTATTTTTCCACCTATTTCTCTGTTTGCCAAACGCGAAAACGCGTGGCGCTTGTTGTCCAAAACTGATTTTGAATAGTTTTTTGCAACAGGCTCTAAACTTTTTATTATCTTTATTCTAAGTCCTCGTTTGTCAGGTATTATGCCATAGGCTAAAAGAAATCCAAGTAGTATGTAAAGTGTTGTAGTAGAGAAACTGGGAACATCGTCGGGCGGAACAATACCATCTAAACGTCTTCTATCATTTTCGGTGAAAAGTATTGTTGCTATTTCTTTTTTGATTTCGGCATATTGTTTTGGAGTACGGGTGTTGCCCGAAAGTGTATCCAACAAAAAGCACCCAACAATAGTGGCCGTGTCCGGGTTGGTAAAAACATCTTCTTTTAATGTTTTTACAATGTGTTTTGTCAATTTTTTGACTTGCATCGGGCTTTGAGCCAATGCCTTATCTAAGTCGGCAGGATATGTGCGACTTAATTTGGACTTATCATCTTCAAGAAGTTGCGAGTTTCTTTGAAGCTCTTGATATTGTCTGAAGGGGCAACCGCTACATGGGTCCCTCAAATCCATTGAAAAGAATTTATCATTCATAATCTTTATTTTTTTTAATTTTACTTCGAAATACATTTTGCAAGGAAAATACAGAATATTGCTTTCTGTAATCGATATCGATCAGCCAAATTAGCTGCCTCGGTATCTTGGTTGAAGTTGTTTTAATTCTTTTGTTTTCAGCCATATCGGTCTGTTTTTTTAAAATGGTTTGACAATCTGTTTACGCCGGCAAATATACGAAATATTTTTTTGATAAAAAACATTTGCAAAAAAAATATTTTTAGGTGGATTGTCAAAAGTTAAAATATTATCGTTGGTTTTACGATTTTATTTGCGTTGCCAAGCGTTACTGTAACGGGGGGGTAACGCATAGGGGTAACGCATATAACGCTTTGTTAGTCATTTTGTTACACAAAAGTGTTGCTGCGTTACCCTGTTTTTCGGTTTTTACATGTTTTGAAGTTAATCTAAAAACTTTTTTATATATAGATAAATCTATATATAAAAAAGTTTTTAGAGAGTGTTGTTTAATGCTTGATGTGGTTATAAGTTAAAAAAAGAAAATATATTAAAAGTGAGTTTTGAAAAAAAACACGTTAAAGAATGTCGAATTGCCTATTAAAAGAAAATCTTTTTCCATGTAAAAAAAACGATGTAAAAACCGAAAAAGGGGTAACGGGAAACGTTTTCTTTGTAATTTGTTGCAATATAGATTATTATATAGCGTTACCCCCCCCCGTTACCCCCCCGTTACCCCCCGTTACCTTTGTGCTATAGGTGGCTGTTGCCTTTTCGGGGTATCATAATTGTAGCCGGCAAAACCTACATGCTTTGTTTGCGAAAAGATTTTTGCTGTCTACTTCGAATGCGGAATTTTTAGAAATTGCCTTTTGCTTGTATTGGGGCTGAATATGTATAATTATCGGACTTGATAACCGACTCAGGTGCATTTTTTTCGACTGTGTCCCAAATTTTGAATTCTTTTTATGAAATAAATTTATTGTTCAATATACTGATATTCAGTATATATATATATACTGTTGCTTGTTTGCAAACATTTATTGCCAAGTCCGTTTTCAAGTCCGAAAAGTTGTATTTACCTTTGCAAAAGTAACCTTAAAAACATAAACGACCATGAAAAAACATACCTCAAATTTTGCCCAGCTTAGACCATATTTGTCTGCCGACCAAGCTTTTAGATTGCGTAGAGCCACAGCTCTTATGGACCATGCCACCGCCGAAGAAATCTGCCTGTTGCTTTTGGTGGAGTGCAAATATGCCACCGTGCCGGTCATCGAAAATCGAATTCTTGGCTATGTCTACAAAGTGGTAAAAGCTGAGGTGTTTGAATAGCTAAAGAAATTAAACTCTTTTTTTTAATCACAAAAATCTAATTATCATGATTCAAAACTTGTCAAACATCAATCTTTCCATCGTATCAGACATGGAAAATGTGCCGGTAGAAAAAATCTCCGGCCGCTTGGACCGCGTAGACTCGACATCGTACTTGTTTACCGCAGGCAAAACACAGAAGTCCAACCCTTTACCTCGTGTCTACAAAGGCACTTATTTGTCGGTTGCCATCGACAAGCAAGGGGGTGTGCGTTGCTACCTTAAGCGTTTCGACGCCGACCAAACCACTACGGTGTTGGAAAATGTGTACCGCGAGTTTCAGCTTGCCGCTATCTCTATTATGGATAACGCCGCTAAGGCAAAAAACATGGAGGCGTAGGCTATGACAAGCGTTTCTAAATGTGCTGCCTGTCCTTTTTGGGGCAACGCCAACTATTGTGGGGCTATCAACTGCCCCACTTTCCTGATAAGAAAACATGGCGAAATACTTGATTTCGGACACTTCTTGAAGTTCGTGCCTAAGTTGGATTCGCGTTTTCAGCCGGTGGTTTTTTCTGGAAAAACTTACCGCGAAGTAGAAGATTTTCTTTACAACATGCTTGTAAACATTTAATTTTCTTTTTATTAACTTTTAAACACACCAACCGATATGTACAACAAAGTAATTAGCGAAAAATTGGCCGAAGCCTACGAGGCTTTCTCTATGGTCCGACACCCTTTGCCGGTGTCGGCGTTTATGAATGCGGCTCCCGACAGCCGAAAAGCTGCTACTTTTTTCACCTGTATGGCTGCTTTGTCGGCATATTCTACAAGGTTGAGAATCAAGTATTGCTACGACTCCTATTTGTCGGGCTGCCAGCTGCATGTATTTGTTGTCGGCGACCCCTCGTCGGGGAAAGGTACCCTCGACAACATACAGAACATGCTAAGTTCAAAGCTGTTGGAACGCGACATGGCCGAACGCGAAAAGGAGCAGGCATACGAAAACAAACGTAAAACCAAGAGTGCCAATCAGCGTATCGAAGAGCCGCCCGTAACTTGCGTTTTGGTGTTGCCGCCAAGCACGTCGAAGTATAAAATTTGCTTGCGTGCCAGCAACATTTACCGCAAATATGCCGACACGTTGTTTTTCTATATGTCTACGGCCGAGCTGGGTACGGTGTTGGATGCCAATCGTAATGCCTTTTCCGACCTTCGTGCCATCACGCGTTTGGCCTACGACCTCGACGCTACTTATGGTACCGACCATGGAGGCGACGGTTTTGCGGGTATCGTCAACATCAACATGTCCGCCTTGTTTTTCGGCACCGAACATGCTGTGGACAACTACTTCAACCGTGCGGCTATATTGGACGGTAACCTGAGCCGTGCCATTATTGTGGATATTCCGCAAGAAATAGGGCAGGACCCGCCGATGTTCAAACCCATTGCCGACACCGACACGGCGACGATAAACACCGTGTTGGAAAAGCTGATAAACAATATCTTCGACGACGAAAACGACACGCTGAAAGATACCGTGCTTATGGATATGGATTTTCTGATACCTGCCATCGATGACTTCCAAGCCGTGGCAAAACAGGAGGCTGTAAGCTCGCAATCGTGGGCCATGGATATGCTCAGAAAACGTGCCTCGGTGTCGGCATGCAGGGTGGCGGCCATTTGCTGCAACCTATACAATATCAGCAACGAACTGCTGCCGGCTGCAGAGATATTTTCCGAAAAGGAGATTAAAGATTTTGCCACCGACATATACACCTATACGGCATACCACACTCTGAATACGTCGCTACAACGCTACGGAAACCTTGCCGACAGCCTGAAAGAAATGTCGAAACAAAGACAGCAAAGAGAGCGTGCCCCAATATTCGTGATTTTGCCAAAGGTGTTTACGAAAGCCGAACTCGAAGCAGAGATGGAAAAGCAGGGAATAAAGTCGGCAGCAAGAGTGTATATATACAAATGGATCAACGCCGGCAGAATCAGAACTATAGGGCCCGACAAATACGAAAAAGCACCATTCAGCAATCCTAAACAACAAGAGCTATGTATAGAATAACAACCGAAATGATAGACATTTGCCGACAACAAAATATCCTCGACATTGCCATGCGTTTGGGCATAAGGGTAGACCGCGGCAAGGCATTGTGTCCGTTTCACGACGACCACAGTCCCAGCCTGCGTTTCAAATACAATCGCTACAAATGCTTTGCCTGTGGGCAATCGGGCGATGCCATACGTCTGGCACAGCATGTGTTGTCGGCATCGTTCGTCGATGCCGTAGGGTGGATATGCAACGGGTCGGCAGCATATTTGCCACCGGCAACGTTCACCTACTCGTCGACGGCACAGCAGACTTATACTCACCCCGATTTGTCGGACTATGAATATATTTTCCGTCAGCCGGTGCTGACGCAGACGGCACGAACGTTCTTGTTCGAAAAACGAAAGATAAGCCCGCAAGTGGTGGAACGTCAGCGTATAAGCTCGAACCACACACATATAATAATACCCTACTACAACGTCGACGGCACAGCCCTGCTCACCATTCAGTGGCGATATATGGGCCACGACAAGCATACGCCGCGTTTTTTGTTTGCCAAAGGCTGCCGTCCTCAGATGTACAACCTGCCAATACTGGCTGCCCTGCAACCTACCGACCCTCTTTACATAGCCGAGGGCGTGACAGACTGCCTGGCTATGATGAGCCGCGGACACAACGCAATAGCAATACCAAGTGCAACATTGT
This sequence comes from Bacteroidales bacterium, assembly GCA_017561155.1. Taxonomy (GTDB): domain Bacteria; phylum Bacteroidota; class Bacteroidia; order Bacteroidales; family P3; genus HGM05376. The sequence goes on along the minus strand of JAFZDP010000047.1, from coordinate 22,702 downwards.
TAAGGCCTTCCGACGCTACAACACTGCTAAAACGACACAAAAACATATATATGTGCCCCGACAACGACATGCCCGGCACAAACCTGTACAACCAACTGAAAACCATGCTGCCAAACATAACAAAGATACATCTGCCACAAAAATACAAAGACTTCGGCGAAATGTGGGCAGAGGTTGGAAGTTAGCTGTCGTCTGTCGTCCGTAGTCCGTAGTCCGTAGTCTGTAGTCTTTTAACCTTAAACCTTTAACCCATCATGAATATAAAATTGCAACGAATAAAAAGTAACGGCCGTGTAGTAGACGGAGTTTTGAAGATACACGGCGTAGAAGTATGTCATACAGCAGAAAACGCTATACATTGCTGTGTGCCCGGTGTTTACACAGTAGATGTGCATTATTGCAAGCATTACAGCCGTCGTATGCTGGTGCTTACGCCATACCCCGACACGTCGACGACCATCATCTCCGACGACTGCGAGGTGTGTCCGGATATGAATTTTGTATGTCAGAACACCAACCTCAGGACCTACTGCCCCATGATAAAGCCCGGCAACGGTGCCTACAACCGTACCGACGGAAGCATACTGGTGGGCGAACGTGTGGCCGACGGCTGTCTGATACACCCGTACAGGCACTACATGGCACTGCTGGAACGTGTGCGTAAGGCGTTGATACGCAAGCAACCTGTATTTCTAATCATAGAATAAACCATTAAAAACCACAAACCATGAAACGACGTATAGACAAGATTATAATACATTGCAGTGCCACACGCGAGGGGCGTGCCTTTACTGCTGCCGACATCGACCGCTGGCACCGCCAACAAGGCATGGACATGATTGGCTACCACTATGTTGTCCTCCTCGACGGCACCATACAGTCCGGCCGACCCATAGAAAGGGTGGGGGCTCATACGGCAGGCCACAACGCCCACAGCATAGGTATATGCTACATAGGTGGCTTGGATGCCGACGGCAAAGCCAAAGACACTCGAACCCTACAGCAACGCGACGTGCTTTGGGCATTGGTACAAGCCCTCAGAAAGCAATATCCACACGCCACTGTACACGGCCACAGAGAGTTCGCCAACAAAGACTGCCCATGCTTCGATGTAAGCCGTGAGTTTGGGAACGGACAACGGACAACAGACAACGGACAACAGACAACAAACCTTAAACTTTAAACCTTAAACCTTAAACCTTAAACCCTAAACTTTAAACCTTAAACTTTAAACCTTAAACTTTAAACCTTAAACCCTTAAACCTTAAACCTTAAACCCTAACCCCTATGAAACGCATTATAATAATATGTATAACATTGTCGGCCTGTAGTTCGCCGTCGGTTATCGTTTCCACCGATACGGTATATGTAGGCAAGACTATGATAGACAGCGTGTTTGTCGACCGTTGGTCTGCCGTCTACAGTCTTGGCGACACCATCGTCGTCGACCGCCGCAGCACCGAACACCACTATCATCTGCAGCACGACACCATTCGCCTTGCCACCCACGATACCATGCTGCTTCGCAGTCCGCCACCCGCAACGTGCAGCCCAACGACCTACAACCGTCTTTGGCACAGAGTGTTTGGCTTTGCGGCTTGTGCAGCATCGATGGCAGCAGCCATATACGCCTACCGCCGCCACCGACAGCGTAGGAGCTCATAGGCAACGTGGTTTCCGGAAAACGGCATATATAAAGAATGGCCGTCGGGAAGAGTAGGTATCTTTTCCCAACGACCATTTGTATGTTCAGCATCGTGTTTGCCTACGGCTACAGCCAGCCTTCGTCAGTCTTCTGACTTTCGACGCTTTCTTCTATATCGTCGGGCAAGAATGCAAAGAAGTCTATGCCGCTTATGGCTTCTATCTCGTTCACACTCTTGATGTATACGTCCAGATCTCTGTTTCCGGCTTCGTTCTTAAAGTAGAAAGCGATAGTCTTCCAGCTGTTGGTAGGTTTGTCTTTTCTCAAGAACACTTTGAAGAAACCTTCGGGCACTGCCACTTTGTTTTCGCCAATGGTTTTTGGATTTTTGCCTACCACAGGGCCACATACTATATATATATAGTTGTACATTCTGGCCCATACTCTGGCATATTCTTCCAGGTCGTTCCAGTCGCCGGCATTAAGGTTTCTGTTTTGTGGACATATATTTGTAGTGTAAAAGCTCTCGTCCATAGCCGTTTGGCTCCACTTCATATCGGCAGCCGGAGCCATGTGTCCACGGTCGTAGCCGCTATGGGTGTAGTCGTCGGTGGTGGCACAACGTCCTTCTACCAAAGGGTCGGTGGTGAACTTCTTGCTGCGAGGCACGTCGCCAAAGGTTTCGTTGTTGGTCAGTTCGTAGCCTACCCAATTGGGCAACTGCCACTCGCTATTGAAGCTGACGGTATAGGCTGTGTGCTTTATTATCTGCTCGGGGCGGTCGCTGAGGGTCGTGGCATATTCTATTTCTATGCCGGCACCGTCAACCTCTTCGGCAGCCTCTTCGTGGTAGCTGTGACTCGGAGCATTGTCCAGCCAACCCCATATTCCGCCTACTATTCCTGCCAAAACAAGTAGTATTATTTTCATTGTCTTGCTCATAATATATTGTTTTTGATGTTTGTATGCGGTCTATTTCGAAAGATGTTTCTTAATCTTGCTCACAACTCTGTCTCTCATGCTTTCCGCCGATTGTTCTTCGGAAGGGTATATAGGTTTAAGCACGTCGACATTTATTTTTGCAAACAAACGAGGGAAAGGCACTTTCACATTGTGGTATACCGCACGTTCGCTACCCGATATAACGACAGGCACTACAGGCACGTTAAGTTCCTTGCTCAGAATGGCAAAGGTGGTCTTAAACTTGTTCAGCTTGTTGGTTTTGGAGCGAGTGCCTTCGGGGAATATGACTATGTTTTTGCCTTTTTGCAGCACGGCACACATCTCTTGCAACGACTCGCGAACATTCTTGTTGATGTCCATAAGTATGATGTTGTTCTTCTTGGCCATAAACTGTGTGAACTTGCTTCTCCAGTGTTTCTCTTTTGCAAAGAAGAATGTGTTTTTGTTCACTCTGTGAGGCAGTTTGTATGTCAGCAGCAAGCCGTCGAGGGCACTGCGGTGGTTGGCAACGATGATGCAGGGCTCGTCGGGTATGTTTTTCGACCCTTTGTAGCGGAAACGGTACATCACCGAAAACAAAACTTTAGACAAGCTGTTTACAAACCAATGTATTATGCCCGGTTTTGGCAACTTGATGTCTATCTTTGTCGATAGTATCTCTTTCCAGGTTATCTTGCTCTCTTTCAGCTCGCAGTCCTGCTCTTCTATGTATGTGCTCAGCTTTCCGAGGGTGTTCAGCTCGTCTATCTTTTCCTCGTTGAGGCAAATGTCGAACGAGTTTTCTATAAACGCCAACAGCGACACCTTGCTTAGCGAGTCCATGGAAAGGTCTATCTCGAAGTGGTCGTTTTCTGTTGCTTTTCCGCCTGTTTCGTCTTCGACAAAGGCTTTCAACAGTTTGTACACTTCAGATTTGTTTTCAAGATCTTCGTCGTCGGCGTTGTTGCGAGGGCTTTCCACCAACGATGGCAGTTTGTAGCGTTGCAGCTTGCCCAGACGTGTCTTTGGAAACTCGTCAGAGATGATATGGTATTGTTTAATTCTCTTGTATGGAGGGTTTTGGGTGTTGAATTTCGTCACCTCGTCTTTTATCAGCGAGTCCATATTTTCCACCGATTGTAGGCGAATGTTGGCCATATTCGGACGTATGGCGGCGTGCAGCACGTCTTTGTGCAAGAATATTCCTATCTCTTCCACAAACTGGCTGTTCTTTATAAAGTCCTGTTCAAGCAGTTCCGGGTTTATGTTTTTGCCGTTGGATGTTACAATTATTTCTTTTATACGTCCCGTTATCTTCAACCCGTGTTTGTTCAGCACCCCTATGTCGCCTGTATGCAACCATCCGTCTATCAATATTTGGTCGGTTTCGTCCTTGCGTTGGTAGTAGCCTTGCATAACGTTGTCGCCTTTAAGGCATATTTCGCCGTTGTCGGCAATTTTCACTTCTATGTTAGGCAGTGGGTCGCCGGTATAGCCTATCTTTCTTCGTCCGGGACGAGTAAAGGTTATCATAGGCGCCGCCTCGGTCATGCCGTAGCCTTCAAGCACATAGAAACCAAGGGTTTTAAGGATGGTGGCCGTCTCGATGGATAGTGCGGCACCGCCCGACACAAGGTATTCGATATGTCCGCCGAATTTGGTGTGGACGCTCTTAAACACAATCTTCGAAAGGTTGTCGTTGCCTATGGCTTTCACCACTTTGTATAGCATACGGGTTATGGGCGAGGCGTTTATCTTGTTCATCACGCCCTTTACCAACATGTCGTAAAGGCGTGGAACACCGATAATAAGCGATACCTTGCCTTGTGTGAGGGTGGTAAGGATGGCTTCGGCATTCATGCCTTCGGCAATATGCACTGTGCTGCCCACATATAGCGGAGCCACAAGGCTGCCGATAAGTGGAAACACATGGTGCAAAGGCAACAATATCATTACGTTGCTCTCTTCTTTGAAGATAGGCACCGACACGCTTACGGCATCGATGTTGAACAGCACGTTCTTGTACGACAGCATAACGCCTTTGGGGTTGCCGGTGGTGCCCGACGTGTATATTATAAACATGGTTTCGTCGGGTGTGCGGACAGGTATCTCTGTTATGGCTACGCTTTCGTAGTTGTGGGTACTTATCTGCGACGGCGTGAATATCTTAGCCCCTTTGCAGTCGATGGTTTCGAAAAGTTCGACTTTGTTGTCGGAGATAAATACGATGTCGGGTGTGCAGTCGTTTATGATATATTCTATCTCTTTTTTGGTAGACTGTACGTCGATGGGAACCACAACGGCGTTGCACCTCATGGCACCATAAAGGGCAAAGCACCATTCGGGCGAGTTTTCGGCATATATGACAACCTTGGAAGGTTGGCAATCTTTCGAAAAAGCATCGGCATACATTTGCGAAACTTGTAGTAGTTGCTTGTATGTATACTCTTGATTTTTATAGGTTAATGCTACTTTGTTTCTTTCTGCTAACATGTTTTTGTTTTTGTTTTGTTTAAAAATAAAAATCGCTTTGTTTGTTGTGTAAGGCTTAGGCATGGACTAATCGAAAAATTTCCATACAAAGCCCCATTGTACCATAAAGTCATATCCCGGATAGTGTGGCGACACAAAATAGTCGGGAGTACTTTCCAACAAAGCGTTGATATGTAGAAGTTTTACGAAGATTGTTGCATGTTTTATTTGCAAAGTCGTAAAAATATCTGTCCATATATGGTTGCCAATTTCTATGTCGTCCTGACGATAAAAAGATCCTAATGCAGGATTGTATGCATCGGCGTAGTAGGCGGTATTGTATCGTAGATCAACTCCGGTCTGCAACGCGAGGGCGTTTTTGAACAATTTGAAGTCGGCAAAAAACGAGTGCTTGCACGCAAATACAGGCACGCGGAAAACATCGCTGTTCGACGTGAACTGCAACAAGTTGAATGTCTTCCAGTGAAAACGACCCACATGTAGGTTGGTGTTCAAACGAGTTTGAGCCAGCCATGCACTTTGGTCGGTTTGGAAAGGTAGGCTGTTGGTGTCAAGCCACACCATGTTTTGGGCGTTGGTTACACCCGACGACAGCTCTATGTACTCTTTCCAATTATATTCAAACTCTATGTTGTTGGTACGAATTCTTTTGTATTCTCTGTTGCCCCAATGGTAGTTGTTGCCAAAGTAGTTGTTGTAGAACAGGTCGGGCGACTTGTGCGAATTGTATGCCGAGATGCTGAAAACATGGTTGTTTGCAGTGTACGATATCTTGCCTTTAAGCAGGTTGTTGTCTTGAACATCGATAAAGTTCGTGACGGTTTTTTCGGCAAACAAGTTGATGGCAAATTTGCCCAACGATATGTCGGCTTTTGCAAACGGCAATAACGAGTTTATCCACAACGACTGAACGTAGCCGTAGTCGAACCCGTATGTAAGCGTTCTCTGAGCACATATATGTCGGATACCTATGCTTAGTTTGAACGGATTTTTATAGTCGTAGTCCTTGTAAGCGTCGTTGCTCCAATACAGCATGTTTTCTATTTTCAAATACGAAACGCTGTCGAAGGTGTTGGTAGAATCGACATAAATGTTAGGATAATAAAGAGGGTCTATGTTGCTGTGGTAGAAGTTGCGTTTGGTATTGTCCAGCGTTATTTGGTGGGTCAATACCCCAAAGTTGAACGGCGACCCTTTGTAGGTTGTCGTGTCGTAGGTTATCACGGCGGCACTGCTGTCGGTGGCAGCCGCAACGGTGTCGGTATGTATAAAGGTTCCTATCTTTCGTGCAAAGTTGTACGACTGATGAGCAACCACTGCAAAGTTGTTGTATTTTGTGGCAGCGTCGTACATGTTCACGGGAATACCCGAGCGGTTGGTTTGTACGTTTTCTGTAAACAGGCTGTCGGCTGCTATGCCGCCATTTTCCTGAATGTTAAGGTTTTTCCACACGGTACCGGCTTTCACTTGGTAGCGCAGATTTTTCGAAAAATAATTGGTGGAAAAGCCTAAGTAGTTGTTCAATGTCTTCTGATTGGAATATGCCCCTTCCGAGTTTATAAGGTCGTAGTGCAAGGCGATGTTCCAACGTTGGGTCAGATTCTGAGTATGAACGACCCTTACCTGATAGTCCGACACCGTCGAGTTGAAGAAACCCAACACCGTGTATGGACGTGAGGTTTGGTAGAAACGAAGATTTTGCAGCGAATAGCCATATCCGCCAAAGACGCTTGGCTGGTAGTCGAAATCGATATTCTGCCCAAACCTTGGGTACAACGACTGATGAGGGCTTCCGAAGTTGCCGGTGGTTTGGTAGTAGTTGTTGTTGAAAGCACACAAAGCGTCGGATTGTTCTATGAAATCGGGCAATAGGGTAGGGTGGTATGCCTGATAGATTTTAGAGTCGAACGGTTTAAGAAAGAAATAATAAACCGATTCCAACAGTGTAGAGTCGGGAATGACTTCGTAATCAAAAATAATACCTTTAGGTAGGGTGTCGTTTTTTTCTTCTTCGTGTGAAGGAAAAGGATTGGTGGTGTTGTTCGTATTGTTCAAGTCGTTTCGGCGGTTACTCCCCGACGAAGATGTGGCAGGAACAAACTGAGCATACGCACCGACAGCCCAACCTAAAAGTATTACTGTAAGTATTATATGTTTTTTAAGTTTCAAAATGTCTAAGATCTTATTTATTCAAGTTTAAAAATCTTTCGGCATCGATGGCAGCCACGCAACCTTTACCTGCTGCTACAATAGCTTGGCGGTAGTTAGGGTCGCATACGTCGCCGGCAGCAAACACACCGGGAACATTGGTTTGGGCGCTTGGGTCTTGAGTTTTAAGATAACCGTTTTCGTCCATATCCAACTGACCTTTGAATATTTCGGTGTTAGGTTTGTGGCCTATGGCTACAAAAAATCCCGATACTTCTATTTTGAAGTTTTCGTTGGTTTTCACATTTTTGATGTTGGCACCTGTTACACCGTCTTCGTCGCCTACTATTTCTTCGGTCACACAGTTCCAAAGAATTTCTATCTTAGGATTGCTGGTCACTTCGTGTTGCATAGCTTTAGATGCTCTAAGCTCGTCTCTTCTTACTATAAGGTACACTTTGTTGCAAATGTTGGCAAGGTACGAAGCCTCTTCGCAAGCAGTATCGCCACCACCTACAACGGCAACATCTTGTCCACGATAGAAGAAACCATCACAAGTAGCACATGCCGACACACCCATGCCAAAGAATTTGCGTTCGCTTTCCAGGCCTAACCAACGAGCCGAAGCTCCTGTAGCCACGATAACACTTTCTGCCATAATGGTGTTGCCACAATCGTCGACAACAGTAAACGGACGTTTAGAGAAATCTACACTTTCGATGTGTCCTTGGCGGATGTCGGTGCCAAAGCGTTGAGCTTGTTTTTTCAAATCTTCCATCATCTCTGTTCCGGAAATTCCGTTAGGATAGCCCGGAAAGTTTTCTATCTCTGTAGTGATGGTCAATTGCCCACCCGGCTGACGACCTTCGTACAATACAGGTTTCAAATCGGCACGGCTTGTATATATACCGGCAGTGTAACCGGCAGGACCCGAGCCTATAATAAGACAGCGTACTTGTTCTATTTTCGACATAATTGTATTCTTATTAATTGTTATTTATAATTTATATATTAAACTTCCTGATAATACGTTGTTGAACTGACCAATGTTTCCAAGCAGGCCTTCTGTTCCGAAGTTGTTTTTGCTTATGTTGGTTAGCGAGTAGCTAAGTCTGGCTTCGAATGCGATATGAGGGTTCAAATACAAACGCAAGCCTACGGCAACAGGCAAATCAATCTTGTTGAAGCTGATGGCGTCGCTATTGTCTATGCTTCCTTCTATCACAGAATGGTCTACCAATATTGATGGTTGCAAACCTGCCAAAACTTCAAACTTTTCGGTCAACTTCAAGCCGTACAAAAGATTTATTTCTACATAGTTCAAAACTGTAACTTGTTGGATTTCGCTATATCGAGCACCTTTCGAGCTATAGTTCAGTTCTAAAACTCCGCTACTCACGTTTCCAAACGGATAGGCAGTGAATAGTCCGACATGATATCCGATTTTGTTGTAGCCCGATGCCAAATCACCGTCTATTTGAGAGAAGTTGCCACCCAAACGGATGCCGAAATTAAAACTCTGAGCCATCATTGCTCCACTCATCGATAAAGCTATCAAAAATATTATTATTCGCTTCATTTCTATGTTAGTTTTGTTTTGCAAAGATACGCATATTTTCCGGAATATTTGTACCTTGTTATTAATAATATTGACTATCTAATGTTCGTAACGGATATTATTTTGTAAAAAAATCTACCAAGCAGTCGAATGCAATGGTTTCTTGTTTGCCCGAAAGCATATCTTTGATGGTAACAGTATTGTTTTCTATCTCCGATTCTCCAATGAATATTACGTATGGAATCTTCTTGGTGTCGGCATAGCCCATTTGTTTTTTCATCTTGGCAGCGTCGGGATATATCTCTGTTTTTATGCCGGCTTTTCTCATTTTTGTGGCACAGCGTATGCAGTATTCTGTTTCCTTTTCGCCAAAGTTTATGAACAAAGCGTTTGTAAGCTGTTCCAAGTCTGCCGGGAATTTGTTCAGTTCTGTAAGAACGTCGTATATTCTGTCGGCACCAAACGAGATACCTACGCCCGATACGTCAGGCATACCAAATATACCTGTAAGGTTGTCGTAGCGACCACCACCGCAGATGCTGCCTATCGTAACATTTTGTGCTTTGACTTCGAATATGGCTCCTGTATAGTAGTTCAAACCTCTGGCCAAAGTCAAATCAAGCTCGATAGTGCATTTTGTAGGATTTTTCTCGATATAGTCGAACAAAGTACGCATTTCGGCAATACCTTTAAGTCCTATTTCGTTGCCTTGGAATAGGTTTTCAAGTTGTTGCAACTTGTCTAACACACTTCCCGATAGTTCGAAAATAGGATTTAAGTCGGTGATGTTCTTCTCGGTAAGTCCACGTTCAAGCAATTCTTTGGTCACATTGTCGATGCCTATTTTGTCTAGCTTGTCGATGGCTACAGTAATGTCTACAAGTTTGTCTGGAGCGCCTATCATTTCGGCAATACCTGCAAGGATTTTTCTGTTGTTTATCTTAAGCACCACGTCGATGTCGAGCGTGCAGAAAACTTCGTCTATAATTTGTACAAGTTCCCATTCGTTTAGTAGCGAGTTGCTGCCAATGATGTCGGCATCACATTGATAAAATTCTCTGTAACGGCCTTTTTGTGGACGGTCGGCACGCCAAACGGGTTGTATTTGATAGCGTTTGAAAGGAAATGTAATATCGTTGCGATGTTGAACAACAAATCTGGCAAATGGCACTGTAAGGTCGTAGCGTAGGCCGCGTTCGCAGAATGCCAACGACATTTTTTTGTAATCGTCGGTAACGTCTACGCCGTCCATAAAGTTGCCTGAGTTTAATATCTTGAACAAGAGTTTGTCTCCTTCTTCGCCATATTTTCCCAGCAGTGTGGAAAGGTTTTCCATTGCAGGTGTTTCGATAGGGACAAAGCAAAATGTTTTAAATACATCACGAATAGTGTCGAAAATATAATTTCTGCGAGCCATTTCTAATGGCAAGAAATCGCGTGTGCCTTTGGGAATACTACATTTCATTGTCTTATATGTTTTTGTATGTGTTTAAAAACCAAAAAAGGACACAATGGATATGGTGTCCTTTTTTATATCTATGCAATAAATATTTTTAGTGTTTAACAACCATTTTCTTTGTTTGGCAAACTTTACCATTGCAAACAACGCTACACAAATAAACTCCGTTTGGTATGTCGTTTACGTTGATGGCTTGTGTGCCTTGATTACTTTCTATAGAAACTTCTTTTACCACAGATCCCAACATATTGCGGATTTCTATTTTAGAACCGTTAGTGTTGTAGCCTGACAAGTTGTAGTCTACATATGCTATGTTCTTGGTTGGGTTTGGATAAAGATTTATAGATGCTGTGTTTTGAGCCAAAGCGTTTACACCAAGTTTGATTATATATTTTACAAATACTATGGTTTTGTTGTTTTCGTCGTTTTGGTCTTGAATTGTGAATTGGTAAAGAGTAGCAGTGTTTGCTGCTATGTCGCTGCCTATTTCTACCCAAGCGTCAAATTCTGCTTCGGCGTTTGCAGCCAAATCAAATGCACCCGATACCAAGCCCGGTACACATGAACCCGGAACGCATATACTCATAACGTTTACGTCTTCTGAGCCATAGATGCGAGTGGCTGTAACTCGTAGTGTTACGTTTTCGCTGCCGTCGTTTTTACAAGTTAGGTATATATAATTTTCTTCGTCTGGCGATGGTGCCAAAATTTCGATAGTGTCGTTAACAAGAGTGTGGTTGTAAAGAACTGAAATTTGGGCTTTAGAAACAAAAGCCGCTACTAATAAACTGATAAATAATAACGTTTTCTTCATATGTTTTCTCTATTAATATTTTTGCAAAGATACAAATCTTTTTTCTAAACTTCTATCTTTGTTTATGATTACCTGTGTTAAAAAAATACAATTTAATCTCGGTTGCTATTTATAGGTTTAATTATCTGTTAGTTGTAAGTTTACATTTGCCATTTATTTATGTCTTGTTTTTTCCAATATTTTATAAGGAAGAAGCCGAAAATCATACCTCCAAGGTGTGCAAAATGTGCAATGCCGTCGCCTGTCGACAATACTCCGGAAACTAATTCTATAAGTCCGTAGCCCAACACAAACCATTTGGCTTTCATAGGCAAAAAGAAGTATAGGTATATATATTCGTTTGGAAACATCATACCGAAAGCCAGCAATATTCCATACACGGCACCCGAAGCACCCACTGTGGCAATATTGGCACGCGAAGCCAAGAACGACTGTGCCATGTCTACAGATTGTATGGCATATTCGGAGTTGTTGGCAAAGTTCATCTGCCATTCATTCAATAGCGAGTTTGCCATAGCCACTTTTTCTGATGTAAGCACCGACGACAATTCCGACTGTACCAAGTTTACAAATGCTTCAGGATTTGGATTTTCGGCATAAGCGTTGATGGCTGCTTGTATGCCAAAATAGTCGATGCCGATAACTATGGTGTGTACTATTGCCGCCCCTATGCCCGTAACAAAATAAAAGGTAAGAAAGCGTTTAGGACCCCAATAGTTTTCGAGCACGTTTCCAAACATCCACAAGGCGAACATATTGAAGAATATATGTTGAAAGTCGCCGTGCATAAACATGTAGGTTACATATTGGTAAAAGTGAAACTTCTCGCTTTTGAAAAAATATAGGCCCAGATAGTCGGTAAGGTCTATGCCAAATGCGCTACGAAATGCCAAAGTGGCAATGTAGAATATAATGTTTATGATAATCAAGTTTTTTACAATGGTAGGCAAAACTCTGAAACCTCCTAGTCTATATTGGTTCATATCTATTTAAATTTTTCAGACAATTCGTTTTCTTTCATTATGGTCATTGTTTTTTTGCCAAAAGGCGACACGTTTGGAAGTCGGCAGCTGAATAGTTGTGCTATTATGTTCTGCATTTCTTCTTGCTTTAGCTTTTTTCCGTTTTTTACCGCCAGGCGTTTGGCTATCGACATTGCAACACTTTGTTGTTTGTCGTTGAACTTCTGCATCAAACTGTTCTTGTAGTCGTCTACTATTTCGTTTAGTTTGGTTTGAATTTCGTCGTCGTTCATGTCGGTTGGTGTTGCTGTTACCACAAACACAGTGTTGCCCAAGCGGTTCAATCGGAAGCCCATTTCTTCCAAAACATTACTTATTTCGGCTATTATTTCGGCGTCGGCGGCGCCAAAACTACATTGCACGGGAAACATCAACTGCTGCGATACTATTTCTTTGGCTGTATGCCCCATATAGTATTCGTATAGTATACGTTCGTGGGCACGTTGTTGATCTATAATCAACAATCCCGACCCAAGATTGCTGACAATATATTGATTAAGCACTTGTACCACCGACGAAGTACTTATCTCGATATTTGGTTCTTCGGTGTTGGTTTCCGCCTCGAATAGTGTTTCCTGTTTAGGGTCTTCGATTGTTTCGTTTGATATGTCGAAAAAGTTTTCCCACTGGCGGTTGCTTTTAGGCTCTCTGTAGCTTGGAGTGTTGTTGCTGCTGAACGGGTTGTAGTTTGTGTTTACTTTTACCGTTGGTTCGGGTGCTATGTATCCGCGTGGGGCAGGGGCAGGGTTTAGGTCTAAGCCTTCTATGGTGTTGAATTCTATTTCGGTAGATAACGAGTACTGTCCCAAAGTTTTTTTCACTGCCGAGCGTAGCACAGCATATATTATAACCTCGTCGATAAACTTGACCTCCGTCTTGGTAGGATGTATGTTTACGTCGATAAGTGCCGGGTCTATCTCAAGGTTGATAAAGTACGATGGATATGTTTTTTCCGGCAGCAAGTCGGAAAAGGCTTTCTCGATGGCGTTGTTAAAATAAAAGCTTTTACAAAATCTGTTGTTTACAAACATGTATTGTTCGCCACGTGTTTTTTTTGCAAATTCGGGCTTGCAGATATATCCTTTTATCTTCACCTCCTTGGTCGATTCTTCTACTGGGTGAAGGCGTTCTTTGTAGTTGTTGCCAAAAAGGGCTGTTATGCGTTGATGAAAATTGCAGCTTTGCAGCTGATATATAAGCTTGTCGTTGTTGTAGAATGTAAACGAGATGTTGGTGTGGATAAGAGCTGTTCTAAAAAACTCTTCTTCTATGTGTTTAAATTCCACACTGTTTGTTTTTAAGAAATTGCGTCGGGCGGGTACGTTGAAAAACAAGTTCTTTACGGCAATAGAAGTACCTGTTTGGCAGGCACATTGCTGTTGGTCTTTTATTTCCGACCCTTCAATGTTTATACAAGTACCTACTTCGTCGGTGTCGCGTTTGGTTTTTAGTTCCACTTGAGCCACCGCTGCTATCGATGCCAATGCTTCGCCTCTGAAACCCATGGTTCGTATGGTGAAAAGGTCGTTGGCTTGGCGAATTTTGCTTGTAGCGTGTCGTTCAAAACATAGTCTGGCGTCGGTAGTGCTCATGCCACAGCCGTTGTCGATAACTTGTATCAGAGTGCGGCCGGCATCTTTTATTATCAATTGTATGTGAGTAGCCCCTGCATCTATAGCGTTTTCAACCAACTCTTTTACCGCCGATGCAGGTCGTTGAACTACTTCTCCGGCAGCTATTTGGTTGGCTATATGGTCGGGCAATATTTGTATAATATCAGACATCTTTTCTTTCTAGTTTAAGTCTGCAAAGTTACGCTTTTTTTCGCAGACGGCAAAGACATTTACGAAATAAAAAAACAAGACATTCTTTTATTCCGGATAATAGCAGTTGCCGATTTAGCCCTTTCGTGGTCTTGTTGGCGGTATATCGTGGTGTCGTTTATGGTATATTGTGCTGCTGCCGACGGTAGGGTGTCGTAGAAAAGGCAAAATAAGTGTATGTGTTCGAGTCGCAGGCCTTGCCTGAAAAATGCTTATGGTAGGGCATATTTTACGGTATGCGATTTTTGTAAAAATATATCGCGATGCCGATAAATTTATATCGCGATGAAGTTTCGTCTGCATCGCGATGGTGTAGGTGTCTGCATCGCGATGCAAATAAATGCCTGTTTGCCTGCTGCAAAAATGTATTTGCATCCTTTGCAAACGCTCAAACATTAAGCCTTATTCCGAATACTGTATCACTTGGTAGGCCGGCATGTTGTTTTCAAGAACCGGTTGGTAATATGTTCCGTTGTAGTAGTAATAGGTTATTCCGTTTTCGGAAATCTCTTGGCTGTCTGATGGTAAGTTGTTTACAATGCAACCTATAGGCGGTGCCACCACTATGTAACGGTCCATGTTTTTTTGATAGAAAGTGCCGTTGAAGTAGTAGTAAAAAGTTCCGTTGCACTCTGTAGTTGTACAGTTGGCCGGCAGCGACACCACGCTGTAGCCTATTGGCGGTGCTATGGTTATGTATCCGCCGTTTTGTTGTTGGTAGAACATGCCGTCGTTGTAGTATACGGGCTGAGGCAAAGTGGCTGCTATGCCCGACGCTATGGCTGTGGTAAGTGTGGCAGCGGCTACTGTGCCCAAAAAAGTTCCTATAGGCACCCAGTTGCTTACCCGGCTGTGAAATATAGGTGTGTGAAAGTGGTAGCGATTGTGATATCTTGGCGGTGGGTACAAAGGACGCGGCCTCATAGGTGGGCGGTGCGGCCTACCTATATTCGATGGTCCGGGCCTCATGGGTGGGCGTGGCGATAGTGGTTTGTGTGGAAATCGTTGTGTGGGCATGGCCGAACGTGGCGGACTGTGTCGTTGTGGAACTCTGCCGCGTTGGGATATGGCCGAATTGGAAAGCAACATCATTGTTGCCACGCTGCAAATTATAATTTTTTTACGTTTCATAGTGCCGGTTGTGTTTGTGATTGTTGTTGTTTGTAGGTTTTTATGCCGAGTATCCTATCACCTGGTAGTACAATTGTCCTTTCCAGTTTATGGGTTGGTAGTAGGTATGTCCGTATTGGTAAACGATGTTGCCGTTTCCGTCGTTTGTCATTATTGAGTTTGCCGGCATTAGTGGAAGTATTATCCCTATCGGAGGTTTTACGGTTTGGTAGTAATCGTCTGTATTTTTTACAAAGAAGTTGCCCGAAAAATAGTAGTATGTATTGCCTTTGAAGTTTAGCCGTAGCGAGTTGTAAGGAATGGAAGGCACTGTGTAGCCTATGGGGCCTTCCACCACAATGTATCCTCCGCTATAGTCGATGTAGAAAGTGCCGTTGCCATAGTAGTATTGTGTTTTGTTCGAAATGTTTGGCGGTGTGGCAATGGCTACAATGCTGTTCGAAATATCGTTGTCGAAGTATCTGCCAATGCTTTGTTCCTTGTATACGCGTTGTTTTTGGTGTCGGTGCCACCATAGCGAATGCGGAACAGAGTTGTATGTGATGTAGTAGCCGCCCATGCCTTGGCACCATGGCTCGCATTGTGCCATGCCGTTTGTGGCAAAGCCGATGAAAACAAAAAATGCTATGTATGCTGTTGTCGATAGTTTCATGTTTGCAATCTTTTTTCGTTTTGCATTACAACATAAAAACAAGCACTTTGTTTGAACGTGCAAACAAAGTGCTTAAGATTGTTTAAAAATACTATATCGGCAAAATTTATTTCTTGCGAGTTGTTGTCTTCTTTTTTGTTTTCTTTTCGGGGGCATTTTCTATCAGTTCTATAGCCTCTTCCAAGGTAAATTTCAAAATATTGGCCGATTTTGGGATCGAGTAGTTGCGCGATTGGAAAGTAATATACTGTCCGTATTTGCCTGCATTTCCCTGTATGGTTTCGTCTTTGTACACACCAATATCTATAGGCAGCTGTGTCATAAGTTTAAACTTCTCTTCTACGGCTTTGTCCTTTTGGGCTATTATGTTTTTACACTCTTCGATGGTGATAGAAATAGCATCTATAGTCTTTGGTATCGAATAGTTTTTGTTGTTGAACTTCAAGTAGTCGCCAAATTTTCCGGTTGTAGCCACTACGTCGTGTTCTCCTATCTTGCCCACAACTCTTGGTAGTTGGAACAAATCCAAAGCCTCTTCAAGGGTTATGGTTTCTATGCTCTGACCATGTTTAAGCCCTGCAAAAAGAGGTTTTTCGTCGGTGTTAGAATCGCCCAACTGTATCATGGCTCCGTATTTTCCTATCTTTGCAAATACGTTTTTGTTGGTCTTTGGGTCTACGCCAAGTAGTCGTTCGCCCTTGCTGCGTTGTGCAGTTTTGGCAGTTTCCAAAGCCACTTCGTGGAATGGGTGGTATATGCTCGACACCACATTTCTCCATTCTTTGTTTCCGGAGGCTATCTCGTCGAAATCTTTTTCTATTGTGGCTGTAAAATTGTAGTTTATAATGTCGGCAAAATGCTCGATAAGGAAACTGTTGGTAACAATTCCAATATCGGTGGGGAATAGTTTGGATTTTTCGTATCCTATTTTTTCTTTCTTTATGGTTTTTGTTATGGTGTCGCCTTCAAGGGTTGCCACGGTGTAGTTTCGTTCGGTTCCATTGCGGTCTTCTTTCACTACATATTCTCTTGCCAATATTGTGGATATTGTGGAAGCGTATGTAGACGGACGACCAATTCCCAATTCTTCCATCTTCTTTACAAGGCTGGCTTCGGTGTAGCGTGCCGGATGTTGTGTAAAGCGTTGGGTGGCACTACTGTTTTTTAACGACAACATCATTCCGTTTTTCAACGGAGGCAACATGTTTTGCATGTCGTCGTCTTGCTCGTCGTCGGTCGATTCCATATATACTTTAAGGAATCCGTCGAAAAGTATAACTTCTCCGTTTGCCGAAAATTTTTCTTTTCGGGTCGAAATATCTATGTTTATAAGAGTTCTTTCCAATTCAGCGTCGGCCATTTGCGATGCTATGGTGCGTTTCCATATCAGTTCGTATAGGCGTTTCAACGAGCCTTCGGCGTCTATGGTTTGGTATGCAATGTTTGTAGGTCTTATGGCTTCGTGGGCCTCTTGGGCTCCTTTGGTTTTGGTTTGGAATTTTCTTGTTTTGGAGTATTGGCTGCCATATAGTTTGGTAATCTCTTCCTTAGCCATGCTTAGTGCCAACGACGAAAGGTTTACCGAGTCGGTACGCATATAAGTTATAAGCCCGCTTTCGTATAGGTTTTGGGCCAATTGCATAGTTCTGGCTACCGAAAGACCTAGTTTTCTGCCGGCCTCTTGTTGTAGAGTCGAAGTGGTGAAAGGTGGAGCAGGAGTGCGTTTGGCACCTTTCTTTTCTATGCTGCTGACGGTAAAGGTGGCATTTTTGCAATCTTCCAAAAACTTTACAGCCTCTTCTTCGGTGTCGAAACGTTGTGGTAGTTCGGCTTTAAGTATTTGTTTTTCGCTTGGTATGTCGAAGTTGGCGATAATTTTAAAGTACGATTCCGATTTGAAATTGCGTATTTCTTCTTCTCGTTCTATTATAAGTCTTACCGATACACTTTGTACACGTCCGGCCGATAGTCCTCGTTTTATCTTTTGCCAAAGGATAGGCGACATTTCGAAACCTAAAATTCTGTCCAAAATACGGCGTGCCTGTTGGGCATTCACCAAGTCCATATCTATCGAGCGTGGGTTGGCTATAGCGTTTAGTATCGCGGTTTTTGTAATCTCGTTGAATACTATACGTTTGGTTTTGTCCTCTTTTAGTTCCAAAGTTTCCTTCAAGTGCCATGCAATGGCTTCTCCTTCGCGGTCTTCATCGGATGCCAACCAAACCATGTCTGCTTTCGACGAGGCTTTTTTCAAATCGCGTACCGTTTTCTGTTTATCTTCCGAAATTTCGTATATGGGTTCAAAGTTGTTTTCTATGTCTATACCCATTCCGTCGTCTTTCAAGTCGCGGATATGACCATAGCTTGACATTACTTCAAATTCGCTGCCCAAAAACTTTTCTATGGTTTTGGCTTTTGCGGGTGACTCCACTATCACTAAATTCTTCGACATGTATGTTTGTTTTTATTTAGTTTTCAGTTTTTCTTTCTTTTTTGTGTCGCTGTTGTTTTTCTTATAATAAGTGTAGCTTTCAGATGTTTATGGTTTAAAAACTGCTCTTAGGCCACGACGTTTTGACTTTGCAAAGTAACAGATAAATTTTTAAATTTGAGCAAATCTTAAAATATTTTTTTTGTTTTGTGTAGATAATGTTCTGAATATTAGTCTGATTTATCCTTAAACTTTTCTTTTGTCGTTTTCTCGAAAATTTCTACAAATTGTTTTGCCTGCAATTCTCTCGAAAACTGCCTTACATATTCCCAATTGGTAGAGCATGGCACATAGCCTGTTGCTTTCCATATATTGTAGTGGGTTTCCAGGTAGTTGCGTATATCTGTTGTATTGTCGAAAGCGTGTCCGGCACCGGCGTCGGTCATAATTTTTACTACCGGGCCACTCGTTTCCGGCACACATAGTATTTGGCGTTTCATAGCAAGGTATTCGTAAAGTTTTGTACCCATTACGCCATGGGTGTTTTTGGCGGCTACAAGTATCAGCAGCACGTTGCTTTCTGCCAATATGCTTGGTATGTCTTTGCTGCTTACCCATTCGGTTATATGTATGTATTGGCCAATGCCGTATTTGTCGGCCACTTGCTTGAGGTATATCTTGCTTTTGTCGTCGGTGTAAAAGTTGACGCAAAATGTTTTGTGCTCCAGTTTCCCTTGGGTGTGCAGCTCGCCTATGGCTTGGAAAAACAATTCGGGATCTCTGGAGCCTATGCAATCGGTAGGGGCTACGCTGCCAGTGTATGTTATATTGAATTGTGACGTCGGTGCCTCGTTGTGCGGAAAGAATAGTTCTTCGTCGAAACCATTATATATAAGGTGTATGTTACCGTTGTGTTTCGAAAGGTATTCTTTGTGCCATTCCGATATTGTGGTTATGGCGTTTGCTTTGGAAATGATTTTGTTTCTGTTTTTTATATGTATCTTGCGTAGCATTCCGGCAAGACCTTTTGTGCTGTAGGCATAGGGGTCTTGTTCGTATATGTCTCTAAAGTCTAATATCAGTGGCAAACGTAGTTTTTGGGCTATCTTGTAGGCACAGCTCAGAGGAAAAAAACTTGCCGTAGAGCATAGCACTACGTCGTAATGTTCGTTTGTTATCTCTTTTTTTATGTGCTTATACATTTTTTGGTCGTACATCGACCAGCCCAACGAGCCGCAAAATCTGCCGCCAATTTCTATCAGTAGCTTATCTATGGCATGGCTTTGGCTGTAAGATGGCATAGGTACTTCTTCGGCAGGTACATATCCTACAAGGTTGTCGAATTTGTTGATCTTGCTTGGGTGCTTTACCGAAAACACTCGTGCTGTCCAACCCAACGATTTCAAGTACTTGCACAAGTAGCCCATGCGTGGAGCAAACGATGGTGGAAAGTGGTCTACTATGAGTAAAGCTGTTTTCATATATTCTGTTTTGGTTATTTCAAAGTGTTTATTATTTGGGAATACAATTGTTTCCAACCTTTCCACCGGTAGTTGTCAAAGCTGGAATTGTGGAACAACAACGTGATGGGCATATTGTATTTTCGTCCCATAGCTATATAGTGGTTGTATATATCCGTTATTTTTTCGAATGGCAAATGTTGGGCCCATATTGTTGTATCCATTACTATAAGAGGTGTTTCGCACACGCTTGTTTCCCGACGGTTTAGGAAGTCGAACAGGATAAAGGTGCTGCCTGTACCGCATCTGAAGCCTTCGCAGTCGGGATAGCCGAGGGTGCTGTCGGATGTTATGTTGTTATCTTCCAGTATACGGAAAGTTTGAGGAATGCTTATTTGTAAAAAATGTTGTCGGCATAGGGTTATGTCGGTCTGTGCTGCTTTTTCCAGCATAAGTTTTTCCTTTTTCCATTTGTCGGCGTTGGTACAAGTGTCGTAGCTTGGGTGGAAGCCTATTTTGTGTTTTCTGCTTTTAATGTCGGCTACCAGTTGGGTAAACTTATTGCTGTCAAGGTATCCTTTACCGTTGTTATTGTCGGGTTTGTAGTCGGTAGCCATCAAATAAAATGTCGACTGTCGGCATAGCTTTTCGCTTTCGGTCATCAAAAAGTCGTAGGTGTCTACGGGGTCGGTATATGGTGGTAGCAGTCGGGATATCGCCATTCGTATGTCTCTGCGTTTCAGAATATCGCCTGCCACCGATTTTAGTCGCGAATTGGAATACAGAATATCTATGTCGTGGGTAAGATTGCATTCAAATCCGTCCACTTTTCTGCTGCCTTTGTAGCCCAAGTGGCTCAGCATATTCCACAGAATTTCGGCATATTCGTTAACGATAGGTCTGTTTATAAACCCACTCTTGAACGCAACGCTATTCTTGCCTATAAAGCGGTTGTGGATATCGACATCTTTTATGCAATATTCTTCCCATCTGGATAGCATAAAGAATGCTCCTGCAAACAAGTCTATCCCACATTCTATATAATTTGTATCTACTACAAAAGTATCGTCGCCGTATAGGATAGGGGTGTTGTTTTCGGGCGAAAATTCGACAAAAAAATATTTCGGGTCAGGCAGGTTTTCGACCGCAAGATACGACAAAGGCTGCGGAAAGCGGTTGAAAAAACTATCTTTTATACATATCTTTTTGTCGTCGAAAACGATGGTTGTATACTCGGAATCGGGCAATGTTTCTATCTCGGCAGATATGCCTAATATAGTTTCAACCAACGAGTTTATGGCATACAAGCGTTCGTTGGTATTGTTGTTTGGTATTTGTATTTTAAGTGAGTTTTCCATTGCCTTACACATGTAGTATCTGTTGGCAAAGGTACAAATATTTTTTTATTCTGCGGCCATACATTCAAAAAAAATCTACAATTCTTTAGTTTTAACGGAGGTAGAAAAGAAGGGGAAATGTTGTTGTTGTGATTTTTTTTAGGTGACAAATGCAAGTTTTAGATTTCTTGTGGTACATAATAGACGCAGATAAACATAAAGTTTTAATGGAATACGAAATAATACAGGCAATACTAAATGGCGACAAGCAGAGATATGCCGATATTGTGGACCGCTATCAGCAGTTGGTGGCCAATTTGTGCTACAAGTTGGGTGGCGACAATATCGATGTCCAAGAGGCTACCCAGGCAGTGTTTGTAGAGTTGTATTTTTCGTTACCAAGGTTTAAATTCGAATCCAAACTGAGTACCTATATATATATAGGATAACGCTGAATGTGGTGTTTAAAACATTGAAGAAGAATAAGAGGTATACAATTTGGAATAATGCTGTAGATGAGGATTATTGCACTCCTTCGCTCGACGAAGATTTGATAAATGCAGAAAAAGTGAAAGAATTGCATTCGGCAATAAATAAACTGAAATACGAACAAAAGGTTGCTCCAACACTGCATTGCTTCGACGATATGTCGTACAAAGAGGTGGCAGAGGTATGGATGTTAGTCTGTCGAAGGTGGAAACGCTTATATTCAGGGCCAAAAAGAATTTGAAAAAGATACTTACAGAAAAATAATAAGGCTATGAAATGTGAAGATTTTTTGAAACAATGGCAGTGTGGCGATACGCTGACCGATGATATGAACAAGCACCTGCTTGAGTGCAAGCATTGTGCCGAAAAGCTAAACGACTACAACGATGCGTTGGGATATATCAAAGAAGGTGGTTGCCCCACCAAGGTTGATGTCGTTGCAACGGTGATGCAACATATTTCCAACGCCGAAAATATTGCAACTCCCAAGCCAAAGAAAACTACTTTTAAATATATAGCTGCACTATCGGCATCGATGGCTGCAGCATTGGCTTTGGTGTTGCTGCTGAAAAACCAAGCAGTGTATGCCGATAATATAGAGCAACAAATTCCTGTTTGAAGGACGGCTAAATGCCCAGAAAGTATCTAAAGATGATTTCCATTATATGTTTAAACCATACGAAGAGCAGATAGAAACGATGCTTCCAAATCTTACGGATAGTCAGCGTGAAGCTCTTCACAAACTTGCTAAAGAGAACAGAGAATATATGGAAAAACACAGAAGAGATGTGAATAAACTCCAAAACTCAATAGAATTACTATTGGCAAAAGATGGCGATAATTCAGAGATACTTTTTCCGCTGATAGAAATGAAAGCCGAGCTTGAAGCCGAAAAAGAGAAGAATTTGTACAGAGCAAAGCTGAAGATAGATTCGATACTGACGGCCGAACAACGTGAGAAAATGAAGTCATACGAAAAGAAAATGAAAGAAAAGTTCAGAGAACACCGCGAAGAGTTTGAAAAAAAGATGCGTGAAGAACATAGAGAAAAAGCAACAGACGATAAATCCGAAAAAAGAGGCAATTGAAATATGTAATATGTAATATGTTATAAACCTAATGTTTTTGTTTTGTTACGAGAGAGAGAGTATGTTACCCTAAGGGTAGTCGCTCTCTTTTTTTTGTTTCGGGGCGTTTTGATTTCCGCTATGGATAAAATTGACGATAAACAATCGGTTCTACTAAAGTAGCAGAAGTCCGCCATAAAAGTTTATTTCCTCCGCCATAAAAGTTATTTT
>JAFZDP010000046.1 GCA_017561155.1 Bacteroidales bacterium | reverse complement strand
TTTGCGTGCTTTACGTTTTTTGTTGTAATCTTCCTATTTCTTTTTCAATCGCATAGCCCGCTATGCTCAATCAAAAGAAAATAGAAATCTTTCTAACAAAAATCCGCAAATCACTTGCAAAGCAATTTTTAGAAATTGCCTAATATTAGTTATTCCGAACACGAAATATATAGACTTTTTCAGCATAGCCAAATGTTAAAGAAATTTTTCAAATGTTAAATGCAAGGCAAAACCACCATACTTTGGTGGCGTAAATATCATAGTTTTGGGTGCTAAGTATGGGAGTTTTTACCCAAAACCACCATACTTTCATCGCGAGAACACCCGGGTTTCATCGCGTTGACAGTAGGGTTTCGTCGGGATAGCGGTATATTGCCATCGGGATAGCGGTATATTTTCATCGCCTAATCATTTTTTAGAGATGGTGCAGAAAATAATATCTATTGGTAATCAAGCTTTTAATTTCCTAAAGGCTTCGTAGCTTGGCTGTATGTATTGCAGTACGTTTTCTTGGAAAAATACGCCGTTTTTCGTGTTAAATCAAGCACTGTTAATATAAGACAATTTTATTAATCGATTAAGAAATAAAACCACAAAGATTCCGGCATTCGATTTCTTTTTTGAGGAAAATTGCAAAGAATACATATCAAACCACTAGTCGCAGCGAGGAAAATACGTCAGAGTTCACCATGCTGATTATTCTTTTTTACCAAGCATTTACAATTATTTCTACCCATTTACGTTTCTTTTATTCCAAATACACATATTGTTATGAAGAGAATATTTATAATTTTTATTGCTATTTCGAGCATATTTGTTCAGAATAGCTTTTCCCAATCCATCAAAGTAGCCGCCGAACTAACAGAGGAATATCTGCCACTACTAGAAGGTAAACGTGTTGGCGTTGTGGCCAACCCCACATCATGCGTAGGTAAAACTCACCTTATCGACACCCTTTTGGCAAAAGGAATTGATGTCAAAAGCATATTTTGCCCCGAGCATGGTTTCAGAGGACAAGCCGAAGCCGGTGCTGCCATCAACAGCGAAATCGATAGCAAAACAGGACTACCTATAATATCTTTGTACGGGAAAAATAAAAAACCGACAGCCGAACAACTAAAAAACATCGACGTTATGGTATTCGACATTCAAGACGTAGGAGCCAGATTTTACACCTACATATCCACTCTACACTATGTAATGGAAGCCGTAGGCGAAAGCAATCTGCACCTTATTGTATTGGATCGTCCTAACCCCAATGGCTTTTATGTAGACGGACCAATACTGCAAGCCGAACATAAATCGTTTGTAGGTATGCACCCTGTGCCCATAGTACATGGACTTACCATTGGCGAATACGCACAGATGATAAACGGAGAAGCATGGCTTGCCAACGGAATAACTTGCAATCTAACAGTAATAAAAATGCAAAACTACACCCACGACAGTTTATATCATCTTCCTATTGCCCCGTCGCCAAATCTACAAACACCTAATGCCATATACCTATACCCATCGATATGCTGTTTCGAAGGAACCAACGTAAGCGTAGGACGCGGCACTAATACACCTTTCGAAGCAGTGGGTTCTCCAACCTTCAATTGCAACAACAACGAAACATACACGTTTATACCCAAACCTATAAAAGGTGTAAGCGAAAATCCAATGCACAACGGCAAACAATGCAAAGGTTTAGATTTAAGAGGCAAAGGCTACAATATAATAAAAACAAAACAATTGGATTTGTCCTACCTAATAACCATGTATAAATGTGGAGGCAGCAGCAAATTCTTCAACTCCTTCTTCGAAAAACTAATGGGAACTTCCGAACTAAGAAAACAAATCGAAAACGGAATACCGGAAAACGAAATAAGAGCTTCGTGGCAACATCAGCTAAACGAATACAAAACTATTAGAAAAAAATATCTCCTATACCCGGATTTTGAATAAAGATATTGTTTAGCAACATTTCTTTCAGAGCTACAAACAGAAGATAAAACATAAGTCTACAAATGGCAAATATCCTATTTGTAGACTTTTTTTATCCAAAATGCAATCAATCGGACAAGATATATAAGCGAGTATCAAGACAGATTGAAAACACTTATCAAAAGGGTTGAAAATAGACAAGAGGGAAACAATCGTTAGAACCCGCAATATATAGAACACTCCTCGACGAAACAACCATACACAAGTCAAACAAAAAAGGTTCGAAAGCACATGCTTCCGAACCTTTTGTTTCGTATATTTCACCCGACCGGAATCCCGACCGAATTTAGTTTTTCTTATAATAAGTGATATGTTACTGTCAAACCAGCCATAACGATACTTACCATCGACATAAGTTTGATAAGAATGTTCAAAGATGGTCCTGAAGTATCTTTGAATGGGTCACCTACTGTATCACCAACAACAGTTGCTTTGTGACAATCGCTTCCTTTACCACCAAAGTTTCCTTCTTCAACATATTTTTTAGCGTTATCCCATGCACCACCTGCATTAGCCATAAATACTGCCAATACAAATCCTGCACTTAAACCACCGATAAGCAAACCAAGAACACCAGCAACACCAAGAACCAAGCCGGTGATGATAGGAACTGCGATAGCTAACAATGATGGGAACAACATTTCTTGTTGAGCACCTTTTGTAGAAATAGATACACAACGAGCATAATCAGGTTCTGCTTTTCCTTCAAGAATACCTTTGATAGTGCTGAACTGACGACGTACTTCTTCTACCATTTTTTGTGCTGCACGACCTACTGCATTCATAGTAAGACCACAGAATAAGAATGCCATCATAGCACCGATAAATATACCTACTAATACAATAGGATTCATAAGGTTTACGTTGTAAGCTTCCATAAAGTCGATCAAATTAGCTTCAGCAGCAGCAACACCATTTGGCAATGCTTCGCCCAAACGAACTAATGCTATTTTGATTTCTTCTACATACGAAGCCAAAAGTGCTAATGCTGTAAGAGCAGCCGAACCGATAGCGAAACCCTTACCTGTTGCAGCTGTAGTGTTTCCTAGAGCATCAAGAGCATCGGTACGTTTACGAACTTCTGGTTCCAAACCACTCATTTCGGCGTTACCACCTGCATTGTCAGCGATAGGACCGTATGCGTCTGTAGCCAAAGTAATACCTAGAGTAGACAACATACCTACTGCAGCAATACCGATACCATATAGACCCATTGAAAGATTTTCACCGGTCATTTCGATAGCAAATCCGTTTGCACACAAGTAAGACAAAATAATAGCAACACCAACAGTTACTACAGGAATAGCTGTAGAAAGCATACCCAATCCCATACCGGAAATAATTACAGTAGCAGGACCTGTTTGAGCACTTTCAGAAACTTTTTGTGTTGGTTTGAAAGTTTGAGAAGTATAGTATTCTGTAGATTTTCCAATAATAACACCAGACAACAAACCTACTACAACCGATAGAGATACTTGCCACCATTGATTAGTTTCTGTTCCAAACAACCAAGCAAATATACCGAATGTAGCTATTGCTATAAGGATAGAAGCTATATTAGTACCACGGCTAAGAGCAGCAAGCAATTGTTTCATACCTGCATCTTCTTTAGTTTTCACCATGAATATACCGATCAAAGAAAGTAGTACACCTACTGCAGCAATCAAAGCAGGAGCCAAAACAGCTTTAAGTTGCAAATCGCCTTCTACAGCAGAAGTAGCGAAAGCCGAAGCACCCAATGCCATTGTAGCAAGGATAGAACCAGCATAAGATTCGTATAAGTCGGCACCCATACCTGCAACGTCACCTACGTTATCACCTACGTTATCGGCAATAGTAGCAGGGTTGCGAGGGTCGTCTTCAGGAATATTGTATTCAGTTTTACCTACTAAGTCTGCTCCAACGTCGGCAGCTTTAGTGTAAATACCACCACCTACACGTGCAAACAAAGCTTGAGTAGAAGCACCCATACCGAATGTAAGCATAGTGGTAGTTATAATAATAAGTTTGTGCGAACCGGCATCTTCAACAAAATGATCAAGAACTATGTACCATAAAGAAATATCCAACAAAGCCAATCCAACAACAACCAATCCCATTACAGCACCCGAACGGAAAGCAACTTGCAAACCACTATTTAGGGATTTACGAGCAGCATTAGCAGTACGAGCCGAAGCATATGTAGCTGTTTTCATACCGAAGAAACCTGCCAAACCTGAGAATAATCCGCCTGTTAGGAATGCGAACCATACCCATCCATTTTGCAAGCCGAAGAAAGCCATAACTCCAAAAATAGCTGCCAATACAACAAATACAATAGTTACGACTTTGTATTGTTGCTTCAAGTAAGCCATTGCACCTTTGCGAACGTGAGCCGCAATCTTTTTCATCAAATCTGTTCCTTCTTCTTTTGATAGCATCTGTTTATAAAACACGAATGCCATTGCTAGAGCGAGCACAGAGGCCGCTAAAACAAAATAAATCAAACTGTTCATAATCTAGTTTTTTTTGTAAGTATTATTATTAATTATATATATTATAGCGTATGAAAACATATAAACTTATCTTTAATTCACTGTATTTATTTACATTACTTAAATAAAGTATTTTTCAAACCAATTGCAAATTTACATATAATTTTTCATGTATGAAAAAAAAAACGCACAAAAAGGCATTTTTCTTATGTTAAAAATTTGATTATTGCCATTTTGTGCTTACATTTTTATGTCTACCACCTTTGTAAAATCTACTATCCCAATACTTTTCTGTAAGTTTACTGACCATTACACCTTTCGATGTTGACGCATGTGCAAACATATCATTTTTTAAATAAATTCCCACATGATTTATATTGCCATTACCATTTCTAAAAAATACCAAATCGCCCTCGACCAAAGATTTTCTATCCACTAGTTTTATATCGTTTACCATATCCATAGCCCTGCGACTTAATTTTATATTATATACAGCTTCGTATACATTAATAACAAAACAAGAACAATCTACACCCGAATATGTACAGCCACCCATTTTATATGGAGTTCCATACCACTTTTCTATAACTTCGTACAGTTTCTGATTATCTTTGTCGCACAATGTTATATTCATTTTAGTTTTTTGCGAAGACTCTGTTTTTTGTGGCTTTTTCTTTACCGGCTGAGGAACTTCAACCGACACTTCTTCCAATGCATATTCTTCTTCTGTTTCCAAATCGCTACTCAATATTTTTTTCAAGAATCCACACGACGACAAACTTCCTATCGCAGCAAGAACCAAAATTATACTTAAAAATCTTTTTATCTTCATAATTTATTCGGCTTCTTTAGTTACTATAAATATATCTTCGTCTTGTCGTTTCATATAATAGTTCTCGCGACCATATTTTTCATATTCCGACAAATTATTCTTAAACATCTCTATGTTTGCACTATCTTGCGTTATTTTTTCTTGCAAGAAAAGTTTTTCTTCTTGAAGTTCCTTCTTTTTTCCATTCAACACCAATGATGTTTTAATACCATTATCATCGATAAAAAATCCCCACACCAGCACTATTAATATGAAGATAACATACTTGTTTTTGAATATATTGTATAGTTTTTTTACCATCAGTTTCTATTTTATTTTGTAGTGCAAAGGTACATTTATAATAATAATATTACAGACTAACGAATAAAAACTTTTCCTCACTTCCATGTGAAAAACTTTTATCTATCTTATAAAAAAAAGACTTGCAAAACGATATATTCCGCAAGTCTTTCCTATATTAAGTTTGGTAAATACTAGAAGTAGATAATTCTATTATCTTCTATTTTTACATTTTCTTTTAGTACTTCCATTATGTATCTAACTTTTTGTTGAGCTTCCATTTCGGCTCTTTGTTTTGTTATGTTTGCATCAACCGGAGTAGGAGTTACGTTGTCTACTTGGATTAAGTATACACCATAAGCACCTTTTACAGGAGCCAACAATTTAGCACCTTCTGCAGTTGCTACAGAACCCATAGCGCTCATTTCTTGTCCAAATTTTCCAAAAGTATATCCATTGAAAGTTATTGTAGAAACGCTATCAACACTTGCTTGTAATTTTGCAGCCAAAGCATTAATATCTTTTGTTTGGCTCATAGCTTCTTCAGCTTTTGCCATAAGCATATCAGCTTTTTTGTCGTTGCGAACCCAACCTTCAATATGTTTACGAGCTTGGTTTAATGGAGCATAACCTTTTGTCCATGCTTCTTTAAGAGCTACAACAATGTACATATCATCAGATTCGTACACTTGAGGAGCAACAGCACCTACTTCAGTTTCTTCGTTGAAAGCCCATTGAACTATAGAACGTGCATTGCTGATACCTGAAATGCTGGTAGCATTAATTTGAGTATAATCAGCACTACGAACCATCAAGTTTTGTTCTTTTGCAGCTTCAAGCATTTCGGCATGTGTCGATACTTCGCTTGCAAATTTATTTGCTTGAGCATATATTTCGTTTGTAGTTGCACTACTTGGAACTATATCTCTTACTATTGTAGCTACTTTAAATTTCTTTGTAGCAGGAGTTTTGCCTGTTACTTTTACTATATGATATCCTGCATTGCCAGGTACTTCGAATACGAATATATCATTAGTATTAGTAGCTATTATTTTTTCGTTAAGCAAACCATATTCTCCATCTAACAACCAACCCATGTCTCCTTGGTTTTCTGTTTTTGCAGGATCGTCAGAGAACATCATAACAGCTTGAGCAAAATCCAATCTACCTGCTTTTATTTCTCTTTCCAAACTATCGGTAAGAGCTTTCGATTGCTCAGGAGTACGAGCTATTTCTGAAGTTAAATTGCTATTGAAAATAGCTATAACAGAAGCACGCAAACTATCAGGACGATTTTCTATTTCTTGTACTTTTGCCATCATCCATTGTCTGCCTACCACTTGAGGAGCTATAAATTGTCCGGCAGTAGCATTAGCAACCAACGAATCGAATGGAGCAGCAAACGACGATGCTTTTACAAATGTAGAATCATAACGTCTGTTAGCTTCCGATTCCGAGTTTACAAACATAGCTAATTCAGCATCTTCAACTGTTTGAAATTCATTCCAAGTTTTGAATACACCATTTTGAATTTCTATCATATCAGCAGCACTTGGATTTACAGGGAATATGATAAAATCTAAATCGCGAGCTTCGTTTTGTTTGTATTCTTTTTTATGTTTTTCGTAGTATTTTACATAGTCTTCTTCTGTAAGTGTAACCTGATCATCGCTTATAGTATGCAATGGCAATGCCACTACTCTTGCGTCAGCAACGTGGTTGTCCATCTCAGCCATTTTTTCTGCCATTTTGTTTGGGGTATAAAAACCTTTAGCAATAAGCATATTGTATTTTTCTTGTTGGCGAGAAAGTTTTACATATTCTTCTACACTAACCCAATCTTCTTGTTGTGCCGGGGTCAATTGATCAAAGTTGTTTATCCATTGAGCAACTATTTGTGGATTGTAAACACCGGTGTTAGGATCTGTAAACATTTGTCTTAGATAAGGGTGAATAAAATCGCCCATATACATATCATTCATTTCTCGTTGAGAAACTTGCAATCCCAATTGCTCGTATTCTTGTGAAGTCAATTGAGTTTCGATCAATTCATTCCAAACATTTTCACGTATCTGATTCGATTGTTCGGCGGTAATTTGATCAGATTGTTGTTGTTTCTTTAATAAAGCTTCTCTTTGGTTAAAAAGTTCATTGAAACGGTTGTAAGACACCTCTTTTCCATCAATAACACCTAATGGTGGTTGCTTAGAATTTCCTTTAAAAAGGTCACTAATAATAAATGCTACAATAGCAACACCAACAATTACGACTGCTATCCATGAGCGTTTTCTAATTTCTCCAATTATTGCCATTTTTCTCCTAATGTTTATATTATAATAATGAGGTGCAAAGTTACAAAGAAATTTTGGTACACAAAAACTTTTCGCATATTTTTATTCCTAACATCTTATATTTATATGCTAATCAGAATGATAATATTTCAAATTTATTAGATTATTTTTGTCATTTTTATGGTCAAAACATTATTTTCATATCTTTTTTTTAGTCATTTTGAGCTATGTTTTGCAAAATAATATCAACCCCTTAATCGAATCAATCTAACACATATTCTGCAAAACGTACATACCTTGCCCGAATACTTTTTTTACATTTGGCATTCCAAATATTAATACTATTGTTCTGCACACCTAATTGCCAACTTCACGACGGTATACCATCATTGTATTCATACCCGGGTGTAAACAAATTCACAATAGGGTATTATTTCTAGAAAAATACAACTACCATTAAATACCTATAATTCAACAATTAATAAAAACAAGACTACCTATTTGGCAAACGCACTCGCCAAATAGTGTTCAAAATAGTTTTTCATTTCCTTTACATACCGCAATATAATTAAAAAGACACAGATATACATCATTGATTTTAAGCGATATAAAAAATATTCTTCTACAATAAGTATTAAAAGTGTAACTTTGCAAAAAAATTATTATACCATGAAGTCTATAGAAATAATGTCTCCCGTAGGTTCGTACGAATCGTTGCAAGCTGCTATGCAAGGTGGTGCCGATTCGGTTTATTTTGGAGTAGGCAAACTTAATATGCGATCGAAATCTGCTAACAATTTTGATCTTTCCGACCTTGTAAATATCGCTTCGTTTTGTAACGAACACGGTATAAAATCTTATCTTACAGTAAACACTGTTGTTTACAACGACGAAATAGAAGAAATGCACACGTTGGTAAAAACAGCAAAAGATGCCGGAGTTTCGGCTGTTATTGCATCGGATATGGCTGTTATATCGTATGCACATTCTATTGGCATGGAGGTCCACATATCCACACAATGCAATATATCAAACTTCGAAGCAGTAAAATACTATTCTAAATTTGCCGATGTTATGGTTACTGCACGCGAACTAAGTCTTCGTCAAGTAGCCGAAATCACAGAATATATTGCTCAAAACGACATTCGCGGCCCCAAAGGAGAATTGGTCGAAATAGAAGTATTTGCTCATGGTGCATTATGTATGGCTGTGTCGGGAAAATGCTATCTTAGTTTAGACAATTACAACCATTCTGCCAATCGTGGGGAATGTTTACAGCTATGTCGCCGACAATACAAAGTTTCTGATTTAGAATCAGACATCGAACTAGTTGTTGACAACAAGTACATTATGTCACCCAAAGATTTATGTACTCTGCCATTTATCGACAAAGTTTTAAAAGCAGGAGTCAGAGTGCTTAAAATAGAGGGACGTGGCCGCTCTGCCGAATATGTAAAAACCGTCACACGTTGCTACAAAGAAGCTGTTCAAGCCGTTCAAGATGGCAGTTACTCTCAAGAAAAAATAGCTAAATGGTTAGAAGAACTAAAAACTGTTTACAACAGAGGTTTTTGGGACGGATACTACCTAGGTCGTACAATGGGAGAATGGACAGAACGCTATGGCTCTCAAGCTACTCAAACAAAAGTATATGTAGGCAAAATAACCAACTACTTTGCCAATATAAATGTAGCAGAAATAAAAATGGAATCAAGCAATATGGCAGTGGGCGACAAAATAATGATAATGGGACCTACCACCGGTGTTTATGAAACCGATTTATATGAAATAAGAGTTGATTTAAAACCTGTTCCACAAACCGAAAAAGGCGATATGTGTTCGATACCGACAACAGAATTGGTACGACGTGGCGATAAGGTATATAAAATTGTAACAGAAATCGACGAGTTTTAATACAGCACATTGTTATGAATAACAATTTACCAGTCAAAGAAAAAAATCCTATACGCTGGATACCATCGGTATACTTTGCTATGGGTATACCCTTTGTAGCCTTATCGTTGGTAGCAGTAATTATGTTATCCGACCTTGGTGTCGATGAAGCTAAAATTACATTTTGGACTTCACTACTTACCCTACCCTACACCCTAAAACCAATATGGAGTCCTTTATTGGAGCTGTATCGTACTAAAAAAGAATTTGTAGTGGCAACTCAACTACTTTCGGGTATTTGTTTCAGCCTTATAGCTTTCTGCTTACCGCTGCCATACTACTTTTCTTTCACCCTTGCACTTATGGCCATAATAGGTTTTAGCGGTGCTACACACGACATCGCCACCGATGGCATTTACCTTACCACTCTTTCGCAAAAAGTTCAAGCACAATATATAGGTTGGCAAGGAGCTTTCTTCAACTTAGCCAAAGTATTGGCTAACGGAGGTTTAGTTTGGTTGGCAGGGAAACTAATGAAATATTTCCAAACTACAAACCCCGACAAAGCATATCTTTACGCATGGATGATTATTATGGGAATATTGGGAGGAATGTTGATATTTCTTGCTATATACCATTTCTTTGTACTACCCAAAGGCAGCAAAACAGCCAATGCACCAAAATCTTTTAAAGAAGGTATGGTGTCGTTAGCAGAGGTGTTCAAAGATTTTTTTACAAAAAAACACATTGTATACTACATCTTATTCATAATATGTTACCGACTTACAGAAGGTTTTGCACTTAAAATGGTTCCTTTGTTTCTGAAAGCACCACGCGAAATAGGAGGATTGGGCCTCAGCAACGAATACATAGGAGTAGTATACGGAACATTAGGGACATTGGCATTCATTGTGGGTTCTATACTCAGCGGATACTACATTGCACATTTCGGACTAAAGAAAGTACTTTTCTCTTTGGTGTGCATATTTAATATTCCTTTTATAGTTTATTTCTTATTTGCTTATTTCCAACCGGAAAACTTAACCGTTATAGCGACAGGCTTGGTGGCCGAATATTTTTGCTATGGTTTCGGATTTGTCGGCCTCACACTATTTATGATGCAACAAGTAGCCGTCGGAAAACATAGTATGGCTCACTATGCTTTTGCTTCAGGAATTATGAATTTGGGCATTATGATACCCGGAATGCTTAGCGGTTTAATTTATAAACAAGTCGGATATACTCCATTCTTTATTATTGCACTTATACTAGGTATACCGGTATTTTTGTTGGCAATAAAATTACCTTTCGTAAACAACGAGAAAGCAGAAGAACAAAAATAAATACCAAATATTACGATTTATAACAGCAAAATACATTATTAATATGTTTAGTTGTTATAAATCGTAATAAATTCGTATCTTTGCAATGTGTTATACTATTATGATACTAAACTTTAAGATAAACTTTTGTAGCTAATAATGTTTTTGTTAGACATAAGATTTAGCACAACGATTATCGAAACTAAATAGGTTAAAATCACTATCAATTCAGGTATATTTTGAACATACCAAGACAAAAAACACAACTAATATGCAAGTTTTTAGTCAGTAAAAATACTAACACTTGCACCGGATAAGCAAACTTAAAACAAAGAATAAAAATATAGTAAAAACATAAATACCATGGAAAAACTTATCATTACCGCCGCTATATGTGGTGCAGAAGTAACCAAAGAACAAAACCCTGCTGTTCCTTATACAGTAGAAGAAATTGTTAGAGAAGCAAAATCTGCAGTAGATGCAGGTGCAGCAATCGTACACTTACACGTTCGCGAAGACGATGGTACCCCAACTCAAAGCAAAGAACGTTTCAAACAATGTATCGATGCTATCTATAAAGAATGTCCTGATGTAATCCTTATCCCATCGACAGGTGGTGCTGTAGGAATGACAGCCGAAGAACGCTTGCAACCTACAGAATTATTCCCTGAAATGGCAACATTGGATTGTGGTACTTGCAACTTTGGCGACGAAGTGTTTGAAAACACTATGCCTATGATGCGTGCTTTTGGAAAAAGAATGTTGGAAAACAACATCAAACCGGAATACGAATGTTTCGAAATGGGTCATTTAGACACTATTCTTACAATGGCTAGAAAAGGTTTGGTACCTGCCGATCCAATGCAATTCAACTTTGTATTAGGCGTTGCCGGTTGTACTCCTGCCACTGTCGACAATCTATGCTGGATGGTAAAATCTATCCCTGCCGGTTCTACATGGACTGCAACAGGTATCGGTCGTCATGCTTTCACTTTGGCTGCTCCTACTATCGTTATGGGTGGTAACGTAAGAGTTGGTTTCGAAGACAACTTATACATATCAAGAGGTGTCCTTGCTAAATCTAACGGCGAATTGGTAGACAAAGTTGTTCGTTTGTCTCGCGAATTGGGTAGAGATATCGCTACTTCGGCCGAAGCTCGTCAAATATTAGGTTTAAAAGCTAGATAAGCGATAACAAAACACATAAGTAATTATAAATACAATGAAAAAAACATTTATTTTAAGCGTTTTGTGTTTCCTTCTTTTAGGAACTACACAAGCACAAAATTCTGTACAAGAAGTACGCGAAAAAGCAGCTCAACGTTTGAAAAACATCTCGAAAGAAGAACGTGATGCTTACAACAAACGTTTCAATTCACGTCAAGTGAATATTAATCCAAATATTCCTCTATCAGCAAACACCAATTCCGAAAAAAGTGCAAAAGCTGTTTCTTTACCTCAAAATATATGGTATCCGGGCGAATGGGAAGAAGTTGAAGCTATAGTAGTAACTTGGCCTTACAACGCAGTTTCACTTGATAATCCAAACTGGTATGCTTCTCCTATCGTAGAAGGATTGGCAGAACTTTATTCTTATGGTGCCGGCGGTTGGGTGTCACAAGGATATGGTCCTTATGTGGGAGTATTAGATACAGTATCTGAATACTATCCTGTTTTCATGAACCTTATCGACGCTATCCAAGAAGGTTCTCAAGTATGGATTAACCTTTGGGCTCCTGAAGATACCGTTGCTATAAAGAATTTTATGGCTCGCAAAGGTAAACCTCTTACAAACTATCGTTTCATAATTTCGTCGGGCAACTCTTTCTGGTATCGCGACTGTGGTCCTATATGCTTCTACTATGGCGACCAAGACAGTGTAGCTATGATGGACTTTGAATACTATCCTGGACGTGCACTTGACGATTACCTACCTATACACATTTCTGAACAAATGGGATTGCCAAACTATATCACTACTATAGAATGGGAAGGTGGTAACTGCTTAATTGACGGTGCTGGATTTTTAGCTACATCAGATGCTATATACAGTGCAAATGCCGACAGATATGGTCAAATAACATGGGATGGTGTAAACACCAGCACTTTGAACTATACCAGCAAAAACCCTGTATCAAAACAAGCATTGAGAGACTCTTTGACTCACTTGATGGATTTGCGCAAAATATCTGTATTGCCTGCTTTGAAATACGATGGTGGTACAGGCCACATAGACTTATATGCTGATATGTGGGACGAAAATAGTTTCGTATTCTCTGCTTTTCCTGAAGCTTGCAGCAATTGGGTTGATTATAAGACTGCTGCCAAAAACATAGATACATTATGTTCATACGTATCTATCCACAACGACAACTACAAAAAACGTTATATTCCTTTCCCCAAAAAGAATAACGGCTCTGACTTCACTACCCAAACAGATTACAACAACAACTATACCCGTACTTACTCTAACCACACTTTCGTAAACGACATTATAGTACAACCTGTATTCTCTAATGTTGTTAATGGCGAACCATCAGCACAATGGGACAAAGACGCTATGGCTGAGCTTAGAAAAGCATATCCCGGCTATCGTATCTTCCCTATCGACGTTCGTTCTTTTGACGGATTGGGTGGTGCTATCCACTGTATAACAAAACAAATTCCTGCCGATAACCCAATACGCATACTTCACCATGCTATTACCGGAGATGCTAATTCGTACAATAAAAATGTGCCTATCACTGCTACTATAACAAATCGCAGCGGTATAGCTTCGGCAACTTGCTATTGGAGATTAGAAAACGAAGATACTTGGCAAACTGTAGTTCTAACAGCTAATGGTGATGAGTTTTCCGGTGTTATAAACTTAGAAGACGTTTCTTATTACGATGGTGTACGTATTCAATACTACATATCTGCTACTTCTAACAATGGTAAAACTATTACCAAACCAATGACAGCTCCTGAAGGATATTACAATTTCTTCATCGGACAAGTAGGTATTGATGATGCTAACAGCAACGAAAACTTTGGTTCGTTCTTCCCTAACCCATCTAATGGTTTAGCAAATTTGGAAATAAGCACCAACCAACCTACTACTTACGATGTTGCAATAGTTAACGCTATGGGACAAGTTGTTCACACTTCTGTAGTAAATGTTGAAGGTACTATTTTATACCAAATAGATACTCAAAAATTGAAATCTGGAGTATATACAGTTGTTTTCTCTAACAAAGAAAATCGTATAGCTCGTCAATTAGTTATATACTAATCTTCATAATTATTTTGTACAAAGAGAGAGAGTCCTTTGTGGCTCTCTTTTTTTTGCCTTATACTTTCGTGGTATATATACTCAATCGGCTAATGCTTTTCATTCTACATTCAATGTTGTTTTTGGGTCATAGCTGTTAAAATTATTTTTGCTCTAATTGACAAATTCTTTATCAAAATACCAATTATTTCCGTATTTTTGCAATATAAATAATAATCACAAAAAGAGATATTATTTGTTGATTATATATGTATTACACATTAAAAACTAACTATTATGAACATTACACATAGCAAGAAAAAAACAATAATGTCGTACATTGTCATTACCTTTGGTATATTTTTGTACACATTTGGATGGTCGGCATTTCTTATTCCGAGCCAAATTATAGGTGGAGGAGTCAGTGGTATGTCCTCCATTATCTTCTTTATTTCCGGCGAAAGCATACCTGTAGGTATTACCAATTTAGTCATCAATGCTATTTTGTTTCTGATTGCTTTGAAGCTGCTTGGTGCCAAATTTGGACTAAACACCATTTATGGTATACTAGTTTCGTCAGGATTTTTCATACTATTACAACAAGGTATAGAAATCCAAAACCTATTGGATATAACTAAGTTCGATCCCTTTATGTGTGCCATTATAGGCGGTGGATTGGCAGGTGCCGGTATCGGACTTGCGTTTACCATGGGTGGCAACTCGGGCGGTACAGATATTGTAGCCCTTATAATAAACAAGTACTACAATATTAGTCCGGGCAAAGTTATCATGTATCTAGACATCGTTATCATTGGTTGTTCGTTCTTCGTTTCGCACGAAATAGAAAACGTAGTATACGGATATGTGCAAATGGCAGTAATGACCTATGCTTTGGATTTGGTTATCGATGGTTCGAAACAATCGTACCAAATAATGGTATTTTCGCAATTTACAAAAGATATCGCCGACCGTATAGGCAACGAAGTAGGTCGTGGCGTAACACTACTCAACGGGTGGGGTTGGTTTAGCAAAAGCGACCAAAAAGTTCTACTTGTTATTGCTCGCAAAGTAGACAAACAACTAATAATGGAAATAATACAAAACACCGACCCTAAAGCATTTATATCGGTTGCAAAAGTTCAAGGTGTGTATGGTAAGAATTTTGAAAAACTAAAACTATAAACAATAATGAAAAAAATACTTTTAACCCTATCTGTAGCTATAATAAGTTTGTTTTCGGCTTGTTCGGACAAACCTATCTTCGACGAGAAACACAATTTTGCCAATACTACTTGGATGCGTTTCGATGCTGAAGTGTTCGACGTAAACATAAAAAACACCAACGATTGCTACGACCTATATTTCAGTGTTACTATCGATACCAATGTTTTAAAACTTAACAACATTCCGCTTGTTATCAGTATCGACGATGAAGAAGGTGGCCGACGTGTATTTATGAGCGACATTATTTTGCGAGACAAAGAAGGCAAATCGCATGGAAACGCCCTTGGCAACTATGTAGAGTTCAAAACAAAAGTTAGAGAATACTTCTACTTCAACAGCAAAGGTTTGCACAAGTTTTCGGTAAAGAATGGCACTCATCTATACGAACTTAAAGGTATTGCCTCGATAGGTTTAAAAATTGAGAAATCTAATATGGACATAAATATCGAAAACTTCTAAAACACGATTGCCTCACTTGCAACCTATTTTTAGAAAAAAAGATATAACAACAATACCATTTGTCTTGTGATAACCGACAGTGTAAATAAAAACATAGAGAAAATAAAACGTTTGCTAAAAACCATTCCCGAAACGCCCGGAGTATACCAATACTTCGACGAATCGGGAATGATTTTGTATGTAGGCAAGGCCCGCAACCTCCGAAAAAGAATATCTTCGTACTTCAACCACTACAACGACCTTTCGCCAAAGATACGTATTTTGGTGAAAAAGATATACGACATAAAAACCATTGTGGTAGAAAACGAGATTGATGCACTATTGCTTGAAAACAATCTGATAAAGGAACGCCAGCCCAAATACAATAGTATGCTCAAAGACGACAAGTCGTATCCCTATCTGTGTATCACCTACGAAGAATATCCAAGACTAATTTTTACTCGCGACAGAGTGAATAATAAAGGCTCTTTCTACGGACCTTACCCAAAACAAAAAGTACTGGAAGAGTTGCAAAACATAATCAAAAAACTTTTTGCTTACCGTACTTGCAAGCTCAATCTTACGACCGAAAGCATAGCACAAGGTAAACACAAAAGCTGTCTAAAATCGCAAATAGGACTGTGCAACGCTCCTTGCATTGGCGAAGAAAGCAAGGAAGAATATCTGCATACCATTGAGATGATTCGAAAAATCCTCAAAGGCGACTTTAAGGAGATAGTAGACGATTTGAAAAAACAGATGATAGCCCATGCCGAAGTATTGGAATTTGAACAAGCCGAAGCCGTCAAACAGAAAATAATCCTGTTGGAACAATACCAAGGCAAATCTAAAGTAGTAGACACCAACGTACACGACGTTGATGTTTATTCGGTATTGTCCGACACCAAATATGCGTATGTAAACATTATGCGTATAAAGAATGGTGGTATCATACACTCTTTTTCTACCGAAATAAAGAAGCAACTCGACGAAGACGATGCCGAGATACTAAGTATGGCTATACCCGAGCTTCACAAAATGTCCAACAGCACTGCCAAAGAAATAATAGTACCTTTTAAAGTAGACCTACCCGAAAACTACCTTACACAAACCATACCTACACGTGGCGACAAGAAACATTTGCTGGAGCTTTCTATACTAAACCTAAAGTCGTACAAGCACGAGTGCAATCATCAACGCCTGCTTGTAGAGCCCGAAGGCGGACGTCTACAGCTACTAGAACGAATACAAGCCGAGCTAAAACTGCCCGAACTACCTCGACATATAGAATGTTTCGACAACTCGAACATACAGGGAGCATTCCCGGTGGCGGCAATGGTACATTTTGCCGACGGCAAACCGCTACGCTCCGAATACAGAAAATACAACATTAAAACCGTGAATGGCCCCGACGACTATGCCTCGATGGAAGAAGTAGTGTATCGTCGATACAAACGACTATTGGACGAAAACAAACCCATGCCTCAACTTATTATAGCCGATGGTGGCAAGGGGCAGATGGAATCTATCAGAAGTGTGATAGAGGACAAACTACACCTCTCTATACCAATAGCGGGATTGGCAAAAAACGACAAGCACAGAACCTCCGAACTATTATACGGCAATCCTCCCATTAGCATAGGCATTGCACCTCGCAGCGCTCTATTTCATTTGTTGGAACAAATACAAAACGAAGTACATAGATTTGCAATAACATTCCATCGCGACAAGCGTTCGAAAGGTACAATCAAAACATCGCTTACCGACATAAAAGGCATTGGCGAACAAACAGCACGCGAACTGCTATTGAAATTCCATTCGGTAAAACAGATAAAAAACACCTCGTTCGAAGAGTTGGCCAAATGTGTGGGAGCAGCCAAAGCCAAACTTATTGTCGACTATTTTGGCAACAACCAATAAGCCACCACCCTATCTTCGGCTACAGATGTGTCACCAATTCCGATTTCATATCGTCGGATTTGCGGATATTTTTCAGCAGTATACCATTTTCTATCGGAAGTTTTACAATATAAGTCTTGTTTTCCTTGTTTACCAATTTATTGGTTATCAACCACGGATTCATCTCGCGTAGCATCTTGTAGGTAGTACCATTATCTTTTGCAAAGTCGTACAAGTCTACATTTTGTCCCTTTAGTTCCTCTGTGCGATATGGTATTTGCGGATACATATCCCTGTATCTCAAGTTGAATCCGTACGACTGTGGGTCTTGCATTATCAGTTTCACAGCTACAATGCGATAGACGTATCGAGCTGTTTCCGAGTTCAATCTAAGGTCGTAATAATTGTTTACGCTTTGCAAATTTATCTGACGTTGCAATCCATTTTCGCCACAATTGTAGGCCGCAGCAGCCAATGTCCAACTGCCGAACTGTGCATACAAAGCTTTCAAAAACTTACATGCTGCCTCGGTAGATGCCTCCAACGAGTTTCGCATATCCACTTCGTCGGTTATTTCCAAGCCATATTTTTTACCGGTAGCCTTTATAAATTGCCAGTAGCCCTGTGCTTTGGCAGGCGATGTCACATTAAGCAACCCACTTTCTATCACCGCCAAATATTTCAAATCCGAAGGCACCCCATGTTTTTTTAGTATCGGCTCTATCACCGGAAAGTGGCGATAGGCTCGTTTCATGTTAAGAATAGTATTTGTATGCCAATACATATTGCTAAGTATCTCTCTATCCAATGCCTCGCGAACATAGTAGACATCCATAGGAACAAGCTCGCCGGCAAATTTTATAGTGTCGGGTAGCACAGGCGAATATATACGATAGTCGTTTTTTAGTGCCTGAGTATATATTTCGTCGTCGTTGGTTTTGCCGGTGGCAAAAATAAAAATTTGTACCGACAATGTCAGTGTCGACAATACTATAGCTATAATGCTTAACTTTTTCATATTTCGTTGTTTTTAAATAATATCACCATGCTCTATTGCACGATGGTAGCACACAAAAATACCACCGACAATATATTTGCAAAATTACAAATATAACAACAACACAATGGATACTGCCGGCCTTTTTTATTCACAAAATAATATTAATAAGCACACAAAAACACATTTTGTCGAAAATAATATGTATCTTTGCAACTTTGATTAACAAGTAACGAATATTATAAACACATGGTTAGCAAAGCTAAAGAGATGTATTTTTGCAATGCTACCA
This sequence comes from Bacteroidales bacterium, assembly GCA_017561155.1. Classification (GTDB taxonomy): domain Bacteria; phylum Bacteroidota; class Bacteroidia; order Bacteroidales; family P3; genus HGM05376. Next base: position 18,777 of record JAFZDP010000046.1, on the reverse strand, counting down.
CCGTCAAAAACCAAAACAAAGAAATACTAAAATGGGAATTATCACACTTATAAGTTTGGCCATAGCAGTATCGATGGATGCTTTTGCCGTGGCTATATGCAAAGGATTGGCATTGCAAAAAGTAAAACTAAAACACTACGTTATAGTAGGTCTTTGGTTTGGTGGTTTTCAAGCTCTTATGCCCATTATCGGCTACTTTCTTGGCAGCCAATTTATGGACAAAATAAGTTCTATCGACCACTGGGTAGCAGCCATTTTGCTAGCTGCAATAGGTGCCAATATGCTACGCGAAGCCCTTTCCAAAGACGATGAAGAGGTCGACGATTCCCTTAGTGTAAAGAAAATGTTTCCACTGGCCATTGCCACAAGTATCGATGCTTTGGCTGTAGGAATATCCCTTTCGGTTTTCGATATAAATATATGGTTTTCGGTACTCTGCATAGGTATCACCACTTTTATATTCTCGGCAGCAGGTATCAAAATAGGTGCTATATTTGGAACAAAACACAAATCGAAAGCCGAATTTGTGGGTGGTGTTATACTGATTCTACTTGGAGTAAAAATAGTATTAGAACACTTGGGGATATTGGTACTATAGTAACAAAACCGCAACTATCATGTCCCCCACAAACCACATAGGCATATAAGATGTCTTTCTTTGCTTTTAACACCACAGACATTCATTAACCCATTAATAAAATTATCATATATTAACTACGTCCGATTTAACACGAAAAACGGCATATTTTTCCGAAAAATCGTGTTGCTATGCGTATATCTAAACTACGGAGCCTCTAAAAAATTAAAAGTCTGATTACCAATAAATATTATTTTCTACATTTTCTCAAAAAAATGCTTAGGCAATGAAAATATAGCACTATCCCGATGATGATATACCGCTCTGCCGATGAAACCCTACCATCAACGCGATGAAACCCGGGTGTTCTCGCGATGAAAGTATGGTAGTTTTAGGTAAAAACTATCATAATCACCACTCAAAACTATGGCATTTACGCCACCGAAGTATGGTGGTTTTGCCTTGCGTTTAACATTTGGAAAATTTCTTTAACATTTAACTTCTCTCAAAAACTCCGATATTTCCCCTCCGAAAATATCTATCTATTAGTTACGCAAATAACATATATAGGATAATCCAATAACATATATAGGATAATTGAACAACATATATAGGTTATTTTTGTCGGGATATTTTGTTCAAAAAAAAACATAACACAGAGATAAATATTACCATAAAAGGCATAGAAAAACTATCTCTCATAGAAAATATTTCGCGACAAATACTGCTGTATATCAGATATATTTGTTGTAATACTAAAATATTCGACAAAAAAATATTGCAGTATTGGAAAATATTTGTATTTTTGCACCGTGAAACACAAAGATAATATGCATAATAATAAACAAGTAAATAATGCAACACTTTGGGCTTGACACTTTGTTTTAGGTATAAATACCGACAAAAAAGGACCTTGAAAATACTGAGCAACCATTACTTATTACTACAAACAACAGCACTCTGACAAATGCCACCTATATTTTTCAGACACTCTATTTACGAAAAAAGATCACTTTTTGTTCCCTATCATATACAATTGCAATGGTGTTTTCCCTTAGTGTAAAAACAACCGACGATATGAAGAAGGTATTGTTATATATATTATTTGGTATAGCCCTGCTGCCATTTGCCTACGGACAATCTTCCAACACATGTCCCGGACTACACAATCCTACCGGCTTTTCCGGCTGGTACGGAAAGATAGGTGCACGTGTAGAAGGAGCCAGCACAAGCACAAATATTAGAAATACCACTGCATTTATCGACGATACCATTTACCGCGGCAACTACCTTGCTGTTTTGGTAACTCCGGAACCCGGCTCCGGAAGTATTGCTAAAAAAACTAGAAACACTTGTGCTTTAGGGTCGAATCCAGACAACAACAACCGTCGTTTTCAGATAATAACCACCCCCGGCTACGATGCCAATACCGGCGGTGCTCTGCCACGAATACCCGAAAACGCCACTACATCGATACGCTTAGGCGACATGTGGTCGAACTCATACTACAAAAATTCCGATCAGTATAGTATATACACAGCCGAAGCCTTATTTTACGAAATGACCATAACACCGGAAAACGCATTGGTACTGATAGACTATGCCATCGTTATGGAATCGCCCACCCATACTCCGATAGGCAATCCCGAATTTATAATCCGCATTTCTAAAAAAGTAAACAACCAATGGCAAAACGCACCACTAAACGACAGCTTATACTATATAGTACAAGCACCCGACAACAACAATCAGTTGCCGGCCGGTGAATGGGAGAGATACCGTATAGGTCAATGTTCGTTTGTGTACAAACCATGGAAAAAAGCAGCCATCAATCTGGAAAACTTTCTTTACGAAGACATACGCATAGAAATATACATGTCTGATTGTACATCCGAATACCATGGAGCATACTGCTACATATCCGGATCGTGCCAATCGATGAGGTTAAAAGTTTGCAAATGTGGTTACGAAGGCGAAGATATAGCAATAATACATGCACCCAAAGGACTTATATCCTACATTTGGCAAAGAAAGAATGCAAGTGGGAACTGGGAAAATATTCCGGGAGCAACAGACTCTGTATACAACGTACAGCTTACCGACTTTTATATCGATGCCAACACTAATACTTATGTCAAGAACAACGACTTCCGTTGTATTATGACTTCGGCTTTAGACCCTACCAAACCTATAGTATCGTATGTCGAAGCCAATATCTCTGTAAACAGAGGCTACAACGATACCATCTATGCCGAAATATGTCCCGGCATGTCATATACCGAAAATGGTTTCGACACCTCCGAGCCCGGAACATATACACAACATTTATATTCCACACAATGTGGGAACTGCGACAGCATAGTAACACTTGTACTCGACATAAAACCCACACCCGACAGCACTATATACGATACCATTTGTGCCAACGAAAGATATACCGAAAATGGCTTCGACGTAAATGAAACAGGTATTTATCTGGATACTCTGCAAGCTGCCAATGGTTGCGACAGCACAGTGACTCTAAACCTCACAGTGATACCAACCTTGCAAATAATATACGATACTATACGAGAAAATGAGGTATACGACGATAACGGATTCCATACAGATACACCGGGCATCTACTCCGACACACTGCAAGCAGCTTGCGGTTGCGACAGTGTAGTACAGCTAAACCTTGTCGTAATCCCTCTATACGACACCATTCTCGACGACACTATTTGTGGAAACGAAGTATACACCGCCAACGGATTCAACGTTAACGTCGCCGGCGTATATATCGACACTGTACAAACCAGCAGCAAACTAGACAGCATTGTAAGGTTAAACCTTGTAGTGAACACTGCATACGACACTGTTATATTCGACACTATATGCAGCAACGAACCCTACAACGAAAACGGATTCGACAACATAAACATATCCGGAATACACACTATACGACTACAAACAATTAATGGTTGCGACAGCACCATACAACTAAATCTACTTGTATATCCGGCACGCAACGACACCATTAACGCCACAATAAAAGAGGGTGAATACTATACCGAACACGGATTTTTGGAATACCAAGAAGGCTTCTATAGCCAACACTACACCAGTCGGTTTGGCTGCGACAGTTCTATAGTACTCAATCTAATGGTATTGGAAGAGCCCACCTTGTGGGTAGGCAACTGCATCACCCCTTTGGGAAACAGCAACCAAACGTTCGCCATACAGCCGGGTATTAAAATAATAGTCGACGATGTATATATATACAACCGAACCGGAATATTGATGTTCCGTTCGGAACACAACACCGAAGCATGGGATGGAAAATACAAAGGCAACTACTGCCCACAAGGCACTTATACCTATGCCATATACTACCATACCACATTAGCGCCCAACGAAAAGAAAATAAAAACAGGTACTTTTGTACTACTATACTAAAAGAAAAGGAGAGTATTGAACATCAACACTCTCCTTTTCTTTTACAATCAAACCCACACAATAGTATGGATATTCTATAAGTCGTAGCCAAAACGTTTCAACGCCTTGTCGCTGTTTCTCCAATCTTTCATCACCTTTACTTGGATATTCAAAAAGCATTTTTTACCTGTAAACTCTTCGATATCCTTGCGAGCCTCCATTCCTATCTTTTTGATAGACTTACCTTCGTGGCCTATTATTATACCTTTTTGGCTTTCACGCTCTACATATATTATAACCGAAATATGGTCGATACCTTCACGTTCTTGATAACTTTCTACAGCCACTTCTGTGCTATAAGGTATCTCCTTTTGGTAGTATAGCAATATCTTTTCGCGCAATATCTCGCTCACAAAGAAACGCATACTCTTGTCAGTAAGTTCATCTTTTGGGAAGTATGGCGGATTTTGAGGCAACAACTCCAATATTTTTTCAAATATAGCTTCTATATTAAACTTTTCGGTAGCCGATGCCGGAATGATATAAGCATGAGGTATCTGGTTTTGCCAATAAGCAATCTTATCGGCAACAACATTTTGGTTGCTCAAGTCAATTTTGTTAATAACCAATATTACAGGTATTTTGGAAGATATTATTTTTTGCAATATTTCTTGTCGTTTAAATGTTTCTCCTACTTCGGTAACCAACAAGAAAAGGTCGGCATCGTGCAAAGCCGAGTTCACAAAAGTCATCATACTTTCGTGCAATTTGTAATGAGGATTCACTATACCCGGAGTGTCGGAATAAACTATCTGAAAATCTTCGCCATTCACTATACCCATAATGCGATGACGGGTAGTTTGACTTTTCGATGTTATTATAGATAGTTTTTCGCCTACAAGGGCATTCATCAACGTACTTTTTCCTACATTGGGGTTACCAATTATGTTTACAAATCCGGCTTTATGTTGCTTATTATCTTCCATTATATTTATGTTTGAGCAGTAAAAACTATTTGCAAAAGTACAAAAAAAATCCGACATAAATTGTTTACTTAAATAAAAAAATGTATCTTTGCAAATATTAGAATAAATAATTACGATTTATAACATGATAAATAGTTGTAAGTTATGAAGATATTTAGTGATATAGGACGCTATTTGATACTATTGAAAAATGTATTTCAGATTCCCGAGAATCCTAAATTATATCGCAAAAAGATTCTTTTCGAGCTACGAGTTTTGTGTTTGGATTCCTTACCAATCATAGCTGTGATAAGCATATTTGTAGGAGCTGCCATAGCAATACAGCTGGCTGCCAACCTCAGCAACCCTATCTACCCACGATGGATCACCGGTTTTTCGGCTCGCGAAGGTATAATGTTGGAGTTTGCCCCCACTATGATAAACTTGGTGTTGGCCGGCAAAATAGGCAGCCATATAGCATCGGAAATAGGCACTATGCGTATCACCGAGCAAATAGATGCCCTCGACGTGATGGGTGTCAATAGTGCGTCGTACCTGATACTACCTAAGATAATAGCATGTGTAGCATTCAGTCCTATAGTTATTGTGGTCAGTATCTTCTTGGCATTGCTGGGAGGTTGGGTTGCCGGAGTGACGACAGGCGTCATAACATCGTACGACTATATCGACGGTTTGCAACTCGACTATACAAACAAATCGCTTATAATAAGCCTTGTCAAAGGACTTGTATATAGTTTTATAATAGCATCGGTATCGGCATTTAGAGGCTACACCGTCAGTGGTGGAGCATTAGAGGTGGGACGTGCCAGCACTAAAGCAGTAGTAGAAAGCTGCATAACTCTTATTGTAGCCAATCTAATAATAACCAATTTATTACTCTAATGATTGAAATAAAGAATATAGTAAAGTCGTTTTCGGACAAAAGGGTGCTGAACGATATAAGCACAGTATTCGAAACCGGAAAAACCAACCTTACCATCGGTCGTAGTGGTAGTGGCAAAACGGTGCTTATGAAAAGCATGATAGGCCTGGAAACCGTAGACAGCGGACAGGTACTATTTGATGGTAAAGACATGCTGAAAATGACCAAGAAAGAACGCCAATTACTTAGAGAAACCATAGGCATGGTGTTTCAGAACGGTGCACTATTCGACTCGATGAACGTAGCCGACAATGTAAGATTTCCGTTACGCATGTTTACCAATATGACAAAAGCAGAAATGAGCAAAAGAGTCGACTTTTGCCTCGACAGGGTAAACCTTTCCAATGCCCACGACCTTTCCACCTCCGAACTTAGTGGGGGTATGAGAAAACGTGTAGCCATAGCAAGGGCAATAGTGAACAATCCGAAATATCTGTTTTGCGACGAACCAAACAGCGGCCTCGACCCTCAAACATCTATTGTTATAGACAGTTTGATAAAAGAGATAACCGAAGAATACAATATCACAACCATAGTAAATACCCACGACATGAACTCGGTGATGGGTATAGGCGAACATATAATATTTATATACGAAGGCAATTTGTGGTGGGAAGGCACACGACATACCATCACACAAACTAAAAACAACGAATTTAACGACTTTATGTTCAACAACGAGCTTACCAAGCTACTGAAAGCATCAGTCAACAAAAAAGAAGAATAACCCCAATTTAGTAATACATCCTACACATGAGCAAAAGCAAATACGAAATAGTAAAAGATTGGCTGCCACGCTACACCGGCACACCTATCGAAGAGTTTGGCGAATACATATTGCTAACCAATTTTGGACATTACCTTACACTGTTTAGCGAAAAATTCGGTGTAGAAATAAAAGGTAAAAACAAGGCTATGCCATCGGCTACCTACAAAAATATCACCTTTATAAACTTTGGCATGGGCAGCCCCAACGCTGCTTCAATAATGGATTTGCTTACCGCTGTCATGCCTAAAGCAGTACTATTTTTGGGTAAATGTGGCGGACTGAAAAACATCTCAGACCTCGGCGATTATATATTACCCATAGCAGCCATACGTGGCGAAGGTACATCAAACGACTATTTTCCACCCGAGGTACCTGCTCTGCCTGCATTTACACTACAACAAGAACTATCGGCAGTAATAAACGAGTACAACGAAGACTATTGGACAGGTACTGTATATAGCACAAACCGAAGAGTATGGGAATACGACGAAGACTTTAAGGAATACCTCAAAAAAATACGTTGCTTGGGCATCGATATGGAAACAGCCACACTATTTACTGTTGGATTTGCCAACAGAATACCCTGCGGTGCTCTACTATTGGTAAGCGACCAACCAATGATAGAAGCAGGTATCAAAACAGAAAAAAGCGACAACATTGTCACATCGAAATATGTGAATACACATTTCGAAATAGGACTTTCGACAATGATGAGACTTAGCGAAAAGAATATTCCGATAAAACATTTAAGATTCGACTAATGCACCCAGCAGCATAAACATACATACCGATGAAGAAAATAATATTAGTACTGAAACGAGAATATAGCACCCGTATAAGAAAGAAATCTTTTTGGTTTATAACTATACTTGTACCAATACTTATTGCCACACTATACGTTGTACCAATATATCTATCGCTAAACTCGATAGAAAAAACTAATATTATCGTGGTCGACGAAACAATGCTGTTTAAACACTTTAGGTCGAACGAAGAAGTACGATATACCCATATCGACGACATCGACGAAGCCAAAAACACACTTAAGACAAACACTGATTATTCCACTATCATATACATTCCACGCACCGAAAGCAGAATACCATCGGATGCATATCTATACTACTACTCGAACAATCCACCCACCTCGGTAAAAAACGACATACAAAACCAATTGGAAAGAATACTTAAAAACAACATACTACTAGAGGTATACGACATAGCAAAGTCCGACTACGACATGATAAACAATGCAACTATACACATACATTCCAAAGATTTGGAAACAGGTCGCGACGACTTTTTGGAGGTAAAAACAGTGCTTGGCGGCACACTCGGAATACTCATCTATTTGGTGATATTTATATTCGGGTCGCAAGTTATGCGTGGTGTAGTCGAAGAGAAAACCAACCGAATAGTGGAGGTAATAGTATCGTCGGTAAAACCATTCCAACTTATGATGGGTAAAATAATAGGCATTGCCATGGTGGGGCTTACACAGTTTTTGCTATGGATAGCTATCTCGATGGTCATACTTGGTGCCGTACAGTGGTCGGGAGTGGTAGACACCGACCTGTTTGTAGCACAACATAACGACGGCAGTGCTATGCAAACAGTCTCCCAACTACCCGACGTCATACAGGGCATATTGTCTATAAACTTCGGCGTCATACTGTCTACATTCCTATTCTTTTTTATATTAGGCTATTTGCTTTACGCCACATTATTTGCGGCAGCAGGAGCCATGATAGGTAACGAAACCGATTCTCAACAGTTTACCCTTCCGATCACAATACCATTACTACTCACCATACTACTTATCCCTCTCATAGTAGCATCGCCCAATGGCAACTTGGCATTTTGGCTGTCGGTAATACCATTCACATCACCGGTGGCTATGATGGTACGTCTACCATTTGGTTTGCCGATATGGCAGGTATGGATGTCGGCGGTCATACTGCTTATAACATTTTTGGCAGCAACATGGGTGGCAGCCAAAATATACCGCACCGGAATATTAATGTACGGCAAACGCATCACATACAAAGAAGTGTTGAAATGGTTGAAATACAAAAATTAACCGACACACAAATATAGCATACCGTCCTATGATATATTTAGCACCAATGCAAGGCCTTACTGAAGTACTATTCCGAAAGGCTCATTACAAAGTGTTTGGCAATGCTATCGATGTAGCAGTAAGTCCGTTTGTGTCGCTTACCCACGGGGATCTGTCGTTGGCACACAAAAAAATTAAAGACATACTGCCCGAAAACAACAACAATTCCATAGCTGTTGTACCCCAAATATTAGGCAGAGAAATACCCGAATTTATCGACCTTGCAAATAGATTGTACCAAATAGGATATACCGAAATAAATTGGAATATAGGTTGTCCTGTATCCAAAGTAGCACACAAAAAAAGAGGATCGGGAATACTACCCTACCCTGCCGATGTCGAAAATATACTATCCAAAGTCGTACCTAATATATCGGCATCGCTATCAATAAAAATGAGATTGGGCTACGAAACACCAACCGACATCGACAAACTAATACCCATACTGAACAATTTTCCACTAAAAAGTATAACCATACACCCACGAATAGGGATACAAATGTACGACGGCGAGTTGGATTTAGACACTTTTGCCAACAGCATTGCAAAGCTGAACCACCACATAATCTTTAATGGCGACATAAAAACGCTGCACCACTACAAGCATATTTGTCGAATGTTTCCTAGTATAAGCGATGTAATGATAGGCAGAGGCATTCTGGCCAATCCACTGTTGGCATCGGAAATAAAAGGGCACACCTTCGAAAACAAACAAAGTGTATATCTCGATTTTGTCAGATCGCTTTTCGAAGAAATAGAACACAACCCTATGCCCGAAATATCAAAAATGAGGAAAACCAAAGAGTATTGGCAGTACTTTTCTCAACACTTTATCCTTGACAACAGCGATATCAGAAAAGTGCTTTTGTCCGAAACACTTGCCGAAACACAAAACAACATCCTTACCCTACTATCCGACCCTACGGTAGGCGCACTACACAGCCTATAAAAAAACAAGCCCACCAATATTTCAACATTGGCAGGCTTGCATACATATATTTATCCAAAAGAATTATTCTTATTTTGCTTTTCCTTGGTTTGCCACGCTTTGCATTTTCTTTGCTATTTCTTCGGCATCGCCTAAGAAGAACTCTTTAGTAAGGTTCATGTTATCGTCAAATTCAAATACATATGGAACAGCAGTAGGTATATTGAATTTAATGATTTCTTCATTTGTCATGCCACGCAATTCTTTTACAATACCTCTCAAGCTATTACCATGAGCCACTATCATAATTTCGTCGTGTGTTTCAAGAGCTTTCAAAATCACTTCTTGATAGTAAGGCATCAAACGTTCTATAGTATCTTTCAACGATTCTGTCAAAGGCACTTGTTCGTCGGTTAGTTCGTTGTAACGAGGATCCATTCTCGGACTTCTTTCGTCGTGCATATCCAATGCAGGAGGTTGCACATCAAACGAACGACGCCACAAAAGCACTTGGTCGTCGCCATATTTAGCTGCTGTTTCTGCTTTGTTTAGCCCTTGTATGGCACCATAACTTTTTTCGTTCAAACGCCAGCTTTTTTCTACAGGTAGGTAGTCCATATTCATAGCGTCCAACACATTGTTTAGTGTTTTTACTGCTCTTTTCAAATACGAAGTAAAACACAATTCAGGTTTGTAACCTTCTGCTTTCAACAATTTTCCGGCTTCGAACGCTTCTTTACAACCATTTTCGGTCAAGTCTACATCGGTCCAACCTGTAAATAAGTTCAATTTATTCCATTCACTTTCTCCGTGACGTATAAGTATAAGCTTTTTCATATATATAACGTTTCTTTAATAAATGTAAATCGGTCAAATAACGACAAAAGGTTTCAATTATTATAGCATATCTTCTAAAAAAACTACAAAACAGCGTAGCTCTATACCGCAACTCTGCGACGTTTCTAACGCTTATCCATTTTGTCGGCACTATAATGTTTCTATTGCAAATAAATATCTATCAATCCTTCCGGAGCGGTAATAAATATAGTCTTGTTTTCACGGTCCACCGTATCTATTATCTGGTCCATTATAGGTATCAGTATTTCGGTTTCTCCGTTCATTATTTGGAACAATGGCTGCGCCGGATAGTCTATCACCGACACTATATTACCTATGTTTCCTTTTTTACTATCTACTACGGCAAAGTTTATTATCTCGTGAAAATAAAATTTCTTACCGGTCAACTTTGGCAACACACTCAATGGCAGGTAAAGATTTTTTCCTATCAACTTTGTCGACTCTTCGGCTGTCAAATCTTCGAATCTGACCACCGCTTTGTTGCCTTTTATGTTTATCGACTCGATAAAGTAAGGCAATAGTTTTCCGTTTTGCTCCACAAACACCGAATCCAACTCAGCATAGTCCATAGGTTCGTCTACATCTAAATAGAATACCACTTCGCCCTTATATCCAAATGGTTTTGTCACTTTTCCAAGCTGAAAACAATCGTTTACTTCCATAGTTATTACAATATATTCTTTAATTCGTTATATCAAAATATCCTCGCCAATATATGTTACATTAGCCATTGCAAAGTTACATATTTATTTTGATATAGACACATTTTGTTCCAAGTTTTTTTACGCAAAATATTTTCCATTACAAGAAAAACTTATCTCACTCTCTATCTACATCAAAAGGGAATTTTATCTTACAACCGAAAATTAATTTATCAACTTGCTTTGCTTGGCAATTATATTCCTTAGCATAACCGTTTGTTTTCAATAGCGTTGCATACTTTTACAAACAATAATTATTACAGTTATACCACAAAGTTAATTTATTCTACAATAGAACCAATTATAATTTTCCGGAGAATTTTATCTCTATATAAAAAGAAAGTACCTTCATAAATATTATTCATTATCGTTATTGAACTATCTGCATTATTCATATCCACAAATTCTTTATATTTAAAAATGACATCATCTCTGGCATATCCTATTTTGACACCCCTACAAGTACTAAACATTTTACCTATCAACTCTATACTATAGACAGAAAACACACCATCTTTTTTTTCGAGCAACATGGTTAATCCTAAATCTTTATAGTACCAATACTGATATTCATAGCCCGTAAATTCCCAAATTTCAGAATTAGAAACAGAATCCGGCAATCCTATATTTTTTTTAATATCACTATCAAATATTCCTACTGTCAGCCAATTATCTAAAGTATCAAAGATAAATCGTTCTTGCGACAGAGTAGTTTTCACAAAAAAGATCGGTAATATTATACAGAATATATATTTTTTATAATCATCCATTTCGATACACATTTTATAGGTAAAACAAACGACAAACTATTTGTTCTGGTACATAGATAATACATTTTTTCTTCTTCAGATCTATAGATAGTTATTACTCCCATATCATTGCTATATCGTCTGCATCCATATTTACCTGTATGTAGCCTCCCCATCCGGGGCCACTAACCTAACCGGGTTCCACCCACAATAAGCATAAGGAGAAATATTCGGGTACTTATCCGCCATAGGATCTACAGACAGCCACCCCGTCATCAAATCCGAGTCGTAATACCTGGCTCCGAAGTAGCAAAAGCCTGTTTCTGAGTCTCTTTCTTTCCCGATGAAGCAAAGCCTGTGGCTTTGCGATAGCGTTTCCGCAGGAATTTGTGCGGTAAGTGCAGTGGTAACGGAACGATAGCACAAAAGTGGAGAATGAAGCGAATCCGAATAACGCTCAAAACCACTATTCCCCACATAGTTATAGTGCGTTTCTTGCCTATATTTCGGGGTTATATTTGTGCTTGTTTGGTACATAATTGTTACTTGTTTTTAAAGTGCAAAGTTACATATTTATTTTGATATGGATATACGTTTGTTTCCAAATTTCTACAGAATCATAAACAAATTCATTATGTTGGCAAATATTGAGATATATTATTTTAATAAATCAATGATCCCCAAACCCTACTAATGTAACCTCTTAACACATTCCCATCAGTTGAAAATTCTATCACACAAAATTGAAAGCGGTCTACCATATCTTTAAAATATGAATCAATCCTTAATATTACATATTTTACCCCCCCATAAGATAAAACTGGTGATATATGAAGACCAAATTCTCTTTTGCACCAATTAGAATTTTCTATAATTGGAATGCTGTCTTCTATAGTTGAGATGATGTAAGGATGTAAATAGATACAATCAAGCAATTCAGACAATGCATAAATGCCATCAGATGAAGGAAAAATAGAATCAAATTCGTTGTTCTCGATAACGTCTTCTTTTTCTATTTTTTTCAGAATATCCGAAATAAGACTTGTGTCGGCTTTAAAAACAGTTGAATCGAAATGAAACTTATCAGTATTAAATTCATCTGCCTCCTGTCTGAAATCTGTGATAAAAATAGGGGAGGAATTTTGAAAGAGGGGATTTGATAGTTTAAACATTTCATTTTTGTTTGAACAAAAGAAATTCAAAGCCTTCAGCTTGTAGACTTCGCTTTCTTGTGCATACAATGTTAATCCCCCTATCAAAAGAAAAACAATAAATATATTTTTTTTGCTCATTATTGCACGAATTTTTCCGTATTGTTGTTGATAAAATTTTTGTTTCTTAATACTGTATTCCAAAACTTTTCTGGAGTATCACCAATTACTATCGTTTCTTTACACAATTCAGTTCTACTAGCTTGGTTTATTCCTCGAAACTTAAATCCACAAGATGATAATAAATCTCTAAAATCAAAAGTGCTTAACATTTTTATTGGAACTAATCCATCATTTGATGCAAACATTAAATAATCTGTACGTACTTCATTATCCCTAATTCCAAAACAATGCCCCATTTCATGTGCAAGTATTTGATTGTTTGTGGTGCTACTACGTATAGCAATATTTTTGCCATCTGATACACCTCCTGATTTTCGGTTCTTAGGATATTTTACGTTATATAAATCATCAGGCATAAAAGATATCCCATTTTTGGGACCATTTCCGTTATTGATATCAAAAGAAACAGTATAACTCTCTTCAATTCCATTTTTGCCAGGTAGGGAAACTGTAAAATTGCATGAGTTCCAACTGTTTGCTGCTTTTTGGATAAATGCATTCTGTTCTTCTGTTGCCCCTTCACAAGCAAATTGGGCACATATCGTTATTGTTTTATCTTCATGATTAATTATCTTGTCGAAATCTCTACCATCCGGGTCCACCAGCTTCACCGGGTTCCAAGCACAATAAGCATACGGCGACAAGCTCGGGTACTTATCCGCCATAGGATCTACAGACAACCACCCCGTCAAAACATCCGAATCGTAATACCTCGCTCCGAAGTAGGAAAAGCCTGTTTCTGAGTCTCTTTCTTTCCCGGTAAAGGTTTGAGTGTATTTTGAGCTATATTTTAGTTGATTTTGAAGCATATTTTTATACTAGGTATTAATGAGGAATAATGCTATAATTATCGTGTTTTGTCCATATTTCTATGATTGAATCGGCTTTAGTTTTTTCAATAAAGTCGGTATTAAAACCATAAAATTGTGGTTGGTTTTCACAATTATCCTTTATTGCATATTCATATATACACCTCCAAATATTTTCATAATAATCAAATCCGATAGTTAAAACTTCACATCGATTACCATCGATATGACTATACATATTGGGACTATAATATACATCAAGTTCTTCCAATAATATACTATCACAATATAATATTTGTTTGTACTGTAATATTGTTTTATTATCTTTTGGTGGTGTCCAAATATCACTGGAGATTTGTTTACCATTGGTATTAAAGGAACCATAATATGGAGTCCAAGAATAATCATTATGTTGGCATGTCCATCGATAATCTAAATCTGTTAAATTTATATTGTTTATAAAACTTCTACATTCACTCTTTTTATCGCATGAAAAAAGACAAAGCGATATAATAAGAACTAAAAACAAAGATTTTTCTTTCATTGTGTACTGATATTAAATGATTCAGACCAACGCCATGTTTGTTTCAAATTTCCGCCTAATTTTATTCCAATACCTCTCTCTTTGCTTGGAATAATGGCATCATGACTTCCGTTTTTGTCGTTATCCTTGCGCAAACGTGTAGCAGATTCCCAACTAGATGTATTGGTAACTTCAAAATTTAAAATATATTCTCCTTTTTTACTTCCTTGAGAAATACTTATGGATGTATTGTATGAACCTAAAAAAGATGTAACAATATTACCTTCCGTAACTCCATCATAAAATTGATCTTGTCCATATACCCAAGTTTTAGCAACTTTTTCGAATATTCCATTTTTTATATTGTCAATTGCTATATTACGAACATTGTTAACTCCTTCTTGATTTTTCAACGCCATAGTGGTATATGCATTTGATCCAAAATTAATGTGAGAACTATTGCCAAGTTCAAATAGCCAAATATTTACTAAGTCACCCCAACCCATTGTCTGAGGATTCATATCTGTAGCCTTTTCTATTCCATTTTTTATTGGAGATATCGAACTATTAACTTTTGAGACTAAAGATGGATTCGATTTTAGAATGACAGAGGCATTAGTGTATAAATTATAAGCAAGTTCAGCAGATGAAGTTATTGCATTTGCAATTATTTCTTTTGGATTAGGTAAATTTGGGTCTTCCCCATCCGGATCCACCAACTTTACCGGGTTCCAAGCACAATAAGCATAAGGCGACAAACTCGGATATTTATCCGCCATAGGATCTACAGACAACCACCCCGTCATCAAATCCGAATCATAATACCGTGCTCCGAAGTAGGAAAAGCCTGTTTCTGAGTCTCTTTCTTTCCCGGTAGAGGATTGAGAGGATTTTTGCGGTGTTTCAGCGTTATATTTTATATAGTTTTGATGCATATTCTTCGGTTGTTTTCGAGGTACAAAATTACACATTTATTTTGACTTTCTCAATAGATTTATATCAATTTTTATATTTTGTTTCAATCAATTTACCTTCTTTATTATAGTACTTCCATTCTCCAAATTCATAGAAATCATCACCATTAAAATCCTCATCAAAAGCAATAAAGCCTTCTGTTTTTACTATTCCTGAAGAATAAAAATCCACTTTGTATGCGATATAATTTGGTTTATTATTCTCAAAATAATAATACTTTGGATCTATTTGAACACTATCATTTTTTTTTATATCAGTTATCATTAATGCAACATTCCCTTCATCGTCAAAATAAATCCATGTTCCAGTTGGAATATCATTTTTATAAGTTCCAACAGAACGTATTTTGCGAGGAGAAGTAGTTTTATCAAAACCTATACTAATGCCATTTAGTTTATTATTCTCATACTCACAAACCCATCCATTATAACTATAAACACCTTGTTTACAATCTCCCGTATTTTTACAATCCAATCTATTTTGACTGAATAATGTCTCAAAAGTTAATATCCCGAAACAGAATAAAATAAATTTCACTATCATAAAAAATATTTTTTAAATTATAAACAAACTCTTGTATTATCACTTGGGAATTTTGGTTCAAGCATATAGGTAGGTCTTTCAAATTTTTGTTTGTTTCTATTTGTTGGTGCATTCATTGACCTAGATAAAGATACACTTATTTCATTATTCGGAGAAAAACAATTCATAAATTCATCCCAACGATTTCTATCTATCAAAAAACAACCTGCAGACATCGGTCGATTTTTACTGTCAGTACCTGTCAAATTATTCAATCCTGGTTTGTGAATGTTTATTCCTATAGCATAATCAACATTAGGATTACTTGGATTAGGCATTCCAAGATCTATTTTTCCTTGTAAACGTAAAGCATCATACTGATTCCTATGTTTCCCAACTTTTGCAGTATAAATACCTGATGGAACAGTTGCATATACCGATGCATCTGAAGGATTTGTACACGCTGCAAATTCTTTTGTTGAACCATCCGATAAATATACTGTTGCTGTCGAAGAACCTATATTAAACTTACTCTCAGGATCAAAATTTCCATTATTAGAAAAAAATATAGCTTGTTCATATAATCCATTTTTCAAACTACCATCATTATTATATGAATCTTTGGGGTCAATCCATTCATATCCCGTGTATTCTCCCGTATTTTCATTTATAGTCGGTTTCCAAGCTTCCCCATCCGGGTCCACCAGCCTAACCGGGTTCCAAGCACAATAAGCATATGGCGACAAGCTCGGATATTTATCCGCCATTGGATCTACAGACAACCACCCCGTCATCAAATCCGAGTCGTAATACCGTGCTCCGAAGTAGGAAAAGCCTGTCTCTGAGTCTCTTTCTTTCCCGGTAGAGGATTGTAGTGGTTTTTGACTGTATTTTATATAGTTTTGATGCATATTCTTCGGTTGTTTTCGGACTGCAAAATTACACATTTATTCTGACATAGATGTAAGTTATTCAAATTTGTGTATGTTTTTTATCACTAGAAGAATTTATTAATTAGTAAAATAATATTGTGGATTTTTACCAATAATATCTATTCTAATACCTTGGGCTTATTTTGATAAATAATTTCATCGAAAACACTCAAGTGTCTTTGCTTAAGATATCCTAAGTTAAAAGATTCCTCTAATGATTTTGTTAGAGTATCATCTTTGATAATATAATTAACCAATAAGCTATTATTCTTATTTACAATTATATATTCTGCATTAGCCATAAAAACTTCTTCCGAAATATTTTCATTAATATATCCGATAGAGACTACTGCTATCCCATTTTCTATTTTCAACGGATAACCTTCTGGATCACAAAAAGATGTTACATTGGATGAGTCTATCGAAATACACAATATGGTTGAACTAGTTTTGGTATACGAAGATATAACTTTACCTTGAAAATACACTTCTTTAATTTTTTCGAAGCTCAATTGATGAGTAATTATGCTTTTTCTATGCTCTTTGACTACTGAAATAGTAAAACAAATAGCAAAACAAATGAAGTATGGAATCAAAACAAATGCTACAATTCGATTACTTATCTTACATTTCAAGATTAGTAAATTCAAAAGGATAACTAATATAAAGCCTCCTAGAGAAAATATAAAAAATATAAACATCAACATGGCCTTCTAAAAATTAATTATATGATTGGACAATATATCTAGCCAACTTCTTTCTTTTGTAGGAATTTCAGCTGTTAATAATTTTGTTCCTCCAATATGACTTCCTACACTAAAATTTGTTGGCAAACTAAAAGATGGTCCTATTGAAAAAGAAACTCCGATGCTTAACATATTCCAATAATTTTGATTCTTATTTTCACTTTTATTTGATCTTGAATATGAAACATTAATACCAGCATTTCCAATTAATCCACTCAAATCAGTTCCAAAATTTACACCAGTATACATCCCTGCAAAAGATGATGGATTATTTTTACCGTTTTGGGGATTGCACCATGCGATAAACCAATTTTTCTGAGCTCCAACTGTTCCTTCTGCTGCGAGAGACGCAAGCATTTGGGCTTCTCCTCCCAAATAAGTATACCAATATCCTGCATGTTCACCACCCAAAAACATTACATTTTGTATATATCCTGAAAAAGAAAATCCAACACCAGCAGCTCCGGTTCCATTTACTCCTACTTCATAACCTATTGCAACATTCTCTAAATCTTCAATTTCATAATTTCCTCCAAAATCAGTATTTGTATTGATTGTAAAATCTACGGCATCTGTTTTAAGTGTAATACTAGAATTATTAGTACCTTTAATAACTATATCATCATTTAAAGCTAACTCCTCCCCATTTGGGTCCACCAACCGAACCGGGTTCCACCCACAATAAGCATACGGCGATAAAGCAGGATACTTATCCGCCATAGGATCTACAGACAACCACCCCGTCATCAAATCCGAATCATAATACCGTGCACCGAAGTAGGAAAAGCCTGTCTCTGAGTCTCTTTCTTTCCCGGTAGAGGATTGAGTGTAATTTATCGGCAATATTTTGACTAATAGTTTATCCATTCACTTTATCTATTGGATTTTACAACATTAATTATTGTGAACAATA
>JAFZDP010000045.1 GCA_017561155.1 Bacteroidales bacterium | reverse complement strand
GGCTGTATTTTGCCCGTCCGCCACAGATGCTTCGGCTTTTGCCACGGTATGCTGTGGCGTTGGCCTAGCTGCTTGTTGGGCTGTGGTCTGTGACGTAGCGGCAGGTGCTTCGGCTTGTGCCACCAAAATTGGCTGCAGCACTTCTGTGGTCGGCATAGTGGGTACGGCATCGGTGCTTACTGCCCAAAAGCCTATGGCTATAGCTGCCACACATGCTGCCGCTGCCGCTATTCTTTTCATCGCAGCTCTCGATAAAGATACAATCTTGGCAGAACGCGTAGTAGTATTTTCTTCTTCGTACCATTGGTCTATCTTGCTTTCGAGGGCGGCACTGTCTTGTTGGCAAAAATAACGTATGCCCAGCTCTTGTAGCAATGGCACTTCGTCCTTAAACTTATCCGGTAGCGGATTGGTGTACAAGAAATAAGTATACAGACTTTGCATCTCTTCGGATGAAAGGCTTGCAGCATAAAAGCGTTCCAACAATTTTTCTATTTCTTCTTGCCTGCTATTCATAACACATTTCGTTGTTTATTACTATATTTTTTATCTTTTCTATCGATTCCGTTAGTATTTTTCTCACTTTTCTTGGCGAGACATTCAGCAGCTTGGCTATGTTATTGACCGACATACTTCCACAGAAATACATCTCCACCATGGCTTTGTGTTTTATCTCCAACTTATCCATAGCTTCCGAAACCACTACCGACCTTGCATTGTACACATCGTAGTCGGTATCGCAACTATCGTCGGCCACAAACATTGCCACATCTATATCTACAAATAGTTTTGCTTCGGCTTTGTCGGCTTTCAGTTTTTTCATCGAGCTGTTTACCACACATCTGTACATATACGATTCTACATCAGTTACATTGCGTTTAAACGTTCGCCTATGTTTCCAAAACACCTCTGTTACATCTTGCACCAAATCTTTCGACCTTTCATAATCGTGCAATACGGCCATGGCAGCACTAACCATTTTAGGCTGCATCAACACTATAATTTTCTTTATGTCTTCGTCGTATCCGGTCATTCAGACGTGTGTTTTACTATTTTGTAGTTCGAAAGATATGTTTTGCTTCGATACCGTTTCTATCTGCAAAATTAGTCTCCTTCTATATATAAAGAGTACTATTAACAGTTTATATGCACATTTTTTAAGAAAAAAATATTCTTTACCACTGATTATATGATATATTTTTTTCATCATCACTATCATATTTAACAAACAGAAAATTCTTTTTAACTTTCGGCAAAAAGAGTAAGTGATGGCTTTTTGCATAGTTTGGCTTGGGTAAATGATTTTTTTTGCAGTAAAACAACATCTTTCGGCAATACATTTAGACAACCATTGGCGACCCCAAAAGAAATAGAAAGGTTTCGGTAGAAAAACACAACGTTGCGATTAAGCGAGTAAAGAACAATGCCCAAGCATTAGCTCTTTCGAGCGATAGCAACATCGACGAAGTCAACCACGCAAAAGTTTCAAAGAACAGTCTTTTGTTTATCCGAAACGTGGAATTTTTAGAAGTTGCCTAAATTCATCCAACAGATAATATATGTTTTCTGGTAGAAATTCAATGTTAATTCCACAGTTAATAACTGTTAATAAAATAGCGTATATGACCCTCAAAAAAATGGGTACCCATTTTTCTCCAAATGGGTACTATATTTTCTCCAAATGGGTACCCATTTTACCCCCAAATGGGTACCCATTTTGGAATTACATAGTGGGATATAGAATTAAATATAGTGGGGATATTAAAAATAACAGATTATTAAAAATTCAAATTGTTGAATATTAGAGTGTTTCAACTTTTTTGGAAAAATGTTTTTTATGGCCGATAATGCCGGTGGTTTATTTTTGTAAGCCAAATATATGGATAAAATGCATAGTTGTAAATGTTAAAATACAACTTGTGCAAATGCATCATTATGCAGTTGCAACATCTGTCTTTTTCTAAAGAGAGGTATAGAAAGTAGAGAAAGGTTTGAGGCTTGATCCGGCTTCGCTTTGCTACGCCAAGACTAAAGGCAACTTCTAAAAATTGCTTTGCAGGTGATTTGCGGAATAGTCTTAAACCTCGCCCAGATTATTGTGGCTGTACAACTCCACAGAATTACAACATTATTACTCAACAAAATAAGAAATATCTCATCAAGAAGAGAGAATAAAAAAATGGGCGGTGCTTATACACCATACCCATTCCTTTCAATTAAAACTACTTTCATTATGAGCCAATATAACGTGGCTTTTATTTGCATATTGTGTATATTCGAAATATTTTTTATTTTTTTCGCTTCAGCATCTTGTCGGCAATCCTATTTGCATCGGGCGAAATATTAAACTTATATACAGCCACTATACCTATTGTTGCCACAATAACAGTGCGGTACAAAGCATCGAGAAAATGATTTTCCAACACCGGCAACAAATGATGCACAGCCAAAACAGCCAATATTATAAGCAATAATTTTCCATGATTTTTTGTCAGCGGCTGTATTTTCAGCTTGAAAAACACAAACAAAGTAAGTAGCAATCCAAACACGGTATATGTTATAACCTTTGCCAATGCAGCGCCATTTATTCCCAAATAAGGTATAAGCAATTTGTTGCCCAATATTCCCAATGCCGAAAGGAATATCAAGAACGGCAAGTAGTACATATAATGTTTGGACAACTGTAATATATTAAGCGAAAAAGTAAAAGTAATATTTATCACACCTGCCAAAGCAATAAACACCATCACCCATTTTCCGCTCTCGTATTTGTCGCCATTAGGTATAAGTGCAAAAATGTTGTCTACATTAATATATAGCAACAAGAACACAGCCGAACTAATCACCATCAAGTTTATAGATACCGATTTCAGCAATTTTTCCAACGCAGAAGTATCGTTGTTCTTAATAGCCTCGGCCGCTATAGGCTGAGCAATGGCAAACAGCGACCTTGATGGTATTTCGGAAATTATACCCATATACATGGCAATACGATATACACCTAAAAAGTCCAAACCTAACATACCGGCTATCATAAACGAATCTACCTTCTGCATTATAGTAGTACCAACCGATGCCAACAAAGTGTAACTTGCATACGAGGCTATCTCTCTACGCATAGGCTTAGGAACAAAAGCATTATCGTGGCGTAGTGTTAGCTTGTCGATACGTGCTATATAGAAAAAATTGATAGCCATGGCAATGCCGTATACCATTACTTGCAAAGCCACCAACCATCTAATGCCCACCAATCCGAAGGCGAACATAAGAAGTATGGCCATATTGAACACACGAATAACCACCTCTTGCACAGTACGTGGCACCACTATACGCATAAGAACGTTGGAGTAAGTGGCAAATATATTTTGATAAACTATAAAAAACGCCCACGGAAATATCCAAAAGAAATAATCGGCAAAAGCTGCCGCATTCTGACTAAAGTAACTGATGATAGGTGCTTTAAGTATCACCGCCAACGAAAAGAATATAGCCACCCCAAGCAAAGGTATCACCAACAGATAATAGAAGAAACCGTTGTGTTGTTTGTCGGCATCTTTGAAATACGGAAAAAACTTAACCCCCGATGCTCCCATACCAACCATGGCAAGGCTACCTAAAAGAGTGGCAGCATCGCACAATATACCTAGCAGCCCATAAGCCGACGGTTCGACCAACGGCACAACGACCAACATGCTAGTGATAAATCCTATAAATACTCCTATATAACTTACTATAGAACCACTTATACTCTGTTTTGCTACTATTCCCATTTTCGTTTATTCTTTTCTGTAGTTTTATCAACATACACACCTAACCTCTTTCCTTTTAACATATAAATATTGCTATACCCGAAAGCCACTATATAGTTGTAGGTTAGACGATAACCATAATCATTGTCACTATGGCAACATTTTGCAAAAGTAGTAAATAAAAGCCAATTTTGCAAGTAAATGTTATGATAAACAATAACAATAGGTTTTGTGCGTTTTCTATGTGTTGTTTTTGGGCAAAAAACAACACATTCATAATTATAAAATACAAATACGAAAGTAGATAAACATTATGTTTGAAAGCAGAGAAATACATATAGGTTCGTTGGCACTGGGAGGCAACAACCCGATACGCTTACAGTCGATGACCAACACCGACACCATGAACACACAAGCCACCGTAGAACAAACACTACGCCTGGTAGACGTTGGCTGCGAGATAGTGAGGATAACAGCACCCGGAGTGGCCGAAGCCGAAAACCTATACAACATAAAAAACGAACTGGTGAAACGTGGTTGCAACGTTCCGCTAGTGGCCGATATACATTACAACCCAAAAGCTGCCGAGATAGCAGCAGCCTTAGTGGAGAAAGTAAGAATAAATCCCGGCAACTACACCGACCGTAATATAGGAAAGATTCATTTCACAGACCAAGAATACGCCAACGAGCTAGAAAAAATAGCCGAACGTATGAGCACGCTGATAGAAATATGCAAAAAGCATAACACAGCCATGCGTATAGGCACAAATCATGGTAGCCTTAGCGAACGAATAATGAGCCGCTACGGCGACACACCAATGGGTATGGCACAGTCGGCAATAGAGTTTGCTTCTATATGTCGTCAGTTTGACTACCACAACCTAGTGTTCTCGATGAAAGCCAGCAACGTGAAAGTGATGGTGTATTCGACACGCTTATTTGTGCAAAAGATGATAGAGCAAGGTATGAACTATCCAATACACCTTGGCGTAACCGAAGCCGGCGATGCCGAACAAGGTAGAATAAAATCGGCTGCAGGCATAGGCACTCTCCTACTCGACGGCATTGGCGACACACTACGAGTAAGCCTTACCGAAGATCCGGAAAAAGAGATTCCTGTAGCACAAATGATAGCGTCGTATTTTCCACGTCGCAAAGCACCCAAGGCAGACATTATGCTATTGCCCACCACCTTCGAGCCAGCTACCGACAAGCAACTATTTGTTCCCAAATACAACTCGACAGAAGACTACCAGATACGCGAAGCAGCACGCTACAGCAAAGCATATATCGACGGACAAACCACAGAGATAGCCGACGACAGCGAAACAGCACTAGATATAATGCAGGCCGTGGGTGCCAAGATAAGCAAAGCTGAATATATATCGTGCCCATCGTGTGGACGCACACAATACAACATACAAGAGGCTCTACAACAAATAAAAGCCAAAACCAAACATCTGAAAGGTATAAAAATCGGTGTAATGGGTTGCATAGTGAACGGACCTGGCGAGATGGCCGACGCACACTACGGATATGTAGGAGCAGGAAAAGGAAAGATAACACTATACAAAGGCAAAGAAGTAGTGCGTAAAAACATCGACCAAGCAGAAGCCGTAGAGGCACTAATAGCCCTAATAAAAGACAACGGCGACTGGGTAGAAGAAGAAAAATAATAACCGGAAAAGATAATAAATGATATAAAAAATAGTTATAGAAAAAATAAAAATGTTTTTTAACAAAACTATTATAAAATGAAACAAGCATTAGTAGTAGGTGGTAGTAATGGAATAGGTCTTGCATTAACGATGCAACTTCTTAACGACGATTATAATGTCATAGTAGCCGACAAGATAGAACCTGAAATAAAAAGCGACAAAATATCTTATATACAAGTAAATCTTTTGAACGATGATTTCTCGTTCTTGAATGATTGTAACAATATTGATACACTCATAATAACAGCCGGATTTGGGCGAGTTACCAAATTCGACACCATAATTGATACTGAAATAAGTAATAGTTTCCAGGTAAATACCATATCTGTTATAAAAATACTAAAATACTACTACTCTAAGCTTAAATCTGCCGACAATTTCAGATGTGCAGTAATGTGTAGTATTTCCGGGTTAGTATCATCTCCATTATTTGCATTATATAGCTCTACAAAAGCTGCATTGTGCAATTTAATAGAGAGCCTAAATATAGAATTAGAAATGTCCGGTTCTAACAATAGAATACTTAACGTATCTCCCGGCTCCATAAAAGGGACAAAATTCAATGGTGGTCAAAACAATATGGAAGAAATACTACCATTGGCAAAAGAAATATTAGCAAATGCTGATGCAAAAAACACTCTTTTTATTCCTTTATACAACGAAGTATTCAAAGATGTAATAGATCGATATCGTACATTGCCTCATGAATATGGCGTACATAGTTATAACTACAAAATGGAAAGTGGTAGATTTAACGATAAACCACAAATAAAAATAGGATATTTGAGCGGTACATTCGATTTGTTTCATATAGGACACTTAAACTTACTAAGAAGAGCAAAACAATGTTGCGACTATTTAGTAGTTGGAATTCACAAAGACGGTTTACATAAAGGTAAAGAAACATTTATTCCATTCGAAGAAAGAATGGATATCGTGAAAAACATAAAATATGTAGACAATGTAATAATGTCTGAAAGAGAAGATTCTGATGTCTATTTCAAAGGAATAGTAAAATACGATTATTTGTTTGTAGGTTCGGACTACAAAGGCACTGAAAGATTCAACAAATATGAAGAATTATTTGCCAACGAAGGAGTAAAAATAATATATTTTCCTTACACCCAAAGAACTAGCAGTACTCAACTTAGAGAAGTATTGAACAAAAACAGATAAACAAAGAATCATTATAGAAAATATAGATAATGAAAACAACTACACGTATCATTAAATCCATAGCTCGTATACCTATTATAGATGCGATAATAGATAAGTATTTCAAAGGCATGCGAGAAAAATTTACAGAAAAAGTAAATAAAGAAATTGCTGAAGCATATGAAAAATATGGTATTGAAGCGATAGATATATTCGACAAATGCATGAACAACAACAATTTCTTTTATACCCTTGCTTTTGGTTCTATTCTAGGAGCTATTCGCGAACATGGATTTATCAAACACGATAAAGACATAGATGTATATATGTGGATAGAAGATTACACTCCTAAACTAATAGAAGAATTGCAAAAAGCAGGATTTATATGGAAGAATAGCTATTCGGTTGATAACTACGACAAAGGAAGAGAAGACACTTTTGAATATAAAGGTGTACACATAGATATATTTTGGATGTACCCCAAAATGAATGACTATCCATATTGTTGTGATTTCTTGAGAATAGAAAACATGTCTGTTAATAAAAGACTACCACGAAGATTGGAAATACCAATAATTAAAGAACGCAAACTAGAACAATTTGAAACCCTACAATTACCCGTTCCTATTAATGCAGAAGAAATATGTGTATTTCGCTACGGCCCGGATTATATGACTCCTAACCCTAATTGGAACTGGAAAAGAGCTAAGAACAGTGTTGTAGAATGGCACGAGATGATACCTAAAACAGTATGTAAACAATATCCAACTTTATAGAAAAGTTATAGAAGAAAAACACGTATATCTACTATGAATAAAACATACCTATCTGTAATAATATGTACATACAATAGAGATAAGTACATATACAATGTTCTGAAAAGCATTGCCGAAAACACTCTTTCGACAGACAAGTATGAGATTGTTTTGGTAAACAACAATAGTACTGATTCTACCGAAACAGAATGCAACAGATTTTGTACAGACTATAGCGATGTAAAGTTTAGATACTTTATAGAAACCAACCAAGGACTATCATACGCACGCAACAGAGGTATACAAGAGGCTGAAGGTGACGTTGTAGTTTATGTCGACGACGATGCTACCATAAACAAAGAATACCTACAAACCTATTACGACTTTTTTGATAAAGACGATAATATAGAAGCTGCCGGTGGTCCTATACTACCCGTATACGAGACAGAAGAACCCAAATGGATGTCGCATTATACAAGACAACTTATAACAGGTAAACTATACATTGGTAATAAAACCAAAGAATTTCCTAAAGGTGCTTTTCCCGGAGGAGGAAATGCAGCATATCGTAAAAGTGTATTTGATAAAGTAGGTTTATTTAATGTTGATTTAGGAAGAAAAGGCAATAGTCTTATCGGTGCAGAAGAAAAAGACTTGTTCGACAAAATGACTGCACAAGGCATAAAATTCTTCTATCTACCTAATGCAATACTATACCATATCATTCCGGCAACAAAACTAACAGAAGAACATTTCAAAAAACTAACATACTCTATAGGTAAAAGCGAAAGGATAAGAACCCTTGCTATATCTAAAAAGAAATACTATAGCCGTATTTTTTCAGAAGCTATAAAATGGGGAGCTTCGATAGTATTGTGGTTAAAATTCTTCGTCACAGCCGATATTCAAAAAGGAAACAAATTGATATTATTTAGATACAATGTAACAAAAGGATTATTGGGAAAATAAGATTAACACACATCTAATTCCTAATTCATATATAATTATCATTATATAAAAAAGACACTGCATAAGCCAACTCATGCAGTGTCTTTTTCATTTATTCTATTGCTGAAACTTCTTATTTATTCTCAACAACAGAAGACTTTTTCTTTTTATTATAAATGTTTAGACCTATAGCTCCTATTATTACCAACACAAATATTCCCGAACCAACCCATGATACCTTTTGTAATTTGTGCAATAGCGGTGCTTCATTTTTAAACTCAATTGTATGTTCTCCTGCAGGCACTATCAGAGCTCTTAACACATAGTTTACTCTTATATATTCAGCTGGTTTACCATCAATATATGCTCTCCAATCCGGTGCATAATATATTTCTGAAAATACAGCCAATTGCTCCTTATTAGTTTTAGACTCGTATTTCAAATAATCTGGATGATATGGTTTCTGATGAATCATTTCTATTACCGAATTACTATCTCTACTTATATCTTTGCTTGCAACAGAAGTTCCAAACTCTTTATTTATTATAGCAGTAGTAGCTGGATCGAAATCGTTAAGAGATAATATCTCTGCATTAGCATCATCTACCAATTTGTAGTTATCCACAAACCAAGCATTGCCCAATGCTGCTACGTTTCGCTGAATCATCGTTCCGCCTTTACCATTTGGAACAACAAAATATCTTGCATTAAGCATATTCAACACATCGGTATTTATATGTTGAGACAAATAAAAATCTATCAAATCTTGATATCTACGCAATTTTGCAGCATGATACCCCCCTATTTGATGATGGAAAGCAGATGGATATGAATCGTTAAATGTATTCACTGCCACATTGAAGACTCTATAATCTTCATCACCATTTTTACGAGCATATTCATCTATCAACAAATCATCTTGTGTTGGTTGTAGTGCTATCTTGTTTTTATTAACAAAGTTTTTTTCGTTTAGATAACGTTTATCTACACCCCATAGATCAAAGATTGTAAGAGCCATTAATGCTACTACAACTATATTTTGATTTTTGATCTTATTGTTGTTTAACAACCACAACATAGCGGCAGATAGAAGAATAAGAACAAGAGAGCGGAACGAATCTGCTATAAGTAAATCTTTTCTGTCTTTTATAAGAATATCTTGTATAGCTTGCCATTGATTACCATATTGTGCTGCCATTTGAGTATCGGATAATCCGGATAAAGAAAACGAACCTGCAAAAATTATAAACAATAAGCATAAGCCTCCTGTTATTCCGGCCGACACGAACAATGCTTTTTGTAGCTGTCTTTGCTCTATTTCCTTGTTAAGTATTGTCTTCAAAGCCAAAATAGCCATAAGCACTGTAGTAACATTAGCAATAACCAAACTCATCGAAGGAGTACGGAACTTGTTGTACATTGGCAAATAATTGAATAAAAATTCATTAAATCCGCTAAGATTTTTACCCCAAGACATAACTATAGCAAGTATTGTAGCAGCAAGAATCCACCAACGTTCGGGACCCTTAACTATTATAATACCTAATACAAATAAAAACATAACTATAGCACCAAAATATACCGGACCTGAAGTAAATGGTTGGTCACCCCAATAAAGAGGTGCTTGTGTTTGGCGGAAGTTTTTGTAAAACTCAGAATCTTTCGATACTGTTTCACCCGAACCACCACCATATAATCCGGGAACTAATATTGTAAAAGTTTCACCTTTTCCATAACTCCAACTATAGGCATAGTCTATATCCAAGCCAGATGTTTTGCCAGCTATAGATTTAGACTCTCCATCTTTATACAAATCTTCGGGAGTAACACTTATTTCAGAGCCTCCTCTCATAGTATACTCAGCGTATTCCTGATTAACAAAAAGATGCCTAGCATTTATTGTAAGCACCAATCCTGCACCTAAAAAAAGTACACCCACACATATTAAAAAATCTTTTATCCATTTCTCCCTTATTGCATAAATAGCATATACTACACCCAATATAACACCGGCAATAGCAGTATAGTAGGTTATTTGGATATGATTGAACGCTATTTGTAGTCCAAGGGCAAAAGTAAATAGTATCCCACCCAATAAATATTTTTTGCGAAATGCTATCATCATACCTATAAGTACGGGAGCCATCATAGAAATAGCATATGCTTTAGTAATATGTCCTGCTTCTATTATTATTAT
The DNA here is from genome assembly GCA_017561155.1 of Bacteroidales bacterium. Lineage (GTDB taxonomy): Bacteria > Bacteroidota > Bacteroidia > Bacteroidales > P3 > HGM05376. The sequence goes on along the minus strand of JAFZDP010000045.1, from coordinate 36,937 downwards.
ATTATAACTACCTAATCCGAATGCTATAGCACCCAAAAGACTAAGCAAAGGACTAACACCTAAAAGCGATAATCCTATATAAAAACTAATTAGATAAAGGAATAAAATACCTACATCTAATCTTAAATCGAATGGTGCCAAAGTGAGTAATTTACGTACCGGTGTAAAAATATCAGAACTAGGCTCACTCATTCCTATTTGATAGGCCGGCATTCCACTAAACATAGTACTATTCCAATTGGCATATTCGCCAGTTGATTCGTGAAATTGTTTGGCTTCGTTTACCATGGCATTGTACTTCATGGCATCACCTTGCATAATAATTTTACCCTGGAATACAGGTGCAAAATAAATAGCAGAAATAATGAAGAATAATACAACTATTCCTGCATGAATAAGTAGTTTTTTTGTTTCTGATTTCATGTTAGTTTATTTTATATGAACTATTATCTTATTATAAACATTTGTGCTACAAGAACAATAATCACTATAGCAACAACGTAGCAATATGCAAAGATACTTATTTTTTGCTAAATATGTTTGATTTTAATACTTTTTTTACTCTTTCACTTATTGCTCTATACATATATTATCACCTATATGGAAGCTATTTTCTAATAAATATATTTATGATTATATCACAAATCCTATTATATATTACATAAACCACTCTGTAGATTCTATCTTATCAAATGTATGATTAGTTGTGTTGTATAGCAATTTCCATATTGGAATCAAAGAGTAGTCTCCATATATGTAGAAACATTTTGTATATGTAAAACGTTTCTTTTTAGTCGATACAGATATAATAATATCGTTAGGAACATTTCCTTTCAACCAATATGAACGACCATTCCCTTCGTAAAAGTATACCGTAGAATCATCCGGATGTTCAGATATTTCCACTATAATTTCGTAATAAGAACTATCTAATTTTTTAAAACTAAAACTATAGTTCTTCCTCATTGTAGTTTTTCGCAATGTCTCTCCTTCATAACCAATATAGGATATATTTGTAGTCAGAAAAGCATCTTCTAAACGTTTTAGAAACAATGTATCCAACTGTACTAAATAAGAGAGAATTGAATAATCTTTACACACATATAGGTCAAAATTCGGAGGTTCTTCTTGCTGTACTTGTGGTTCTAAATATCGTGGTTCAGTATACCAATCTACAACCTCACAAGTATTCAATGATATTACACGTTTTATATGCGTTTGACCTTGCACATATATCACACCAACAATCAATAATACATATATATACGTTGCTTTCATAACAAATTTTGCTTTTCGTTTCTTCCGGCAAATATACATATTTTTCTGCTATGCTGCAAATGATTATTTGTATGTAGAAGAATTATAATTGTAAGCATTATAATAAATCTCGAATTAAAACGGATAATCGATACCGAAGTTGGTAACAATCTGTCCCCATTTCCAGTGAGGCATACGCCAGCGTTCACCCTTAGCATATTGAGGGTCGTAGAAAGGAATGGCAAAATCTAGTCGCAAAGTTATGATGGAGATATTCAACCGCAACCCAAATCCACCACCCACAGCTATATCGGGAACAAAGGTACCGAATGTAAAATTGCCGTTAGGGAACTCGTCCGACGGACGTAGCAACCATATATTACCCATATCGACAAAGGCTGCGCCTTCCAACATACCGAACAGCGGAAAACGATCTTCGAGGTTTATCACCAACGACATATCCCCCACCTTTTCGAATATATTCACATCCTTGTTGGAATACGACCCCGGTCCCAACGTACGAATGTTCCAAGCACGTATAGTAGTAGGTCCACCGCCATAGAAACTCTTCTCGTATGGCAGCGATATGGAGTTGCCGTATGGCACACCTATACCCAACATCATACGAGCCACAAAGGTGTTGGTTGGAGAGAGATAGAAGTAGCGTTTCAAGTCCATCTCGGCACGCACATACTGCGAGTATGGCACACCCAACAACTGGTATATACCTATCGAGTCGGTAGGCATATCAAGCGATTTATCTAGCATATATAGCAAGTTGCCGGCTGTCTCAAACCGCAACGACAAGTAGGTAAAGTCCGTCTTGGTATTGATACGTTGCGTGTTGTACACAAAGCTATAGTTAGTGTTCATTATAAGGTGGTTGGTATATTGATACTTCAACCTAAGGTCGGAAAGATTTTCTATCTGTTGTTGAAACTCCTCCTGCTGATTTAGGAACCTAACGTATGTAAGTTCGAAAGGGTTGAACATATGCTGACGGTTCATTGTGTTTCGCCATTTATACCCAAACGATACGTTGGCCAATGCTCTTTCGAAATAGGTACGGAACTGATAGTTGAACCCCAACGAAAAAGCAGTGCGAGGTCTGAAACGTCGAGGAAACCATGAGCTAGGCATAGGCACTATAAACCTGGGGACCTCCAACGACATATCGATACCTGTTTCGAAGGCAGAAAATATATCATAAAAGTTCTCTGCCTTGGATAGTATTGCCGACTTGGCAAGCTCAAACAACAGAGTAGATTTGATATTGAACAGCTCGGCTCCACCAAACAAATTCTTGTTTTGATATCCCAATGTCCATTGCAAACCATAGTTTCCCATGTTGTTGGTCTCGGTCGTTTCGGAAAATAATGGTGAGGTATTGGTAATCTCCAACGATGTAGAAACCGAATGTTTCATGGCATTCATCAGACGTATTCGAGCATTAAGATAGTTGGCTGTATCCGATACCTTTTCCGACCGAGTGAAATCGATATCGGTAAACTTAAAGTTTCTCAAATCGATAAGCGAGTTGTAGGTAAACTCTACCACTCTGAGCCGATACAGTTGGTTTGGCGACATAAAAATACTCCTACTTATCACAGATTCGTCTAGCGGCATCTTGCCATCTGTAATAAAATGGTATAGTATTCTACGATCTCTGTAGTCGAACACATACCTAACAGTATCCATCAGATCAGCGTCGGCCGGCAAAAGAGTGTGTAGGTTGGGATATATATATATATTGTCTATATAGTATTTTATCAACGGTTCTTCCACTAACTGTTGCTTATTATTATATACACGCGGATTCGACAACTTAACCTCTACCACCATCGAGCAGTTGCGTTCGTTGGTGTCTAACATAAAGGTTATAATATCCTTCGAGGCAGAATAGTACCCAGAGTTTTGCAACAATGTAGACAATCGCTCACGTTCTGCCGAAAAGAAATCTTGGTCGTAATAGTCGCCTTTCTTCACTAATGCTCTGCGACTATTGTCTAGAATTATTTTCTCCACATCCTTATTCTCCACGGTATAGAACAACGAGTCTATCACATATCTGGGACGTGTAGTAACACTATAGGTCACGTTTATCTTTTTGGGACTTATAGTATCAGTACGATAAGTAACCTCCGAGTTGAAACATCCTTTCGAATCCAACAACAGTTTCAACTGACGGGCTGTAACATACATACTGGACCTATCGAATATAATAGGTGCACTACCTTGCTTGCGTATAAAATTGTTTAGCCAATTATCTTTGTCAGGATTGGAAAGGCTATATATAGTAAGTCCCAAACGCATACCCAGCAGTTTGGTATTGGGAGTTTGCACCGAATAGCTTCCGGCCTCCGACATCACAGCCGACACTTCGGCATACTGAGCATCGGTAAGGCTATCTTTCTCTACCTCGTATATATTATCATTAAGCAAATACTCGCCATCGGGTATATACTTATTTACACTGCACGACACAGTAAACATTCCCAACAAAAGGAACAAAAATATTTTGTTTGCCAACAATCTATACAGCTGTATCATATTATAAATTAGTCAATACATTCATTATTTTATCCGATGTACCTTTATTGCTCTCTACATACTTCCTACACACTTGGGCTGCCTGCATATAATTCTCGGTACTATCCAGCCATTCCGACAAAGCTACCGTTAGTGTATCATCATCGCTTATCGAAACTCCACCATGCATAGCCACTATATCCTTTGCCTCTTTGAACTTCTCGTATCGCGGACCAAAACATACAGGTTTACCAAAAGCCAAAGCCTCTAATATATTATGTATCCCCTTGCCAAATCCGCCACCTATATAAGCAACATAAGCATACTGATACAAACTAGACAACATACCTATATTATCTATAATCAATACTTTTTTGCCACCCAAATCGTCCACTGAATCTATTTCGGAATACTTAACACAAGTGTTTCCAAAAAGTTTTACTATATAGGCTATGTGCGAAGCATGAATCTCGTGTGGTGCCAACACCAATTTAACATCAGATGCAGTACAACCATCCATAAAGTTTTTCAGGAAACGTTCGTCGGGTTCCCAAGTACTGCCGCCAAGTATCACTCTACTATTGCCCACGAAAGCCTCTACCTTCTCGAAGCGTTTCACCATGGCTGCAATACGAACCACTTGGTCGAACCTAGTATCGCCGGCAACACTGCAACTAGATAGACCTCTACTGGCAAGCAACTGCTTAGACTCTTCGTTCTGAACGAATATATGGGAAAAAGCATTCAATTGTCGGCAAAACCACCTCCCATACCATTTAAAGAAATACTGATTTGGACGGAATATCGACGAAAACAATATTGTAGGTATAGCTCTCTGGTGTAGAACATTCATATAGTTGAACCAAAAATCGTACTTAACAAAGAACGCGATTTTAGGGTTAACGATATCGATAAATTTCTTGGCATTAGCCATAGTATCCAAAGGAAGATAGAACACATAGTCGGCTTTGGGGTAGTTTTTCCTAACCTCGTAACCTGAGGGAGAAAAGAAGGTTACGAATATTTTATAGTCTGGATACTTTTCTTTGAAGGTATCTATAACAGGACGACATTGTTCGAACTCGCCCAACGACGATGAGTGAAACCACGCTATCGGGCTTTGATTATCCGATAGTTTTTCGGCTATAGAATTATATATACCCTTACGACCTGCTATCCACTGTTTGGCTTTTATATTGAACAAACTTGCTATCTTTATAGCCAAACCATAACACAATATACCTAATGTGTACAAATATCTCATAGGTCAAGCAATGGATTAGTAATAGTAATATTCTTGAGTAGACTTACCTTCCAATGGTATCATCCAACCTATTTTCACACCATACAGATGACTGAAATAAGTTTTATCGTCCTTACCTCTTATACCCATAAAGTCATCGATAACATAATCGCGAGTCGATTTCAACCACATTTGTTTAAACTCGAACGCCACACTTATGTTTAGGTAAGTTTTCTTGTTGTTCATATACCAAAAACCTATCTTTTCAGACAAAGCGAGTCCACGTTGCTGATGGTCGTACAGCTTGGCATAGTTACCGGATATTTGAGGAGCTTCCTCCAACGATGGCATATATATAATTTGATTTTGAGCCATCCCGGCACCAAACATTAACATCACACCCGAATTAGGATTGTTTTTCACTACAGGGAAAATCTTTCCTGCTTGTAGCAATGCAAAGAATCCTCTATTGAATGCATCGACACCGGCATCGCTTCCCCCAGTTCCAATCATAGTTCCTGCTTCGGTATATAACGAGGCCAAACGTTCGGCTCTATTTTTCAAGTTATCGTCGCCAAAAAAGAAACTACCTTCTACTCCAAACACCCAATTAGCTTTGGTCTTGTACAATGCAGACACACCAAATTCCAACATAGGAGAAGTAAACATATCATTGATATCTCCCATACCCAATACCGGAGCAAAATTAAAACTTATTATAGGACAATTTAGCGTATCGACAGCTGTATCGTTGTTATTACTTTGGGCCATTGTCGAAAAGAATATGCTACTACAAATAGTAGCTACAGTTAGAATTTTGGATATTTTCATCTGTTATTTTTTAGTATTATTGTAACTTCATTGATAGTTTGCAAACACCATATTTATATAAGTAGTTTACAACTATTGAGTAAGAAACGATATATTTATTATTTTATTTTTCCCATTGCATTATTTGGCGTATTTTGTGGTATAAATCTGTGTTTTCCATTATACCGACAAAGTTTTCGGCTCCCGGACCATAAGCAAACACAGGCACCATGACGCCGGTATGATGTGTAGTAGTAAACTTAGCTTCTACGTTTCCATCCTTGATAGAACCGAATGGCAAAGTAAGTCCGCCGGTTTCGTGGTCGGCAGTTACAATTACCAATGTTTCGCCATCTTGCATAGCATAATCCAACACAAGACCAATCACCTTGTCAAAGTCCACGACCTCGTTTACTACTTTGGTTATCGAAGTATCGTGCCCGCCATAATCTATCTGCGAGCCTTCTATCATAAGTACAAAACCATCGCCTTTTTTGCTTAAATGCTCTATGGCTTTAAGTGTAGCCACACTAAGAATCTCGCCTCGTTCGGGATAGCCTACAGGACGTTCCGGTGTGAGCAACGCTCCTATTTTATCAGCATTTACCTTTTGCAAATCGTCAAGGGTATACACCATTTCGAAGCCTCTCTTTGTCAAAGTATCTATCGGAGACAACCCATCTTTACGGTTTTTCTGCTCGAAATACATAAGTCCACCACCTGAAAAGAAATCCAAATCAGACTGAGAAAGTTGTAATGTTATACTATCGAATTGGTCGCGATTAGACACATGAGCATATGTAGCCGAAGGTGTAGCACAATTGACTATGGTACTAACTACAAAGCCTGTTGCCATACCCTTTTGCTGAGCTTTTTCCAACAGAGTGGTAAGAGGTTTACCATCCGGAGATAAAGCAATGGCTTTATTATTGACCTTGCTACCTGTAAACAAAGCTGTACCTCCTGCTCCGGAATCGGTAGTGAAATCGCTATACGAATATGTTTTTGAAAAGCCTGTATATGGGAATCTTTCAAAATTGGATTTGCCTTTCATAGCCACTATAGAACTATATACTTGGGCTACTCCCATACCATCACCTACCATGAATATTATGTTTTTAGGTTGTTTGGGTTGTGCATTCAGAACTGTTGCCACTACCATAGCAAGCAAAAACATTTTATGTACTCTCTTCATTGATATTATTCTTTTGTTTAAACGAAAAAAATGAGGCAGTAAGAACTACCTCATTATATTATAACATATATCTGTTTTATCTTTATGATCTAGAATTTCATTCCTAATGTAAGAACGAATAAGTTCTTATAGTTTGTCATCGATATTATATCGTCGGGATTTGCAGTGAATACCATCTTATCCTTTTGTTCGGTGTGGGCATAAGCAAGGTCAACAAACCAAGTTTTTGTTTGGTAACCGATACCACAAGCCAACGACATCTTTGATGCATCTTGGTCCATATCTTCTTTGTATGGGTCGGTAGAATAAACAGAACCTACTCTCAACGATAGCTTTTTAATGTTCAATGTACCGCCAATTCTGAATGTATGCGATGGACAATAAGTATTTTTAATCTCATCATTCACTTGACGCATATAATCATCGTCGCCACCGGAGAAGTGCATTGTTCTATAATTTGTATATTCATAGTCGAAACTTACACTTCCGGCCATCTTTGTCGACATATCACCAAAAGTTATTGCTGCATTTGCCAACAATTTTAAAGGTGTATAGAAGTTGTAGTCATACATTCCATATACCGAAGCTTCTGTATTACGATACTTATCTTGTTCGGCATCTAACAAAGTACGACTTTCTACTGTAGTTGAATACGATTCGGATATTTCGTAATAAGTAGGAGTATGGAAAGCAACACCTACACGCAAATTCTCGATAGGACGATAGATAGCTCCAAGTTTTAAATTAAGACCACCGCCATTAATATTCTTACTTTCTAAATAATTGAAGAAGTCCAATCCTGTTGTATCCATAGTTGGTTGTTCAGAATAATTAGAAGAACTGCGATACGACAAGAAAGGCATCCCCATAGTAGCACCAAGGTATAATTTATCGTCGTAGTTACCGGAGAAGCTTAAAGTCATTTCGCTAATACCACCCGATTCTATCATATAACGAGACTGAACCAATTCAGGAACATTGTCGCCAAAAATATTAGTATATCCTGCCAAACTATCATAACTCATCAAATAACAAGTTTTGGCAAGCAAACTTGTAAACATATCCAAAGAGCCATTTCGGTTTGCTTCGTCTGTCCATACAGTAAGCAACGAGGTATTTGTAGGCTCGCCTTGAACGTACGAACAATTGTTGAAACTTCTAAGTTTATTGACCCCTGCTGAAAATTGGAACACTTTCCACTTGCTTTGATAGTCGTTGCGGAACGCAAATAAATAATTTGCATTTGTAAACGAGAACACCGAACGTGATTCGCTATTGGCATTTCCCATATAATCAGTATTAGTTAAGGACCATTCCAACGATGGTGTTATCGCTATTTGCGAAGAATAGAATAATCCCAATCCTGCAGGGTTGTAGCTAGCTGCTGTAAAGTCGGCACCCAAAGCACCTATAGCACCACCTCTACCTACATAAGCCGCAGAACCCAATAAATCTGTTTGACTATAGTTCAATGCTTCTATTGCATACTGCGCACGTAATCCCGAAATACTTAGCATTAGTGCAATGCTTAATAAGATCTTTCTCATAACTTTTAAATGTCTTTTTTGTAATTTATACACGTATAAACTATTATCTTTAGACTTTGTTCGATGTAACTTAAATTATTTTTACTATCTTCTTCCCGAACTACGCGACGAACTACTTGAAGAAGAACTGCGACTGCTTGAGCTGGATGAGCTACGAGAACTTCCACTACTGCTACGAGTAGATGAACTAGACGAACGAACACTTGATGAACGACTGCTCGACGATGAACGGTTTACGCTACTCGAATTATTGGTAGTCGAGGACGAACTTTTACGACCTACACTAGAAGAACTACTTTTGCTTGATGTAGACATCGACGATGAACGATTTGATGACGATGATGTTGTTTTCGACACTCTACCTTCGTTCGACGACGATTTTGAAGTAGGACGATTATATTGTTCCGAACGTGTATTTTCAACAGAAGAAGGTTTTGAGTAACGATCCGAACCAGAAACACGACTCGATGTACCTCTGTTATTATTAGTTGTGGTAGAATTACCTGTTCTTGTACCTGTAGTAGTCGAATTTGTTCCACGATCTGTAGTTGTTACTCCGGTATTAGTATTCGACGAAGTAGTATTTCTGTCACCACTTGTTGTAGTAGAGGTTCCTCTTGTAGTTGTCGATGTCGAAGCATTTCTATCGTTGGTTGTAGAAATTGTTCCTCTTGTTGTTGTACCCGAAGTATTATTTCTATCACCTGTTGTAGTAGTTCTTGTAGTTGTAGAAGTAGAGTTTCTATCGTTGCTTGTAGTTCCTCTTGTAGTTGTACCTGAAGTAGTGTTTCTGTCATTAGTAGTTGATGTAGACACTCTGTCGGTAGTAGATGTAGAATTTCTATCGTTGCTTGACGAAGTTGATACCCTACCTGTAGTAGCAGAAGAATTTCTATCTCCGGTTGTAGAAGTAGATACTCTTGAACCCGAATTTGATGTAGAAGTACGAGAGTTTGTATTAATATCTACACCACCTCTACGAGAAGGTCCATTAACTGTCGAAGTACTTGTACGGCCACCGGTACGCGAAGCTACAGATGTTTCGTAACGTTGTCCGAATGTAGCAGTATTTCTTGTAGTACGAGTACTATTTCTATTGTTTACATTCACTGTAGTACCACCAATGTAGCGAGATGTTGCTCCATTGTATGTGCGAGGACCGTAGTAATACGAACTTCTATCGAAACTATTATAGTAGTGATTACTATTCCAAGCATAGTGATTATGGTGATGATGATTGTAGTGATGATGATTGTAGTGATGATGATGACCATAATAGTGGTGGTGATGATGGTGGTGATGACTCCACGATGGACCCCAATAAGGATTCCAGAATGGGTCGTATCCCCACGAGCAATAATTGTAATAGTATGGACGATAGTACCAATACCATGATGGATACCACCAATTGTAGCCCAAATATATACTCACTCCCCAATAGTTTGGATTGTAGGTATACCAATACATATTGGTGTAATAGTCGTCGTAGTAACCTATACCTACCACAGGAGCATCAAATCGTCTGATGCGAGCAGTGTAAGAATAGTCGTAATAATCAGACTCGTCGTACTTCACCGACATTGATTTTGCTTCAACGTCCACTTTCAATGGAGTACCTTCCAACTCCAACATTACCTCTTCCGGAACATTTTTCACAGTAGTGTCTTTATACAAAGCCACTGCGTTATATTGTTCAACAACAACCTCATTTTTTGATGGAGAATAGTAAGTTTCATCGTAATTTTCTATCTGTGCAGCTGCTGTTTTTCCAAAAAAAGAGAAAAACATTATTACCATTACAGTGTTGGCTACCAGTCTATTTAACATTCTTTTCATGATAAACTCCTTATTTTTTACGTTTTATTTTCTATTTATTTAGTATCTTTGCATATCGAAATCTTTCGGCAAAAGTACGAAAAATTTCTGACATAAACGTTTAAATTGAATACTTTAATACATTTTAATAATGGCAAAAGACTTTGTAACTCGCTCTGAAAATTATTCAGAATGGTATAACGAATTGGTTACCCGTGCCGATTTGGCCGAAAACTCTGCAGTACGCGGATGTATGGTTATAAAACCTTACGGCTATGCAATATGGGAAAAAATGCGCGATGCTTTGGACAAAATGTTCAAAGATACAGGACATGTTAACGCTTATTTTCCACTTTTCATACCAAAATCATTTCTTTGTCGCGAAGCGGAACACGTAGAAGGCTTTGCAAAAGAATGTGCTGTTGTAACACACTACAGATTGAAAAATGACCCTGATGGTAGCGGTGTTGTGGTTGACCCTGATGCTCGTTTGGAAGAAGAACTTATTGTTAGACCAACATCTGAAACTATCATTTGGAATACATATAAAAATTGGATAAAATCGTACCGCGACCTTCCAATTTTATGCAACCAATGGGCTAATGTGGTTCGTTGGGAAATGCGCACCCGTATGTTTTTGCGTACTGCCGAATTCTTGTGGCAAGAAGGTCATACTGCTCATGCTACAAAAGAAGAAGCTATAGAAGAAGCCAGCCGTATGCTTGATGTATATGCCGACTTTGCTGAAAAATTCATGGCAATGCCTGTACTAAAAGGTATAAAATCGCCAAACGAACGCTTTGCAGGTGCTTTGGATACATATTGTATCGAAGCCATGATGCAAGACGGAAAAGCTTTGCAAGCCGGCACATCACACTTCCTTGGTCAAAACTTTGCTAAAGCATTTGACGTAAAATTCTTAAGCAACGAAAACAAACTTGAATATGTATGGGCAACATCGTGGGGTGTATCTACTCGTTTGATGGGTGCATTAATCATGACACACTCTGACGACAACGGACTTGTTTTGCCTCCAAAATTGGCTCCTACTCAAGTTGTGATTATCCCTATCTACCGCAACGCCGACCAACTTCCTGTAATTTCGGAAAAAGCCAACGAAATAAAACGCAAATTGGAAGCCAAAGGTATTTCGGTTAAATACGACGACCGCGATTCGTTCAAACCGGGTTGGAAATTCAACGAATACGAATTTAAAGGCGTTCCTGTTCGTATTGCTATAGGACCAAGAGATATCGAAAACGGAACTGTAGAAGTAGCACGTCGCGACACTTTGGAAAAAGAAGTTTACCAAATAGCAGATATCGAAAACAAAATAGAACACCTATTAGAAGCTATCCAAGAAAATCTATTTACAAAAGCTTTGGCATTTAGAGAAGGAAACACTCGCAAAGCCGACACTTGGGAAGAATTCAATAGAATATTGGACGAAGAAGGTGGTTTCATTTTGGCACACTGGGACGGAACTCCTGAAACAGAAGAAGCTATCAAAGAAAAAACAAAAGCAACAATACGTTGCATACCTTTCGATGCTCCGGAAGAAGAAGGTAAATGTATCTTCAGCGGAAAGCCTTCGAAACGAAGAGTGGTATTTGCAAGATCTTACTAAAAATATCAAAGTCTATATCACAAAAACTATATACAAAAGCCGAAGTAAAAAACACTTCGGCTTTTATTTTTCTTCGACAAGCATATCAGAAACACCTACCATTTATGCTGCATATTATCAGCTTTGGAAAATAATCGAGCCATGCAATACTCTTACAATACTATTGCAGTGCCATTGCAATAGTATTGTTCCAGCACTCCGAGCAAAACATTTAATAGAAAACACACTACTGATTGCGGTACTCAACACCGATATCTATTCAAATAAATAGTTCTAACGAAGCAATAAGAATTTAACAACTTTACCTTTTTTTAACAGCGAGCGATTTAACACGGAGAATCGCTTATTTGCCAAAAAACAAGTACAAGTGTACAAATATCGAAGCTACAAGCAGTTTAAAATCATAATATACTGATTATCAAGAAACACCATTTCAACCAGCTATTCCAAATATACTTTTCGGGAGCAAAACAAGCACAGAAATACATAAATTATGCTATTAGGGGAAATTGAACACAACTATTAGAACCAATAAAAACGAAATATTCTCGACAAAACTTAAAAACACGATTTTAACCCAACATATATAATTATGTATCAAGACATTAAACAAACCAACAATTCTAATTCTCCAATTATTCCATTTTTTTGAGTTAACTCCACGACACACTAGACCTAACTCAAAAAAAATTTTGAGTTAGGTCTACATATAATGCAGAGTTAACTCGGAGAAAATTTTGAGTTAACTCTACGGCGATTTTGAGTTAACTCTATTATGGCATTTGAATTAACTCAGTATGTATTTTGGTATAATTCATTCCTTGCTAACACATATTTCAACCGCTCTAAAACGAAGCCAAAGCATGATTTTTGAGTAAGAAAACAGCCCCAAAAGTGTAGAAAATTCGACAGATAATAGATAAGTGTTTAACATTTGCACATCATCCAATTAACATTTACCACCATAAACAAATACGAATTACAGCTAATCATATTCAGCAATTAGCTCTATAAATTTACTTAGGGAACTTAGTCTATTTTCAAGGCAAATATCAAGGGATAAAATAACACCCGGGTATAAATCTCGCAGCAGTATACTACCGTTGAATTTATACCCGGGTGTGAGCAACACTCATAATAGGGTGTTATTTCTGAGCAAATATCTCGTTTATCAGATTGCTACAAATCAGAGCATTATTGTGATGCTTATCTAAACATTGTATTCTAAACAACAAATCTTCATTATCGAAGTCTTTATCGAAAATTGTTTTCAACTTAGCCTTCATATCGTCTGGAGTATCGGCCACAATACACAATGGTTCCAAATTTGTACCTTCTACCATCGTGCTATTCACCAAACAATACCTGCCATTATACAACGAGTTTAGAAGTTTCAACTTCAACCCTGTAGCTTGATTTGTTACCAACACATTTACTTGTGCATTCTTAACCAGATTACTCATCTCCAACTCCGAAGGGTTCTTTATAAGTTCTATATTGGGATATTTTTGCAACATCTTTTCCAAAAATCGTGGTGGATTAAGTCCTGCCACTTTCAATTTTATCGACATCTTGGAGAATACGTTTTTAGCCAAATATATAACGGCATTGTAGTTTTCGGCCACCGACAACTGCCCATGAAACAAAGCATAAGTTCCCCTACCCTTTTGAGTTTTTACCATATCGTACTTTACTGCCGACGGCATACACAACACATTTGGATAGCCTTTGCTTTCGAAATATTCTTTATCTTTGTCTGTTATTGCCAATATTCCGGTAGCATTGCCCAACACTTTTTCGTACTTTTCCAATCGTGGCACTTCCATTTTAAGATACAAACGTTTAAACCATTTCTTTTCCACCTTGGCCAAACTTTTGTAATAGTCGTGCTCTACATTATGCATGCGCACATACTTTCTGCGGTTGGCAAGTCTGCTATCAGTCAGAAGCATACAGCAGTGCAACCCCTCGATAAGTATAGGATAATCGTCTTTCAACAAGTTTTCCACCAACGTTTCCGACTTTCTAGAGCTTACAATATATGGCAGTTTCGACAGCATTTTCAGCATCTTTTCTTTTCGTTGGTAATAATCTACCGAAAAGCATATATCTTCCAACTCTTTAGGCCTGATACGGTTTCGGCTATATTCAAAGCAGTGCAAATGAATCTTCACACCACTTTCCGACAATGTTTTTATTCTATAAAAAACATCGATAATCCCCCCATAGTTGGCAGGGAATGGCACATCAAACGATACTACATGCAAATGTTTTTCAGCTGTTTCCATAGTCGAAAATTAAAATTCTATAGTTAAACCATCGTATGCCAAGAATACATTCTCCGGCAGTTGGGTCGACACTTTGCTGTATAGTCCCATATCGTGACTAACATGAGTAAGATAGGCTTTTCGAGGCTTTATTTCTTTTATAATCTCCAATGCCTCGTCTAACGAATAATGGGAGAAATGTTTTTGTTTTCCCAACGCATTTATAACCAATATCTCTGTCCCTTTTATTTTTTCCTTCTCTTTTTCCGATATATAATTAGCGTCGGTAATATAGGTAAAATTATTTATGCGGTAGCCAAATATTGGCAAATCTTTATGCATAACTTCAATGGGCTGCACCTCTATATCACCTATTCTAAAGCTCTCATCACTAGTTACTTCTACAAGATTAGCCTCAGGCAATCCGGGATAAAGATGTTCTCCGAATATATACGAATAGTCGCGAACAATAGCATTCAAAGCATTACCTCTTGCATAGAAATCTATGGGGCTATTTTGAGAATAATTAAAAGGTCTTATATCGTCGATTCCAGCCACATGATCTCTGTGGGCATGAGTTATAAGCACTGCATCGAGACGTTGCACCTTGTTGCGAATCATCTGTTCGCGAAAATCAGGACCTATATCTACAAGTATATTCTTATCGTCGATATTAATCAACGCCGAGCAGCGCAACCGCATATCCCGCACATCCGACGAAGTACAAACACTACATTTACAAGTTATTATAGGCACTCCTTGACTAGTTCCTGTTCCCAAAAAAGTTAATTTCATTTCTCGCTATAAATATTATTATAGTAGAATAACCTTTTTTTCTCCTAAAAATTGTACGGAGAACAATTATATTTTTCCGAGCATTTTTTTTGAAACACCAGTAGACTAAAACGCGAGGTTTTGCGTTATATAGCCGTATTTTTAAAACCATAAAATTTGAAACACATAGTAAAAATATTGATAGTCGCAGTAGTAATGCTTTGTTCGCCGTCGGTAAAGGGTCAGATTCAAAACCTTCCCAATTTCGACAAAAACATTATGCACTATGGCATATCGGTAGGCTATATGGACTCGAAATTTATGCTTGAGTATACAGAAGATGAAACTATACGAGAAAATATCCAAGGCGTCACATCGTACTACATACCCGGTTTCCATATTACCATTGTGGGCGACTTACGCATAAACGACTATATGAACATTCGCTTGTTGCCGGGCATCTCGTTCCTCGACCGCGAAATAAACTATGCCCTATCAGACCAATACGCTTCTACTGCACACAACTTGGATAGAGTAAGAAAAGCCGAATCTATCTACGGCGACCTGCCCATCGACCTAAAGTTACGCTCTGCACGATGGAGAAATTTCCGTCCTTACGTCATCACAGGTCTAAGATATGGATTCGACTTTGCATCATTAAAAAACAATAAAAATAGAAACGACGATTCCATCATTCGCTTATCGCCAAACGATTTTAGCTACACTATGGGGGTGGGATTCGATTTTTATTTCCCTTATTTCAAATTTGCCATCGAGCTAAAGATGGGATTAGGATTGGTAGACCTAAAAGTTCCCGACGAAACTTTTTACAGTCAATCCATAGAAAGTATCAAATCAAGAACATTTACGCTAAGCATATCAGTAGAAGGATAAAATTGAAGCATGAAGACTGTCTTAGAAATAGTATTAGAACCAGAGCAATATTTTATAGAGAAACGTTTTGGCCAAGCTGTTGCCAAACAATTAAAGATAAACGATAACGACATTAAGCACATACAAGTTCTTAAAAGGAGTATCGATTCGCGACGCTCTAGAATCAAGTACCACGTTACCGCCGAAGTATATACACACTCCGACAAATACGTTAAGCCTGTATACAAATCGGAATATAAAAACGTAGCCAATTCGGAACCTATAATTATTGTAGGTGCCGGTCCGGCAGGTTTGTTTGCAGCACTACGAGCATTGGAAGTAGGGCTAAGACCTATTATTTTGGAACGTGGTAAAAATGTGAAAGATCGCAAATACGACATAGCCAAGCTAACCAAAGAAAGCATCGTAAACCCTAACTCGAATTGGTGCTTTGGCGAAGGAGGTGCCGGCACATACTCTGACGGCAAATTATACACACGTTCGACGAAACGTGGCGACGTGAGCGATGTGTTGAAAAAACTAATAGAACACGGAGCCAACGAAGATTTGTTGATTGATGCACATGCCCATATAGGCACCGACCGACTTTCCGGAATTATAGCACAGATAAGAGAAACAATAGAAAGCCATGGCGGCACTTACTATTTTGACACTAAAGTTACTGACTTTATAATTCAAAACAACAAAGTGGTAGGTGTAAAAACAGCCGATGGCAACACCTACCAAGGCGTAGCAGTCATATTGGCCACCGGTCATTCGGCCCGCGACATTTACGAACTATTCGACAAAAACAAATGGGCCTTAGAAGCAAAACCTTTTGCCATGGGAGTGCGAGTAGAACACCCTCAAACCCTAATAAACAGCATACAATATCATAGCGAAAACTATTCCAGATACCTACCTCCGGCAACTTATAGTTTAGTTACTCAAGTAGAAAATCACGGAGTATTTTCGTTCTGCATGTGTCCCGGAGGAATAATTGTTCCTGCAGCCACCGACGACAATCAGCAAGTGGTTAATGGCATGTCAAACTCTCGCCGAAACTCTCCTTATGCCAATTCGGGCATTGCCGTCACTGTAGATATTGCAGACGTACCTCAGTACTCGAAACACGGAGCATTGTCGCTTCTTCGTTTTCAACAAGATGTAGAAAAAAAAATGTTCGACACAGCAAAAGGAAGTATAAAAGCCCCTACTCAACGACTTAACGATTTTTGTAACGGCCGTCCATCCAAACGACTTAACAGAAGCTCGTATATGGGCGAGTGCATCGAAGCACCACTCCACGAACTATTACCTCCGTTTATAGTAACCTCGCTACAACAAGGCTTCAGAAACTTTGGTGCAAAAATGAAGGGATTCTATACCGAAAGTGCAAATATATTGGCAGTAGAAAGTAGAACATCGTCGCCGGTTCGCATACCTAGAAAAGAGAACTACGAACATGTGCAGCTAGAAAACCTATACCCTTGCGGAGAAGGAGCCGGATATGCAGGCGGAATCATGTCGAGTGCTATAGATGGCATCAATTGCATCAATGCAGTAGCACAGAAAAGTGGCTTATTGTAAAAACGACAACAATAAATATTTAAACAAAACAAGAGTTGAACCTACAAACAAGTACAACTCTTGTTTTTATTTTTGCAGATATTACACCTTTTTTCCTACTATTTCCGACAAAAATATCATCAACATCAGATTAATTGAAAACAACAATCCATCAACGAATAATTTGGCACAAACAATAATCGAAAACCGCTCTAAATTGTTCTTTAATAGGAAGAACTTACGTCAATAACATTAAGTTAGATACAATTATATAATATAGACAACAACCGGTTTCAGAGCATCAAATAAATTATTCTACTGCTAAATATTAAAAAATTAAACCCTCGACGAAAGAAAAATTTTGCCATATCAAATAGTTTTACTAATTTTGCAAGTTGCAAAATTGTGTATGCAACCCAACAAGAGTCAGATCAAAAAGGATAACAACGGTAGGTATGGCTTATAATTTGGAGGCATACAAGATTATGCAAGAAATAACGTTTAGAACAATAAATACAAAGTAATTAATAACATAAAATAGAATTTGCAATATGAAAAAAACATTCAAATTATTGGCAATTGCCGCATTTGCATTAGCATTTCAAACATTGTCGGCACAAAACAAATTTATCGGTAGCGTAAAATATAATATTGAAGCTGCAGGAAAAACACAAGAAGTTTCGTTGAAAATATACGAAGATAATGCTTTATTTAAAACAGAAGGTTCTCATATTTTAATAAGAGGCAGAAAGTTTTATACAGCACAAGATTTCAGTCAATATATTGGTTACCTAAAATCTAACGATGTATGGGATTCTCCATACGAAGGAGATGGTAAAATTCTTATCAAACACGAATTGGAACAAAAAGACATCGATAGCCTTACAATCCCTTGCACTGAAGGTTTCTACTTTGAATACATAGATGGTGAAACAAAAGAAATAGCAGGATGGACAGCTAAAAAAGTACGTTACCACATATTCAACGACGAAGGTGAAGATAAAGGTTTTGAAGTTTGGTATACCGACGAAATAGGACCTGAATACGACTTCATTATGTTACAAGGCTTAAGAGGTCTTCCTCTAGAATTTACAATCACATCTGAAGATGGTTCAAAAGTATCTTATCGTGCTATCGAAATTAAAAAAGAAAAACTTAAAGATACTGAATTCCTACTTCCTGCTGGATTTAAAGAACTTCCTGAAGAAGAACTAAAAGGTATTATCCAAGCTATTCAAGAAGGTATAGAACTACTAAACATGTAGTTTTTGGTCTAACTAAACACAGCCATTGCTATAGTTATGAAAACACGTCGCATACTTATATCGATATTTTGTTTTGCTTTACTTGGAATTGTATCGGCAAATGCACAAAACAAAGCAACCAAAGAGTTTGAAGGCTCTGTAGTTTATAGTTTAAGTATAAATGGTATACCTAATAGCGAAGAGGTATTAGCCACTATACCTGATTTTATGAAAAATGTAAGCATAAAAGCCAGAGACGGAAAGGTTGCATTCAACGTAATGAACGTAACTACCATATACTACAACAAAGAAACAAATGAAACTATAAATAAATTGGATTTAAGTATGATGGGATTAGGAAGTTTTTGCATTCCTATACCAACTGAAACAACTGACAACTTTGAACCCAAACTAGACTATTCGAAAGAAAAAGACATTTTGGGACACAAAGCAGTAAGTGTTTACATCAACGATAGTATTTCTTATTGGGTAGCAACAGATCTTTTACTTTCATTTCCATTAAACTCTAATAGTAATATTTTTCTACCTTTAGAGTTTGATATAGAAAACAATGGAATTAATCTGCATCTTATTGCCACTTCAATATCGTTCGACAAACCATCGAAAAACGAAGTTGAAATACCAAAAGACTGCAATACTATAACAATGGAAGAACTTCAAGAACTACTATTTGAAATACAAGGTGGAATGTTAGATGACGACGACATTGATTTAGACTTAGAAGAAGATGAATAAAAACAAATAATATCGAAACAATGTTCATAATACATAAATGGTTATGAACATTGTTTTTTAAGACAACAACCAAATAGTTTTATCATACAGAAGTTCTATAACACAACAATAAACCAAAATACTCTGATGCAAAACAGAGCGAAGAAAAAGTAATAGACACACAGTATAAATACATAATACGTATGGATTACAATTTTACCGAAATTGAGCCTAAATGGCAAGCCTATTGGCAAAAAAACAACACTTACAAAACTCCAAATTCAAGCGATAAACCTAAATTTTACATATTAGATATGTTTCCTTATCCATCGGGAGCAGGTTTGCACGTTGGTCACCCTCTTGGCTATATTGCTAGCGATATATTTGCACGCTACAAACGCCTAAAAGGATTTAATGTGCTTCACCCAATGGGATACGATGCTTACGGATTGCCTGCAGAACAATATGCAATCCAAACAGGACAACACCCTGCTATAACTACAGAAAAGAACATTGCTCGCTACCGCGAACAATTGGACAAAATAGGTTTTTGCTACGACTGGGACAGAGAAATAAGAACTTGTGACCCTCAATACTACAAATGGACACAATGGACATTCATACAACTTTTCAACAGTTACTATTGCAACCAAGCTAACCAAGCCAGACCAATAGCCGAACTAGAAGCAGTATTTGCAAAACAAGGTTCGAAAGGTCTTGATGTTGCTTGCAGCGAAGAATTATTGTTCACTGGCGAAGAATGGAACGCTTACAGCGACAAAGAAAAACAACAAGTATTGATGAACTATCGTTTAGCATACTTGGCTGACATTCCTGTAAACTGGTGTCCACAATTAGGAACAGTATTGGCTAACGATGAAGTTGTAGGTGGTTTATCTGTAAGAGGTGGCTACCCTGTTGAACGAAAACTTATGAGACAATGGTCGCTAAGAATTACAGCCTACTCGCAACGCTTACTGGATGGCTTGGAACAAGTGGACTGGAGCGACAGTTTAAAAGAAATACAACGCAACTGGATAGGCCGAAGCGAAGGTGCTTCAGTATTCTTTGAATTAAAGAATAGCACAGAAAAGTTTGAGATATTTACCACACGTCCCGACACTATTTTTGGTGTGACATTCATGGTATTATGTCCTGAACATGAAATGATAATGGATATAACTACTCCGGAACAAAAAGAAGAAGTAGAAAATTATCTTAACTGGGCAAAGAATCGTTCGGAACGCGAACGCCAAGCCGAAGTTAAAAAAGTATCAGGGGTATTTACAGGAGCTTATGCTACCAACCCTCTTACAAATGAAGAAATTCCTATCTGGGTTTCTGACTATGTATTGGCAGGTTATGGAACAGGAGCTATAATGGCCGTACCTGCTCACGACAGCAGAGACTTTGCATTTGCTCGCCACTTCAACCTCCCTATACGCCAGGTAGTGGTTCCTAACGGAGAAGAAGCCGAAGACTCTTCAACATGGACAGAAAGCAAGGACAGTAAAGCCGGCACTTGCATAAATTCCGGTTTTATAAGCGGAATGGACGTAAAAGAAGCTATCAAAGCTCTTATAAATTGGTTGGAAGAAAACAAGATCGGTACCAGAAAGATAAACTATCGTTTGCGTGATGCTATATTTAGCCGTCAACGCTATTGGGGCGAACCATTCCCAATCTACTACAAAGATGGAATGCCATTCCCTATAGATATAGAAGCACTTCCATTACAATTACCAAACATCGACAAGTTCTTACCTACCGAAAGCGGAGAACCACCATTGGGACACGCTACCAAATGGGCTTGGGATACTGTAAACAAAGAAGTAGTAGAAAACTCTAAAATAGATAACGAAACTATATTCCCATTAGAACTTAGCACTATGCCAGGCTTTGCCGGTTCGAGTGGATACTACCTACGCTATATGGACCCAACAAACAATGCAGCCTACTTTGACAAAGATATAGTAAACTATTGGCAAAATGTAGATTTGTATGTTGGTGGTGCCGAACATGCCAGTGGACACTTAATATACAGCCGCTTCTGGAATAAATTCCTATTCGACATAGGTCTTTGTGTAAAAGAAGAACCTTTCCAAAAACTTATAAACCAAGGAATGATACAAGGACGTTCCAACTTTGTGTATAGAGTAAACGACCTTGACAAGATGGCTCAATTCCACGACATTTCGAGCTATAAAAACATCGACAAAAACAACCTTTTTGTATCGAAGAATATAGAAGGTCGCGAACAATTTACCACTCCTATACATGTTGACATAAACATTGTAGACAATGACATATTGGATACAGAAAAGTTCAAGATGTGGCGTCCTGAATTTGCAAATGCACAGTTTGTAACAGAAAGCGATGGTAAATATGTATGCGGTTGGGAAGTAGAAAAAATGTCGAAATCGATGTTCAATGTTCAAAACCCGGACGATTTAATTGAAAAATATGGTGCCGATACTCTCAGACTATACGAAATGTTTCTTGGTCCGATAGAACAAGCAAAACCTTGGGATACCAATGGTATAGAAGGGGTATTCCGTTTTATCAGAAAATTATGGCGTTTGTACCACAACGAGAAAAACGAATTTGAAGTAAGCTCTGAACCTGCTACAAAAGCCGAACTTAAACTTTTACACCAAGCCATCAAGAAGATTACCGATGATATTGAACGTTTCTCGTTCAACACTTCTGTAAGTACATTTATGATATGTGTAAACGAACTTGGTAGTTTAAAATGCAACAAGAGAGAAATACTTAGCCCATTGGCTATACTTATTTCGCCTTTTGCACCGCACATAACCGAAGAGCTTTGGAATTTGTTAGGCAACACTTCCAGCATTACAACAGCGTCGTTCCCTATATGCGACGAGAGTGTACTTGTTGAAAATACGTTTAACTATCCTGTATCATTCAACGGAAAAACTCGTTTCATGCTAGAGCTTCCTGTAACACTTACTCCCGACGAAGTTAAGGATATTATAATGGAAAATGCAGATGCTCAAAAATGGTTGGACGGCAAAACACCTAAGAAAGTTATCTTTGTGCCTAAAAAGATAATAAACGTAGTTATATAAAAAGTAACACTTTAAAACTTTATACTATGGACATAGAATTGAAAGAAAAAATAGATAATTTGATGAACGAATTGTCGAACTTGAGCGACTTGAATCAAAAGATGGAACTATTCCATTATATATTACGCCAAGCCGACTACTGCATTTGGTCGTTGGAAGAAGAGCAACACCAATTTGAAAATGCAGGTAAT
The DNA here is from genome assembly GCA_017561155.1 of Bacteroidales bacterium. Taxonomy (GTDB): domain Bacteria; phylum Bacteroidota; class Bacteroidia; order Bacteroidales; family P3; genus HGM05376. Next base: position 14,169 of record JAFZDP010000045.1, on the reverse strand, counting down.
GTTTAGTAAATAAACACAAAAGAGAGTGGACCCAATATTCACTCTCTTTTTTTATCCTTTCCAACCAAGCAATTCTTACCATCCCACAAGAACCTTCTTTTTCCATTGCTGAAATTCAAACTTTAACGAATATTTTTTCAAAATAAATCAAATATTCACAAAATATCTGTATATTTGTAAGTAATTAAAATACATTCATTATTATAGTAACAAACACATAAACAGTATGAATACACGAAAATATACATTATTATTGGTAAGTATTTTGCTAATATTTTTCAATTCTTGTTATAAAGAAGGCGACCTTGATGCCCTTAAAAATCCAATACAAGTAGAAATTGATCCAATAATAGGAGCACCATTAATAAACACCGAAATTGATATCGAAAGTTTATTAGGACTTTTGGGCGAAACTCAATCGTACATCAAATTTGGAGAAAATGACGAAGTTATAATCACCTATTCCGATTCAATGCAAACATTGATAAATACAACTTCGCTAACAAAATCATCGATAATTGGCGACACCATAGAAGGTGAATTAAATATAGATATATTCGAAAAGATAGGAATGGATAGTTTGCAATTCTCTATCGGACAAGTATTCCTTTCGTTAGATTGCCTATCAAAAAGCCACTTCGGACAAATACCATTATTGATAAGAAATCTTTCGTTCAAAATGCAACGTTCGGATGGTAGCATTAGCGAGATTTACAATATTGACGAATTAGATATAAACAACATACACCAAGAACGCACCAATATATTAAACAAATTGTCGCTATCTGATTTGGTAAACGAACGTCCTAAAAAATTCTTTTATAGCCTTGAGATAGAAATAGATCTTTCGCAAGTGTCTACCGATATAGTAGAAACACTACCTGATGAGATAGACCTTAACTTCTATTTCGACTTGGAAGTTTACCTTTCGGGTTCTACTCCCGGCATATTTTTCCAAGACACCGTAAACTTTGAACTTGGACTAGATCTTGACGAGATAAAAATAGACGACTCTAAATTCATACTAGAAATAACGAACAAATTACCATTCGAAATTAACATCGGTTTGAATTTCACCGATGAGAACCACAACAAGTTGTGTTCTTTCTTCAACTCGGAAAATGGAAATTTCACTATAGAATCGGCGCAAGTTGATGCCAACGGATGTGTTTCAAAACCTAAAGTAAATATCGTTGAAGTTCCATTTAGTTCGGACAAAGTAGAATTATACAATAGTGCAAAACACATAGAAATGTCTGTTTACTTTTATACAGCCAACAACGGGACGCAAGTAGTAACAGTACGCAAAAACGATGGTTTAGGATTACGTTTAGGTGCTATTGTTCATCCTGTCGTATCTACAAATTTCGATTTAGGTATTAATTTCTAATGTTTGTTTAAAGGAGAATTTATCATGAAGAAAATAATATTAATAGTTTTAACAAGTATATTCATCGGCTTGTCGGCACAAGCACAAATGAGTAGTTTGCTATACAATTCCAAACATATACCACAGGTAAATGCGATGAACCCTGCATTCTTTGTGAATGACAAAATGTATGTAGCATTTCCAAACTTAAACTTAAACTTCGATTTTCCACTATCGTTCAACGATGTGTTTCTAGTACGAACTACCGACAATGGAGAAAATATTACACTACTTAATACAGATGGAATATTAGAAGCCCTTGAACGCAAAAACGAAATAGGTTTAGATTTAAATATCGGCATTATGGGTAGCGGTTTTAAAACCAAACATGGTTTTTTAACGATAGGAACCCAACTAAAAAACAATTTTCAATTAGGTTTACCTAAAGATGTACTTCGTTTTATTGCCGATGGTAACGTAGACGAAAATGGATATGGTCGTACCCTTACTCTTATCGACCAAGATTTGCTTTCGCTCAACTCGTATTTTGAGGTGGCAGTAGGATATGGTAGAACATTCGGAGAAAACCTTACTATAGGAGTTCGTGCAAAAGCATTGTTGGGACTATTGAATATAACCACTACCGACACCCGTATCGATTTGGAAACCGATCCAAACTTAAACTCATTGGGTGTAAACATGGATTACCATGTGCGTATGTCTTTGCCGGTACCGACAGCAGCTATTTTTGACAGCGACAACTTTGAACTTAACCTTAACTCGACTGCCGATATGATGAATCTAATACCTCGAAATTGGGGTATGGCTTTCGACATTGGTGCTAAATACCAATTAAATAAGAACCTATCGGTAGCGGTAAGTTTACTTGACTTAGGTGCAATTCATTGGCAATCCAACATAGTAGAATTGAAACCTGAAAATGGCGGTGCTAGTTTTACTTTCGAAGGTTTGTCGTGGGATCATTTAATAGTAGACGGACAATATAACGGAGAATTTTTCTCGACAATGGCCGATTCTATCATTACAGAATTCACACAATACCAAATAGACACCAACGCATCAGGATATTGGGAAACTATACCTTGGAAGATAAACCTATCCGGTACTTACGACCTAAACAAAATTCTTAGTGCAAGCTTGATGTATCGCGGAGAAAAGAACAAGTTCAACTATTTCCAATCTGTTACTGCTGGTATCAATATTAATCTATGGAATTGGTTCGAAATTATGGCTTGCAACAGCATACACAACTTCAACGATTTTCTAAATCCCGGTATAGGTTTCAGCATGTCGTTACTTTCGGCAGTGCAAGTCTACACCTTGTTCGACTATGTGTCCGATATATACATTGTTGATGGGAAATCGTTCCGATTCTTTTTCGGACTTAACATAGTGATATAGTCTTTTTCACCATAAGCTATATACAATCAGAAAGCAAAAGTTTCCTTTGGGTCCAAAGGAAACTTTTGTCGTTTATACACTCAACAATACTCCCCTCCCCTGCCAATAGTAAACTTCGAAGGTATATCCACAAACGAAATACAATACCAATGTTGCTTATAAATTGGGCAGAAATAAGCAGGATAAAAACATTGGCAAAACACTTTCAGCACAACAAACACCTCTATTTTACCTATCTGTTTGAAAATAAATTTGTACAATTCAAAAAAAAGTTATACCTTTGCAAATTGTATTTGATGGCCGTTATTCTTACTAATAAATTGGAAATTAAATACATCGATTAAAATAAATATAAGTTTAACCCAACTGAGTAAGCAGTTACAAAAAGAAAAAATGATGGATTTAAAAAACATCAAACCACTAGAAGATTTCGATTGGAACTCGATCGGAAAAAAAACAACCCTTTATTCGGAAGCTGAACAAACAAAATTAGAAGAAGCTTACGCAAAAACATTCAATCAAATAACTGAACAAGACATTATCGAAGGAACTATTGTTTCTATCAGCGAAAGAGAAGTAGTAGTAAACATCGGATTCAAGTCAGACGGAGTTATTCCTGCATCAGAATTGAAATACAATGCTGAACTTAAAGCAGGCGATAAAATTGAAGTTTATGTAGAAAGCCAAGAAGATTCAAACGGTCAGCTTTTATTATCTCACAAAAAAGCACGTATCTTAAAATCTTGGGAAAGAGTTAATGCAGCTTACGAATCGCAAGAAATTATTACCGGTTACGTTAAATCTCGCACTAAAGGCGGTCTTATCGTAAACGTATTTGATAATATTGAAGCATTCTTACCTGGTTCTCAAATCGACGTTAAACCTATCCGCGATTACGATGTATTTGTAGACAAAACAATGGAATTCAAAGTTGTTAAAATCAACCACGAATACAAAAACGTTGTTGTTTCTCACAAAGCTCTTATCGAAGACGAAATTGAAGCACAAAAAGCTGAAATCATCGCTAAGCTAGAAAAAGGTCAAGTATTGGAAGGTATCGTTAAAAACATCACTTCTTACGGTGTATTCATCGATTTGGGTGGCGTTGACGGTCTTATCCACATCACAGATCTTTCTTGGGGTCGTATCAACCACCCAGAAGAAATCGTACACTTGGACGAAAAAATCAATGTTGTTATCCTTGACTTCGACGAAACAAAACGTCGCATAGCTTTAGGTTTGAAACAATTAACTCCACACCCATGGGATGCATTGAATGCTGACTTGAAAGTTGGTGATCGTATCAATGGTAAAGTTGTTGTTATTGCTGACTACGGTGCATTTATCGAAGTTGTTCCAGGTGTTGAAGGTTTGATCCACGTTTCTGAAATGTCATGGTCGCAACACTTACGTTCGGCTCAAGACTTTATGAACATTGGCGACGAAGTTGAAGCAGTTATCTTAACTCTTGACCGCGAAGAACGCAAAATGTCGTTGGGTATCAAACAACTTATTCCAGATCCATGGGAAGCTATCGTTGCTAAATATCCGGTAAACTCTAAACACGAAGCTATCGTTCGCAACTTTACTAACTTTGGTATATTTGTAGAACTTGAAGAAGGTGTTGACGGATTGATCCACATCTCTGACCTTTCTTGGTCTAAGAAAATCAAACACCCAGCTGAATTTACAAAAATCGGAGATAAAATCGAAGTTATTGTATTAGAAGTTGATGTTGAAAACCGTCGTTTGAGCTTAGGTCACAAACAATTAGAAGAAAATCCTTGGGATGTATTTGAATCTATATTCACTTTAAACTCTATCCACAAAGGAACTATAACTAACGTTTCTGACAAAGGTGCTGTTATAGCTTTACCATACGGTGTTGAAGGTTTCGCTCCTACTCGTCACTTGGATAAAGAAGACAAAACTAAAGCTCGCTTAGACGAAACTTTAGATTTCAAAGTTATCGAATTCTCTAAAGAAAACAAAAAAATCATTGTTTCTCACAGCCGTATTTTCCAAGATCTTATAGCTGATGAAAAAGCTGCTGCTGAAGATGCTGATAACAAGAAAGAAAAGAACACTAAAAAAGCAGTTAAAAAATTGGCTGACACTCTAGAAAAAACTACTCTAGGTGACATCGATGCTTTAGCTAACTTGAAAGAAGAAATGGAAAAAAATAATCAAGAATAATTCGTTTCATAATTTCATACTTTTATGAAAAGCTGCTCAATTACGAGCAGCTTTTATTTTTTTCTTTGGTAAGCAAAAAGGCCATATTATCAGGAAATATCATCAACATATCGGTATCGCGCACCTCTAGGTCGATGGTATCTCGTTGGTCCAATACCAACAAATAATAATCTTTGCCCATCTTTTGATATGTGTAGGAATACGAGAATGTTTGATTGTCCGAATAGTAACTTCTCAACACAGTATCATCGAACGAGATTCGATAAGGGATAAGGTCGCCGCTGTTTCCCGAATCGACCATTGCCGACAAAACAACATACATTTGCATATATGCCGATGTCGAGTCTACATACGACAAATCCATCTTAACATTATAGTCTCCTACAAATGGTACTTTTTCCTTGTGTTTGTCGCAACCAACAAATACAAAATTGGCAATCACGATGCCAAACAAAATAATCTTCTTCATGTGTATATCTGTCTTTAATTATAGATAAAAAAACAAATATCCCCTACTTTGGTTTTGCTATACGGGCAAAGCATTTTGCTCCGTTTCGTTATTTCATTCTATTGGTTTCGTTTGTAGCAGATAAGCTACTACGACACACCAACGTGTATTTATACCGCTTTCCACTACCATTTATTAAAACTTACATAAGTATTATTTTTTTAAATCAAATAAATAACGTAACTTTGCAATATATTTCGCACTATATCTTTTGTGCCGAAATAACTGGATTATAGATAAATATATATATAATGATAGGAGTATTTGGAAGTGGAAGTTGGGCAACAGCCGTTGCAAAAATAGTTTTGGAACACCCCAACACAACAATTAATTGGTGGATTCGCGAACCCGAAATAATAGATGGTATAAAAGAAACCGGACACAACCCGGTATATCTTAGCGAAGTAGATTTCGATGTAGAACGCATCCATTTTTCTAACGATATAAAAGAAGTTATTGCCAAATCGGACGACTTGTTGTTTGTTGTACCATCGGCTTTTTTAGACAATTCGCTAGAAGGAGTAACTCCGGAAATGTTTGCAGGCAAAAACGTTCATTCGGCCATCAAAGGTATTGTTTTACAAACAAACCAAATAGTAGCAGATTATTTTCACGACAAATTTAATGTAGACTACAATCGCATATCTATAATAAGCGGTCCTTCGCATGCCGAAGAAACAGCTCAGCAAAAGCTTACATACCTTACCGTGGCATCGCAAAACGAAGAGCTGGCCAAATTTGTGGCAGAGTTTATAGAATGCAGATACGTAAAAACTGTTGTATCGGAAGACATACACGGAATAGAATATGCTGCTGTGCTTAAAAACATCTACGCCCTTGCGGCAGGAATATGCAAAGGTCTTGGATATGGCGACAACCTTTTTGCCGTCCTTATTTCGAACGCCATGCAGGAAATGGACGCTTTTATCAACAGCATGCACCCTATGGACAGCCGACAATTGGAACGTTTCCCTTATTTGGGCGACTTGTTGGTAACTGCATATTCGCAACACAGCCGAAACCGTACGTTCGGTGCCATGATTGGATTTGGATATTCGGTAAAAGGTGCACAATTTGAAATGAAAATGGTGGCAGAAGGATACTATGCAACCAAATGTATAGAACAAATACGAACCAACATCGGAATAAGTATGCCAATAGTAGAGGCAGTGTACAAAGTATTGTACGAAGGCTGTTCGGCTAGAAGAATAATGGGAGAATTGCTTAAAAACTTGAAGTAAAAACACCCAAAAAGTACATTTTAACGCCATAGTTTCGACAAAAAAACACCTTATAATACTGCAAACACATATTGAACCCAAAATATAATTAATTGTTCTATAAACCATTATAAGTGTTGAAAAATATATATAACAAAATCGTTGTCGATACCAATTAAAATGTATATCTTTGCAAACTGATTATTAACCCTAAAACATTTAAAAAAATGGCTTATAAAATTAGTGATGATTGTGCAGCATGCGGAACTTGCATAAACGAATGCCCTGTTGGAGCTATCTCTGAAGGCGATATCTATTGCATAGACGCTGACAAATGTGTTGATTGTGGAACTTGTGCTGATGTATGCCCTGTTGGAGCTATCAACCCTGCATAATTGAAAGATTGAAAGAAAACTTAGAGAAAAAACGGCTGAATGTATTTTCAACCGTTTTTTTTGTTTAGGCAATTTAGACAACTTCTAAAAAATGCTTTGCAAGTGATTTGCGTAATTTTTCCGATAGAGACGTGCTGCGACTCGTCCTTACAATACATTTTTTGACCAATCACAGCAGGCTATCCTCCCCCCAAAAAAATAAATAGAAATACTCCTGGTAAGAAGAAGAAGAAGAGCAACACTTCAGCATTAGCTCTTCTGAGCAACTGCAACGCAAAAGTTCTTTCTATTGTCAATCATAATTCTATAGCGTGGAATTTCAAAAGTTGCCATCAGCTATTTTTTATTCTTTTTCCAAGATGGTGCTTCAGATGTGTCTTTGATACTGATAACAGGTTTTACCACATAAAGCACTTCGCAAGTTTCTGAAATCAAATCAAGAATTTTATTAGAATCTTTGTAAGCTGCCGGCGACTCGTCGATAGTGTTTTTTGATATACATGTTGAGAAAACATTTTGCATATCTGCTTCAAAATTCTCCATCAATAATGTTTCTTTTGCTTTCGATCTTGACATTTTTCTTCCACAACCATGCGAACAACTATAGTTCCAATCCTCATTGCCAAGTCCTCGACATACAGCAACTCCATCTCTCATATTCAAAGGAACCAAAATAATTTCATCTTTATATGCTCTGATGGCTCCTTTTCTGATAATGTGATCTTCAAAGTCAATATAGTTATGAATAGATGTGAAATGCTCTACCACCTTTGCTCCACAAATTTTATCAAATATTTTTGCTATCATATTGGCAATAACGTGATGATTGAAAAGAGCATATCCCGTTGCCACAACCATATCGGTGATATATCCTTTCATGTTTTCACCGGTCAAATAGCCGGGAGTGCAGTCCCGAGTCATCAACGTCTTTTTTGCTTCTTCGATAAGACCGGGGATAAGTGCTTTGTCTTGAGTATTCTTTTTTATCTCGGCCGAAAGCTCTTTAAACTTCTTTTTGTCGTAGGTTTTGCCGCTCGCCACATTTTCCCAATATTCACATATTTTCTTACCAAAATTGCGCGAACCGCAATGTATAGAAAATGTGTAACAGCCATCTTTCTCTCCTATTTCACAATAGTGATTTCCGCCACCCACTGTGCCAAGGGCATAATAGAAACGTTTTAAGTCTATGCCTATCTTTGTACATATTTCGTATATATAGTCTTCGTCTATATAAATATCATTAATCATTTCGGGCCAAGATCTTCGAGCTTTGTCATAGTATGTTCTCAAAAACTTATACAAATCTTTCTCTTCGTAGCTCTTTTTGGGTGCAAGCTCCATGCCAAATGCAATCTTCTGCTTAATTCTATGGTTAATGATAGGAAACTCGTCGGCGTTTACTTTTTTGTCTGTAATGTACATATCAACAGTACATCCAATGTCAACACCAACATGACTTGGACAAACGGCATTAGTCAATGGTTGTGTAAAACCGATAACGATACCTTTGCCATCATGCACATCAGGCATAATTCTAATAGGCACATCGGCATGTTCTTTTATATTGAGGATATTGCAGATAGTGCCAAGGGCAGCACATTCCACATCATCGTTGTAAACTTTACAATTCTTGTTATATTTTCCTATCAACTCCAACATGTTATTTATATTAAGATGTTTTGGCAAGTTATAAAAATTCATTTACTACAAAACAGAAAACCTTCCTTTACTATTTTGCTTGAAATTTCAATTTGCAAAGTTAAACAATTTATCTCATACAGACAAGATAAATTGAATAATTTTACAAAAGGCAGCTTACATACCCCAATGCAAACCACGCAAAAGTTCTTTTATCGCACGACAATATTTCGTATAACGTGGAATTTTTAGAAGTTGCCTTTATATTTTACCTTCCTTCAAATTCTTTATCGTTGTAAAATATGGACGGAAACTTTGTTTTCTTTTACTAAAAAGGTCTAGTTTATAAATATCAAGTCCTTCTATTTCTATTGGGTTTGTCGATTTGATTTCAAAACCAAGATAGTACTCTCCACTTGGTTGGAACCCCATACCTTGCAAAGTTTTTGCCGTGTAGAACTTAGGGCCATTGCCCGACAATTCCAGTAATAACCGTTCTTTGTCATGATATAGGAGCAAATATTTTGTATGCTCGAAGCCACTAACAAGATTGATAGAACCTTTACCCAATCCGGCCGGAACATAATAGAGTTTATTATTTAAATATATATCTTTATATACTGCCTTATAGTAGCCTACAAGTATTAGCTCATTACTATCTGCCACAATAGGAGAATATACAAGTCCATGTTGTGGAATTGAATCTCGAATCTGTTCGTATGCCGATTGCTCTGTAAGAATCTTTTTCAAATGATTATACAGCAACGTACCTTCATTATCAGGGTTTGTATGGTCAGGCAACAACGGGAATGCTCCGATATTCACTGTTTCAATACTTTTGTAGAAGTATCTTTCTCGTATGGCGTCGTCATCGCCTCTACCCGGAAACAAAATATATCCACCAATAATTTCTTTGGCTGAATGTTGACGTACATTATTAATCTCATCTCCGTAGTATATTGCATCACGATAGCGATGCATTTGGTTGATTGCGTCAGTTGGCGGATAATCGGCTGCTTTTAGTGTATTTATTTCGTCTTTATCTGATTTTGTAAACTCACTATCATCACACACACGATACTTTGCATCAAAAAGGTAGGTCAATTCAAAACCATCAGGCTTTTTAATTGTAAGCACAATATCTGGTCGGTTGTCTGTGGTGGCAGTATGCACATCGCCACTTGTCCGATTGTATGTATGTTGATAATGAAGTCTAACAGTTTCATCTCCGTGATGATAATAAACCGTATGTTCTCGAGTATTTTCGGCAAATGGTTCTATCATAGGCATTGGTGTTTCGGTAATATCATCAGCATTACCAAACTGCAAGCCCAAAATATTAGCCACCATTTTACGCATTTTCAAAAAGCACCAAAGTTCATAAAGTTCCCATACCGGGCGAACTCCTATCTGAGTGCTTCCCTCATACAACTCAATACCTTTTTGCAACATCAACCAATAGCGATACACTTGGGCATAACCTGAACGTTTTTGCAAGACCATACTTTCAGAACGCAAAGGTTCGGCTTTCAAACTGCGAAACAATGGCGAATTTGAAAATTTACGCAATTTATTATTGTAGTTTTCAAGCGTTTCAAGTTCTTCTACTGTTATTTCATCATTTTGCTTCAAGCCTGCAAACACTCTTTCAAGTCTGTGACTTATACGATCAAGCGAAAACTTTACAAAACGATTTTCGCGAGTATTATGAGTATTAATAGTCAGTTCGTGACGGAAATAATCCTTATCAAGAGTTTCTTGTTTCTCGCTTTGGGCATACTTATGAGCCATTTGAGGAGTCCATCGCTTAATTCGGTCGGCTTTACTATAATGCACCTCTTTTGTCTTACGCAAATGAGGGCGGTTTACAATATAATTAACTGCCTTTATGTAGTTTTCCACTACATTTTTGAAAATAGACAGCCACACAATGTCGTTACTTGTGCGACCGCCACGAGATAGATTTTGCACAGTCTTTGTGAGATATTGATACACTATTTCATTGTATTCGGCATTTATCTCATTCAAAATGTGCATATAGTCATCTTTCGTATCAAGTTTTGGCGAAACGACACGAAATGACAGTGTATCTGTTTTTGTTTTTCCACTTTTCAGAGTATAACGAAACGAAAGATTAAACAACCCCGGCTCGTTCAAGAAACTCAACGGAGCAGTTATTATGTAGTCGCCACTATCTTTGTTGGTATCCACCAAGGTAAAAAGGTCGCGAACTTCTTTAAGTTTGTGTAGCACCAAGGGAGGCTCAGCCAATCCCTTAAACCTAAGTGTAAAATTATAGGTAGTTGTTTCGTAAAACACAGGTGGCAACGATTTCCACTCCATTGTGTCCTTCTGCAATGGTTTTTCCAAAGTTATAGGCAATTCAAGTTTTAAACTGCCTTGCAATGTTGAAGCATAATCGCAGTATTTGCCGGCCTTATCGTTAGCAACCCGGCTTGCAAAGCGTTGCCATAACCATTCTAGGTCGGCAGTTGTTACTGCTTTTATTTCCACTACACCATCGGTGCTTACAAAATGAAGAACTTCCATTGCTATTAAGGCCAAAAACTTGTAAAGTGAGCATTTAATCGGCTTTGCATTCCCTTTACCTTTGCATGAGACTGATTGTAGTTTGCAGTAAAGTCAGCAAGTGCCTTAAGAGGTTTTTCCAGCAATTCTTCATCTCCCTCAATACGAGGAAGCACTTTCAGCATAAGTATTGCATCCATTGCCCGAGCAAGCAATTCTTCAGCAGGAACATCTTTTTCCTCTCTGCGAAGCTCGTAGAAATAAAGGACCAATTCATTTTGAACACGATAGGCAATCTTAAACGGCGTACCATTCAAGGCACTATTTAAACGGTGTAGCAAAGTTGGAATCTTTTCAACCAAGTATTTTTTATCATCTTCGCTCAACTTATCCAATGCCTCATTCGCTTGCACTACTGTTGGTAAGAAAAGATCTTTAGGCAAAGGTGTACCTGGATAATCCAAGTCATTGCTTCCTGCAAAGAAATTATTGAATGGTTCTTTGCTATCTGCTATGTTCATTTCTATAGTCATGGCACGGTCAATAACTTTGCGAGAGAATTGATGTGTGGTCTCGTCCATATTCACTGTTCCCACCACTATCAAGTTGCTTGGTATGCGAAGTCCTTCTCTTTTCAGTTTATCAACAATGTCTTCTTTTTCAAAATATTCACTTGTTGCACTTGAACCGCCCAACATTACAGATTCGATCTCAGACAACGAACAGGGAACACGCTTCAAGCCCAATAAATCAAAGATATTTTCATTTCCAAATCCATATTTTTGGAAGACATCAGCTTTAATAAGTGGCTCACTTGTTATTGTGCCATCGACGAGTTTGCGACTTTCCAGCACGCTAAGAAATTCTGCAAAATATTGCTCAACGGGAGCAAGATTCATTTCGTCCATACACACAAAGAATGGCACTTCGGGATAGCACATTGCTTTTACAAGAAACTTTACAAACGGAGTAACTATGTATTTGTTGGTAATGGCACTTTCGTAACCAAGTACTTCAGTACTATCATGCCAATTGGGTTTAACCTCTATCAACTGATAGTTACCGGGACTTGTTTTATCGGAACGAAGCTGATCTATATTGGGGCTGCTTTCAAATGCCATTTGCTTAACTATACGACTTTTACCGGTTCCCGAAATACCGGCAAGCAACAAGAATGGTTTTGTTCGCATGGCTGTAAGGAGTTTTTTATCAAAACCTACACTTTGCGAAAATCTTGAAACTATTTTATTCTTTTCTTCTCTAATTACATCAAAGAAATCACTGACAGCAAGAATGTTTAGGTAATTTCTATAATGTCTACTAGTTGACCATATGTAATATTTTGCTCCATCAGGTCCGTTAGCATCATTTAAATATGACAATTCAGCATTATTTGATATAATCTTATCAAGCATTAGAACATATTGTTTATAATCAACTATTTCAAATACATCAGAAACTCCTATTTTGAGTTTTTTAATTTCTTCATTTAAGACTGATTCAAACTTATTTACATATAACTCAAACTGAGCACCGTGCTGATCAATAATGTTCCAATATTTGATAAAACTTTCACGTACAGTAGATTTAATAAACTTTAGCTCTAATGGCTTTTCTGTTACGGGATAATATTTTCCCAGCAATTTTATAGCTCTCAAAAATCTTATGTAAGTTAAAAGAGCATTACGATATTGTCCATTTCCTATTTCCCTAAAATTCTTACCTTCATTAGTTTTCCCCTTGAATTCTTCAAAAGAACCCAATTCATCCAGATCGTCACAAATTTTTTGTAAAAAATCAGGGTCATCACAATCTATTAATTTTGTAAACAATTCACTTCTATACCGCCTACCTATTATTTCATCAAGGAGTTTAAAATCAATATAATTACCTACACTTTTAGTAGAATTGGTACATTTTTCTATGAATTCTTTATAAAGATCCAATTTTTCTTTATTGTCCATAAACAGCTCTATGATTAATTCTCTTATATCTACATTTAAGAAGATAAGTTCTAAAAAAATTATTTATCACATCAAGCAAAATATAGAAGCTATCCTTTGTATTTTGCTTGAAATTTCGACTTGCAAAGTTACACAATTTATTGCACATACGCAAAACAATAAGCGAAAATATTGTCCCAATAACGACAGTATAGCACCAAAGTCGTCATACCCTATTGTCGTTTGCCGCACAATAGGGTATCGCAAGCATGGTAGTATAGTGTAAATCGGCAAGGTGTTTTTGTCTACCTATGCAGTCGGTTTTTCGTTGCGGTACAGAAATAAAAACTATGCGGTTTAGCCATCAAAACTGCCATAGTTTTGGGGTAAAAGTATGGCAGTTTTGAATGATGAGTTATCCGTTTTCACAATCTATATTTCTTCATTGTCATACTTTTTTATATTTTCCAATTCTGCAATAGTACGTTCAACCACCTCTTGTAACTGATACGAAGCAACTCCTAAAGGTTTTTGAATATCTTGCAACGACCATTCTACAATAGTTTTATCCGTGGATTTACAAATAAGCAGACCTACGGAAGGGTTATCCCCCTCGCCACGCAACAACTTGTCTGCAGCCGTAACATAGAAATTGAGTTTACCGGCAAACTCCGGAATAAACTTTACGGCTTTCAATTCTACAACCACATATCTGTGCTGAGGTATATGGTAGAACACCAAGTCGGGGAAAAATGTCTGACCACCGGGCATCTGCAATTCCATTTGTCTACCCACATAGGAGAATCCTCGCCCTAATTCCAGAAGAAATCTCGTGATATTATTGGCCAAAGCATTCTCTAAATCTTTTTCTCTCTTTACCTCCTCGACCGTTATGAAACTCAAGTCATACTCCTTCTTCAATAATTCTTTGGCTGCTTCGCTTTGG